>CAMYJF010000013.1:3059-46846 GCA_947258555.1 uncultured Eudoraea sp. | reverse complement strand
ATACTCCGATCAGTACGGTGACAATCGACTAGTGGACGATTCGTCAGTGCCCAGTGGTCCTGTACTGCAAATACAAAACCAAAGCAAGCCATGCTTGCTTGACTTTTTGTTTTATGAAAACACTTGAACAAGCTCGGCGTTTCCCAAAAATAAAAAATCCCGCCGTATAGGCGGGGTTTTGTGCTTGATCGTGATCTGACTGGGGCTTCCCTCGGCTACGCTCGGCATAAACCCTGCCTGCCGGCAGGCAGGTTCTCACCCCAGTTTTATTGCATAAAAATACCCTGTAGTACGTACTACAGGGTTCCATGTCACTTCGTGACCTGACTGGGGTTAACTACGCTCACTTTGCTCGCTCGTTGGACCCAGTCGTCCCAAGGTCAAAAAGCAAAACCCAGCCTTCTAGCGAAGGCATGGTTTATTATTTCTTCGCTAATCTCGAGCGAGCTCGAATTAGCTTCAAAATAAAAACCCACCTTTTGGGTGGGTTTTGCTCTCTCTGGTGACCTGACTGGGGCTCGAACCCAGGACCCTCTCCTTAAAAGGGAGATGCTCTACCAACTGAGCTATCAGGTCTAAACATTTCGATTTCGAGGGGCTTCGCCCGCCGAAGCCCCGATAACTATCGGGGCGCAGGAGGCGCAAATATACTATCATAAATCCATTTTTCAAGAGCAACCACGCATATTTTTGGCAATTCTTTGAATTGCGTTTCTTTTCCCTCATTTTTGCAGTATGACTCCTCAAAAGATCGCACTATTTGGCTATATGGGAAGTGGAAAATCCGCCATTGGATCCGCGCTGGCCAATGACCTCGGATTGCCTTTCTTTGACCTGGACACTTTGATCGAAGATTCTGAAGGGACTTCCGTTCAGAAACTATTCGCCAAGAAAGGGGAGTTGTTCTTCAGAAAAAAAGAAGCTGAAATCCTGGAAGAATTCTTAGCTGCACATGATCAATATGTTCTGGCTACAGGTGGAGGAACTCCTTGCTATGGAAATAATCTATTCTTCCTGGAAAAAAGTGAGGCCCTGACGATCTATCTCCAAACTCCGATTCCTGTTTTAGCTAGTCGACTAAAAAAAGAAAAATCGCACCGACCCATGATCAGCCATCTGGACGATCATGAAATGATAGAGTTTATAGGGAAGCACATTTTTGAGCGTAGTGCCTATTACACCCAGGCGAAATACCATATAAGTTGTGAGGAAAAAGATGTAGAACAGATCGTAGAAGAGATCCGTGAGGCCCTAATCTAAATAGACCGCGGCATTTTTTTGAGCGATCTTCACCTCTATATGCTCCTGCAGGGATGTAGACAATGATATTCCCTTAAAGTCTGCTTTAACAGGGTATTTCTTGTGATTTCGGTTAACCAATACAGCGGTTTTTAATCGCTTCAGAGGGGTTTGAAGAAAATGGTGCACAGCATAGATCAGGGTTGTACCGGAATTTAATACATCATCTACTATAACCACAGAGGCATTTTTATACTCCTTTTCTTCCAGGGAAGTGGTCACCCCGCTTTCCAGGGGATCTTTCTTATTCATCTTAACTGTACATAGTACAATTTTCGCCGTAGTTATCTCTTCCAGGATCTCCTGAATTTTGGTTGCCAGTTTTAGCCCCCCTCCATCTATCCCGGCTATGATGATCTTTTTTTCATTGACGTTGGTTTCATAGATCTGATAGGCAATACGCCGTATTTTGTTCTGGATCTGTGTGTGGTTTAAGATCTTATTTTTCATCTTCCGCCTGATTTCTGATCAAAGATAGGAAAGTGTTTCTTACTTAGATCAAGGAGAATTGGGCATGAGCTATTCCGTATCATCCAGGTAGCCTTCCATATCTCTTCGATCTTTCTTTGTGGGGCGGCCCTCACCTTTTTTTCTATAGTGTTTCTTCGCAAGTCGCATCATGTCCCTATGGGCCAGCGCTTCCTCAGATGTGCAATCTTTGCGGAGTTCGTCTACTAATTTCGCGCCTACCCGGCTTTTAGGGATCTCTAAAACCTCGAGTTCAAACTTTACCTGGTTTATTCGCACCATGATGTGATCTCCAATTTGGACCTCTTTAGCTGGTTTAGCAGCTACACCATTGACATGGATATGCCCCTTTTTAGTTGCTTCCGTGGCTTGGTTGCGGGTCTTGAAGTAACGAGTACACCAGAGATATTTGTCGATTCGCATCCTCCCAAATTCTTTGTTAAGGTAAGACGCAAAAATAGGGGAAAATTGTATCTTGCGGGCTTAAAAAGTAGCTGTGATGTATCTTTCCAAGCGGGTGATCCCCCTGATTTTCATTCTTATTCTCTTCTCCTGTTCCAATGATGAGGGACCTGACTTTGTAGCAGTCCCACCTCGTGACTTTGCGGAAGTTGAAGCAGAGGATGCGGCCGAATTGATTGAATACCTGCAGACACATTTCTACAATTATGAAGATTTTGACAATCCGCCTGCTGGATTTGATTTCAGGATCGTTCTGGATACGATAGCCGGTGATAATGCAGACAAAACACCACTGATCGATCAGGTTAGCAGTGAGACCCGTAGCATACAGTCCGGAGAGTTCTTTCTCGATGAAGATGTAACGATAGATCATACATTCTACTATCTAAACGCCCGACCTGGCGGAGGGCCGAGTCCATCTGTAGCAGATTCAGTTTTTATTCGTTATAAAGGGTCACTCCTGACAGGAGAATCCTTTGATGCCTCAGAAAATTTTGGTGTTTGGTTCGACCTGGCACAGTTGCAGGGACCACAGCAAGGAGCACGAGGAGTTTCGGAAGCAACCCCATTTTTTAAATCAGGTACGGATTTCATTGAAAATCCAGATGGCACGGTCACTGTAGAAGGATATGGCGTGGGCCTAATGTTTATGCCATCCGGCCTTGGTTTTTTTAATGTACCCCAGGGTATCGTACCCGCCTACAGTCCTCTGATCTTTCAGGTTGACCTATTTGCCGTGAATCCTACAGATCACGACAGGGATGGTATACCGTCTATACAAGAAGATTTGGATGGAGATGGATATCTATACAATGATAATACTGACGAAGAAGCCGAAAGGGCAACCGGACAATTGATCCGCTTCTCAAACTTCCTGGATCCGGATGATGATCAGGACGGGACGCCTACCCGAGAGGAGATAATACTGGATGAAGAAGGAAATCTGATTTCTACGCCTGATTCTGACGGTGATGGCATACCTGATTATTTAGATCCGGATACAAACTAAAACCCTGTAGTACGTACTACAGGGCTTACTAATTCCATGCATTCTTATTTGTCTTTCCCTAAACTTATAGAGACGCTTAAGACCAATTGATCGGGTCGGGTATCAATCCGACTGTCTTCAATAGTCGTAATATTAGTATTGATAAATCTTGCTTCATTTTCAGTAAACCCTCTTTCATAGCGGAGGTCTACGCCTAGTCTTCCCAAATTAACACCGGCTCCAAGATGTAGTCCAACGGTAAAATCGTTCTCTACGCGATCTATGGAGATACCATCAAAATCGGAACTGAGGATGTATTGAAAAGCCGGGCCACCGAATACATGTAGTGGTCCGATAACGCGGGTACCTACCAATAAAGGGGCATCCAGTTTGCTGACATCAAAGACATCTCCATTATAATCCGATTTGGTCTTGGTGTAGACAAATTCAGGTCGGAAATAGAGATTGCGTCCCAATTTCCCATACAGACCTATGTGATAACCCACATTTCGATCCGGATCCTGTGCCGCAGCACTGATCGATTCAAAATAATCTCCGTTGGCGCTGTAATTTAAACCTGCTTTGAGCCCGATCCCGGGTTCTGACTGAGCAAAAGTGACGGTAGCGATCAACGCTAAAGCCGCCGACATAAGTGTCTTTCTCATTGTTCTAAATTTAAATTAAGAACAACAATATGAAGTATGCTAATAATAAAGTTGAAGGAATTTCCTTTAACGGAGCGCATTTCATATAGTGTTCGATTGTTTGGCAAGAAGGGTATCAAAAACGATACCATTATTTATTTCTTGCGTTTTAACACCTGTACAACGGCTGCTTCAATGGCTTTATTGTTCAGTCCGTATTTCTCCATTAATTGTGCGGGAGTTCCGCTTTCCCCAAATGTATCCTGAGTAGCTACAAATGCCTGTGGGCTTGGGTGATGGCTTGCAAGTGTACGTGCGATACTTTCCCCAAGGCCTCCTAAATAATTGTGTTCTTCTGCGCTGACGATACAGCCTGTTTTTTGTACTGATCTAACTAAAGTTTCCTCATCCAAGGGTTTGATCGTATGGATATTTATGACTTCTGCAGAAATGCCCAAGTTGCCAAGATTTTCTGCAGCCAAAAGAGCTTCCCACACCAAATGTCCTGTTGCAGCAATCGTCACATCATTACCTTCTAGTAAAGTGACTGCTTTTCCGATCTGGAAGTCCTGGTCTGCTTCAGTGAAATTCGGAACTTTCGGCCTCCCGAAACGCAGGTATACCGGTCCGTTATGATCGGCAATAGCCAGTGTGGCAGCCTTTGTTTGATTAAAATCGCAGGTATTGATCACTGTCATGCCCGGAAGCATTTTCATCAGACCGATGTCTTCGAGGATCTGGTGTGTGGCCCCGTCTTCCCCCAGGGTTATTCCTGCGTGCGAAGCACAGATCTTAACATTCTTATGTGAATAGGCAATCGATTGGCGGATCTGGTCATATACTCGACCCGTAGAGAAATTGGCAAATGTTCCGGTAAAAGGAATAAAACCTCCAATAGTGAGTCCGGCTGCGATCCCCATCATATTAGCCTCTGCGACCCCAACCTGGAAGAATCGTTCAGGGTTCTCTTCCTGGAATGTCTGCATTTTTAAAGAGCCTATCAAATCGGCACAAAGGGCAACCACTTTTGGATTTGTGCGACCCAATTCTGTGAGTCCTGCCCCAAATCCACTTCGTGTATCCTGTTTTCCCTGATCCGTATATTTCTTCATGGTCTCTTGTACCTGTTCTGTTTTAATAGTCTCCAATGGTCTCTTTATTTTGTGCTAATCCAATTTCTAACTGCTCATCATTCGGTGCTTTGCCGTGCCAGGCATGGGTGTGCATCATAAAGTCCACCCCGTTGCCCATCACTGTGTGCATGATCACACAGACCGGCTTTCCTTTCCCTGTTCGGGTCTTGGCTTCCTGCATGCCCTTAATGATGGCTTCCAGGTCATTTCCTTCCTCAATTTCTAATACGTCCCATCCAAAGACCTCGAATTTTTCCCTCAGATCTCCCAATGGCATTACGTCCTGTGTAGCTCCATCAATTTGCTGTCCATTTCGGTCGATCGTAGCGATAAGGTTATCCACCTTCTTGCCTGCAGCAAACATGATCGCTTCCCAATTCTGTCCTTCCTGAAGTTCTCCGTCTCCGTGAAGGCTATATACTATTGAGGTATCATTGTTTAACTTCTTAGACAAGGCAGCCCCTATGGCTACAGACATTCCCTGACCCAAAGATCCGGATGCGATGCGCACCCCGGGTAACCCTTCATGGGTTGTAGGGTGGCCTTGTAAGCGCGAATTTAAAAGTCGGAATGTATTGAGTTCATCTACAGGAAAGTATCCTGCTCTTGCCAGGATACTATAATATACTGGCGATATATGGCCATTTGAAAGGAAGAAAATATCTTCATCAATTCCGTCCATAGTAAAGGTCTCATGTCGATTCATCAAGACATGGTATAAGGCAACAAAAAATTCCGTGCATCCCAGGGAACCTCCTGGATGTCCGGAATTTACCTTATGTACCATTCGTAGAATATCGCGCCTTACCTGGATCACCAAATCCTGCAATTCCTGAATGTCGGGCATAGTACGGGCTATTTATTTGAGGCCAAAAGTAACGGCATTCTAAATCATCCACAACTTGAGTTATTACAATTTATTAACTAAAAGGGGGGCGTAGGAGGAGTCCTGCAAAGGGATGAGGCCCTGCTGAACTTTAATATTCCCTTAGGGACATAATGGGGTGTGGTTTCCTATATTTGCTACCGATTTCCAGTACTGTGAAATATACCATTGAGAAAAAAGACAGTGCTTCCAAAGCACGTGCAGGAACCCTGAAATTACCACATGGGGATATGCCTACCCCTATGTTCATGCCGGTAGGTACGGCTGCTACAGTAAAGGGGGTGCATCAGAAAGAGCTGCGGGAAGAGATAAAACCTCCTATCATTCTTGGTAATACCTATCATTTGTATCTGCGTCCTTCCGTTCCTATCCTTCAGCAGGCAGGCGGACTCCATAAGTTTATGGGTTGGGAAGGGAATATCCTTACAGACAGTGGCGGATACCAGGTATATTCCTTATCGGCCAATCGCAAAATAAAAGAAGAAGGCGTAAAATTTAAGTCGCATATCGATGGGTCTTTTCATGTATTCACGCCGGAAAATGTCATGGAGATCCAACGGGCTATTGGTGCTGATATTATCATGGCTTTTGACGAATGCACACCTTATCCCTGTGAATACGACTATGCCAAACGATCCATGGAAATGACCCATAGATGGCTGGATCGTTGCATGTCGCATTTGGAAACGCTCCCCACTCATTACGGCTTTGAACAGGCCTTTTTTCCCATTGTTCAGGGAAGTGTTTATACAGATCTCAGGAAGGCATCTGCTGAATATGTGGCCGGAGTAGGTGCTGTAGGGAATGCCATAGGCGGACTCTCAGTAGGAGAACCGGCAGAGGAGATGTATGCCATGTCTGAAGTGGTTTGTGACATCTTACCGGAAGATAAACCCAGGTACCTCATGGGTGTGGGTACGCCTGTCAATATTCTGGAAAATATCGCCTTGGGAATAGATATGTTCGACTGTGTCATGCCTACCCGCAATGCACGGAACGGGATGTTATTTACGGCAGAGGGAACGATCAACATTAAAAACAAAAAGTGGGAAAATGATTTTGATCCTATTGATGAACAAGACTATACCTTTGTAGACAGAGAGTATTCTCGTGGATATTTGCGGCATTTGTTCATGGCGAACGAATATCTGGGGAAACAGATCGCTACCATTCATAATCTAGGATTTTATCTTTGGTTGGTGCGAGAGGCCAGGGAACGTATTCTTCAGGGCGATTTTGCCGAATGGAAAAATAAAATGGTGAAGCAATTAAACAACAGGTTGTAAGATGACCATTCTGGATAAGTACATATTAAAGCGCTACCTGGTCACCTTTGCTATGATGCTGTTGCTCTTTATCCCGATCGGCATTATGCTTAACCTTGCAGAGCAGATAGGGCGGATGATAGACAATGAAGCGCCGCTGGGAGAGATCGTGATGTACTATGTGAATTTCACGATCTATGTAGGCAGTCTATTATTCCCAATATTCCTATTCCTTTCAATCATATTCTTCACTTCCAAATTGGCCAGTAATACGGAGATCGTTGCCATATTAAGTTCTGGGGTTTCCTTCGGTCGATTTCTCAGACCCTATTGGATAGGGGCCGCTATCATTGCTGTGATCATGTTCTTCTTGGCGATGTTCATCGTTCCCAGGTCCAGCGTAGGGTTTAATGAGTTTAAATTCAAGTATCTCAAAAAAGGCACAAAAGACAGGGTCACCAATAATATCTTTAACCAGTTAAATGAGTCTGATTTTATTTATGTGAGTAGCTTCGATCCCAATCGGAAAATTGGGTACAATTTTACCTTTGAGCACTTTAACGAAGAAGATAAACTGGATTACAAGATCTCAGCGGCCAATATCCGTTGGATGCCCGAAGACAGCCTGTATCGCCTGACTTCATATAATAAACGCAAGCTTACCGGTGACACGGAAGTGATCGAGACCAAGCGCAGGCTGGATACCTTGTTTAATTTTCGCATCGATGACCTTACACCCGTATCATATATTGCAGAAACCAAAGATCTTTTTCAATTGAACAGCTTCATAGAAGACCAGAAACGGAAAGGGGCATCGAATATCAATACCTATGTGCTGGTTAGTTACAGAAGGTGGGCCTTACCCATTGCCGCTTTTATTCTGACGATTATTGGTGTATCTGTTTCTTCCGTAAAAAGGCGTGGAGGTATGGGCGTGAACCTGGCCTTTGGGATCGGGGTGGCGTTTCTCTATATTTTTTTCGATAAGGTATTTGGTACATTGGCAGAACAGTCGGGATTCTCTCCCTTGTTAGCCGTAGTCTTACCTAATATCCTCTTTGGTATCTTTGCTATTTACTTGCTGCAAAATGCCAAACGCTAAGCTTAGCAATTATTTTCACCTCCATTTTATCATTTTTATCTGGAGTTTTACGGCCATCCTGGGTAAGCTCATCAGTCTGGACGCTATACCATTGGTGTGGGCCCGAATGCTCTTTGCCGTGCTGTTTATCCTGGGGTTTATGTGGGTGCGCAACTATTCCTTCAGGGTCTCCAGGCGTATCAGGATCATGCTCGTCCTGGGCGGCATAGCCATTGCCCTGCACTGGATCACCTTTTTTCATGCCATCAAAGTGGCTAATGTGTCTATTACCCTGGCAACCATGGCATCCGGGGCGCTGTTTACAGCTATCCTGGAACCTATTTGGTATAAACGAAAGTTTATTGGCTATGAAATCGTATTTGGCATCCTGGTTATCTTGGGATTGGCCATTATTTTTCAGGTTAATTCCGAGTATGAACTCGGATTTTGGCTGGGCCTTTTGTCTACATTTTTTGGAGCCATCTTCACCTTGATCAATGGGCAGTTAGTAATGAAGGAACGACCTACCACAATTACGTTTTATGAACTATTGGTTGGCGCGGTCTGTATCAGTATTTATGGCTTTTCTGCATCAGATCTCACCTCCCCATTTAAAACCCTTCCCTTAACAGATTGGTTCTATTTGGCGATCCTGGTAACGGTATGTACAGCCTATGCCTTTATTGGATCCGTTAAGGTGATGCGCTACATCCGTCCTTTTACCGTAATGCTTACGGTAAATCTGGAGCCTGTATATGGGATCATTCTGGCCTATTTTATTTTTGGGGACGATGAAAAAATGCATCCAAATTTCTACTTGGGTGCCTTGATAATCCTGATAACCGTAGTCACAAATGGCATCCTGAAAAACAGGAAGAAGTCGGCACCTGAAATATAGCTGCCATTTGTCATAAAACTATATCTTTGCCTCTACAGATAGGGACACTTTTATATGGAATATTTAGAATTTGAATTACCCATCAAGGAGTTGGAAGAGCAGCTGGAAAAATGCCAGGTGATCGGAGAAGAGAGTGAGGTTGATGTAACTGAAACTTGTAAGCAGATCGAGTCAAAACTCCTGGAAACACGCAAGGAGATCTACAAAAATTTAAGCGCCTGGCAGCGGGTGCAACTATCGCGTCATCCGGACAGGCCTTATACCTTAGATTATATCCGCGCTATTTGCGGGGATACATTTCTTGAGTTGCATGGCGACCGAAATGTGAAAGATGATAAAGCCATGATCGGGGGTCTGGGTAAGATCGGGGATCAAAGTTTTATGTTTATCGGCCAGCAAAAAGGCTATAATACCAAGACACGGCAATACAGGAATTTTGGAATGGCAAATCCGGAAGGATACCGTAAGGCACTCCGACTCATGAAATCTGCCGAGAAATTTGGAGTTCCCGTTGTTTCTCTGATCGATACCCCCGGAGCCTATCCGGGTATTGAAGCAGAAGAGCGCGGCCAGGGAGAAGCTATTGCCCGGAATATATTGGAGATGACCCGACTCAAAGTCCCGATCATTGTGGTTATAATTGGGGAAGGTGCTTCAGGAGGTGCATTGGGAATAGGCGTTGGAGATGTAGTTTTGATGTTGGAAAACACCTGGTACTCTGTGATCTCTCCTGAGAGTTGCTCTTCTATCCTTTGGCGCAGTTGGGAGTACAAAGAAATAGCGGCCGAAGCGTTGAAGCTTACGGCTACAGATATGAAGAAATTAAAGCTCATTGACGAGATCGTGAGAGAACCTATTGGAGGTGCCCATAGGAATCATGAGAAAACATTTACGATCGTCAAGAACAAGATTTTAAAACATTTTGACGAGCTGAAAAAGTTATCACCAGAAGCCCTGGTTAAAAAGCGAATGAATAAATATGCCGATATGGGCGTCTTTAATTCATGAGCCTATAAAACATCGACAAACTGCACAACCGGGTTTTATCGAAATCCGGTTTTTTTGGCTTATTAACACAAGTTTGCAACTTATTAACAGCAGATGTTAATCAAATAGTGAATATCCCAAAGGGTAAAAAAAAGTGTTAACTTAAGCGTATTGTATACTTTAGCGGATATGGATAAACCAAGCCGGGTACTTGCTCATAAGATCGGTAAATCTACGCTCATACAACTCGAAAAAGGAAAATTACCGCCACAAGCGGTTGATTTAGAGGAAGTTGTACTTGGCGCCATGATGATCGACAAGAAAGGGATCGATGAAGTGATCGACATACTTCATCCGGAGGCCTTCTACAAAGACGCCCATAAGTTGATCTTTGAAGCCATATTCACCCTCTTTGAGAATTCCGAACCGGTGGATTTATTAACCGTTTCGGGTCAATTGAAGAAAGTACAGAAGCTCGAAGCCGTCGGTGGGGATTTTTACCTGATCAAGCTCACTCAGAAAGTGGCGTCATCGGCTCATATTGAGTTCCATGCACGTGTTATTTTACAAAAATACATCCAGCGTAGTCTGATCCGGATCTCCAATGAGATCATTGAAGATGCCTATGATGAAACTACAGATGTTTTTGATCTGTTAGATAGTGCAGAATCAAAATTGTATGAGGTCACACAAGGGAATTTGAAAAAATCTGCTCAGTCTGCACTCAACCTGGTTATCGAAGCAAAAAAGAAGATCGAAGAGATCTCTAACAAAGAAGGCTTGAGTGGTATTCCTTCCGGTTTTGAGCGTCTGGACAGACTAACATCGGGTTGGCAGCCCAGTGATCTGATCATTATTGCCGCCAGACCGGGTATGGGTAAAACAGCTTTGACACTTTCCATGGCGCGCAATATTGCGGTGAATGATAATATACCTGTCGCATTCTTCTCTTTGGAGATGTCCTCGGTACAGCTGATCACTCGTCTGATCTCTGCGGAAACCGGCCTTTCATCTGCGAAATTAAGAACAGGAAATCTCGAACCCCATGAGTGGGAGCAGCTTAATGTAAAGATCAAATCCCTGGAGAAAGCCCCCTTATTTATTGATGATACCCCGTCGCTATCCATTTTTGATCTGAGGGCAAAAGCAAGGCGACTTGTATCGCAACATGATATTAAATTGATCGTGCTGGATTACCTTCAATTGATGACATCAGGTACCTCTAATAAAGCGGGGAACAGGGAACAGGAGATCAGTAGTATTTCCAGAAATTTAAAAGCCCTGGCCAAGGAATTGAACGTGCCGGTAATTGCTCTTTCACAACTTTCGAGGGCGGTTGAAACCCGGGGTGGGAGTAAGCGTCCTATTCTTTCTGACCTAAGGGAATCCGGAGCTATCGAACAGGATGCTGATATCGTATCCTTTATTTATCGTCCGGAATATTATAAGATTGACGAGTGGGACGATGAAGAGCGGACACCGACACAGGGTCAGGCAGAATTCATTGTAGCTAAGCATCGTAATGGAGGATTGGATTCCCTGCGCTTGAAATTTGTTGCCCAACTTGGTAAATTTGAGAACCTGGACGATTTTGATTTACCTTACGAAATCCAATCCAAGATGAATGCCAAGGATGATAATCCGTTCATTACCAAAAACCTGCCAAGCACAGAAGAAGCTTTTGGAAGTCCCTTAAACGACGACCTAAGTGAGGAGGACGAAGACAATAATATTCCTTTCTAAGCTGTTCTATTTACAACAGGGAACCACATTGATGAATTACTGTTCATGAGGAAGCTATTATTTATTGTGGTATTGCTTTGCGCACAGGGTGTCACGGCATCTATGATCCTTATTCCTATGGACGCGGAGAGCCAGAAGAATCACCTGAAAGCTTATGGAATCACCTATTGGGTGCTTACCAAGCAACAAAAAGTACAATGGCTCTTAAATTATCGGGGAGGTTCATTCTTGTTACCTGATGGAGAAAACATTCGAAGAGAATGTCAGATCAGGGGTGTTTCATTTGAGATCGTGTCAGATTCCCAGGCACAGGCCATTCTCGATGGCATTAGTAGTCCGTCTCAAAACCAGGAGGCAGTCATCCTGGAGAAAGCTCCTAAAATTGCGGTTTATTCGCCCAAAGACAATCAACCCTGGGATGATGCGGTGACCATGGTGCTTGCCTACGCGGAGATACCTTATGTAACAGTCTATGACGAAGAAGTATTGGACAACAAACTGGTTCTATATGACTGGTTGCACCTGCACCATGAAGATTTTACGGGTCAGTATGGAAAATTTTATGGCGCTTACAGAGCAGCCCCCTGGTATATTGAAGGCAAACGGAATGCAGAAAATTTAGCTTCCAAATTGGGATACAGCAAGGTATCCGAGGAGAAGAGGGATGTCGCCTTAAAGATCAGGAATTATGTAATTGGCGGTGGATTTATGTTTGCCATGTGCTCTGCTACAGATAGTTTTGACATTGCACTTGCCGCAGAGGGTGTAGATATTTGCGAACCGATGTTTGATGGAGATCCATCAGATGCTAATTACCAGACGAAGCTTAATTTTTCCCGAACCTTCGCTTTTACAAATTTCAGGTTGGAAAGAAATCCCTTGCGATATGAGTTCTCGTCTATTGATATGACAAATAAACGCAGCAATGTGCAGAGAGAAACCGATTATTTTTCCCTGATGGATTTTTCGGCCAAGTGGGATCCGGTGCCTACTATGCTCTGCCAAAATCATACAGCTTTGGTAAAAGGCTTTATGGGCCAGACCACTTCTTTTGAACGAAAGGAAGTGAAACCCAATGTGCTGGTACTGGGAGAGAACAAGATCAACGGCGAGGCCCGTTATATACATGGTATAAAAGGAAAGGGATTTTTTACATTTTATGGCGGACACGATCCGGAAGATTATCAGCATAGAGTAGGAGACCCAAAGACAGAACTCTCACTACACCCAACTTCCCCGGGTTATCGACTTATCCTGAACAACGTACTATTCCCGGCCGCTAAGAAGAAAAAGCAAAAAACCTAAGAGAGGGTCGCTAACAACTTTTCAAGGACTAACTCTACACCAAAGTCGTCATTACTGGCAGTTGAGTACCGGGCGACAGCCTTCACATTTGGATGTGCATTGGCCATGGCATAACTAAAAGATGCCTCTCCCATCATTTCCAGGTCATTATTGTAATCACCAAACACCATGGTTTCAGCAGGGCTGATGTTGAGCCGGGCTTGTACCTCTTTTAAGGCATGTCCTTTATGAGCATCCTTGTGAGAAAGATCTACCCATTGTTGACCGGATACTTTGACCATTGATTCATTTTCAAACTGACGTACCACCGGATAGATATACTTTTCAGAGTCCTGCTCGTGAAAAACGGCAATTTTTATGACTTCATCTGAAAAAGCCACAAGGTTATCCAGGTATCCGAATTGGGTGTAATATTCTTGCAACAGACTTACAAAATGGGTATGATCTTTACGGATATAGGCCATATTTTTTGTGCATAGTACCGGGTACATATCCGGGCTGTTTTCAACCACGGTCAGGACCTTATTTTTCAAACTGTCATCCATGGCAATATGAAGCCATTCCTCATCCCCATTTATTACTATACCCCCGTTTTCCGCAATAAAGATCAAGTCATCCTTGATAGGAACAAGTTTGCTGACGATATTGTTATACTGACGGCCGCTTGCTGCCACAAATAAGACACCTTTTGCCTTAAGTTTATAAAAGAGATCAAAAAAACGTTCACTCACTTCATGAGAAGAATTAAGCAAGGTGCCGTCCATATCCGTTACCACTAATTTTACCTTTGAGAGTTCCATAGAAAATAATTCCTGCAAAAGTAGGGGATTACATCAAGATGTGTGGCATCGAATCCAATTTCACTGTACCTTAGTCAAGATGAATTTTTATCAAAAAACCATTAGCCTGCCGCCATTTCCCAGGGGTTTTCATCTGATCACCCGTGAAGTACTTGCTCAATTCCCCGATGTGGCTTCCATAGAAACAGGTTTCCTGCATGTGTTTATTAAGCATACGTCTGCAAGCCTAACCATCAATGAAAATGCAGATGCATCTGTCAGGGACGACTTTGAAAGTCATATGAACCTTTTGGTCCCGGAAGATTCGCCTCATTTTACACATACTATGGAAGGCCCGGATGATATGCCCGCACATATCAAGGCATCTATGATGGGCAGTAGCGTGCAGATACCCGTAAAAAATGGTGCCTTGCAATTGGGTACATGGCAGGGCATTTATTTATGTGAGCACCGGGATAGGGGAGGCGCGCGCAAATTGGTAGTCACAGCCTTCGGGTCGTGATACGATCCTAATAACGAGATAAACACTAAAATTCTAAATACATGGCAACAAAAGAATCTATTTTGAATAAGATCCAGATCCTGATCACAAATCAGTTTGACACCCCTGAAGAAGCCTTTGCTTTTTTCGACAAAGATGGAAGTGGTAAACTTAAAAGAAGTGAAGTCGTCAAGCTACTAAAAGAGGCAGAGATCAGTGGGTTTATCCGGGGCATTGTTGCCTCCAAATTAGTATCCGGTTATGATTCTTCCGGCGATGAATTAATAGGGTGGGAGGAATTTAAGCTGGCTGTAGATGAAATTGAAGATACAGCTTAAAACATAAGGCTTTTATTGGTTTATAAGTAAGGACAAATATCGGTTAGAAAAAGTTTTTAATTCCTTATCTTCAAGGAATTGATAATTTTAAAACAACCGATATGAAAACTGGAATGCCCTATTTAATTGTATTAATGTTCCTCCCTCTATTAATCATCGCCCAAGAAGTTGAATCGCAATATATTGAATGGACTGGTGATGACGAAATTGCAAATGCACTTGTCGGTGCAGGTATTGACTGCGCTATGAACATTGAGTTCGAAAAAGCGTATACATTTTTTGATGCAGCAGTTCAAAAGGATCCCACCTTATTTGCACCGCATAAATTTTTAGCGAATTTTTCCAAAGGAGAAAAAAAGGCTTACCATAAAGAACAGGCAAATAAACTGGTCGAAGGTAAGAATGAGGTCTCCAAATTATATGTTTCCCTTCTCGATATTAAGTGGAAAGACAACGAGGAGAATGCCAGGAAACAACGGGATGAGACTTGGGCAAAAATGCACGAACTGGCATTTGATGGACGCTTTGTACATTTCCGATATGCTCAGACACTGGAAGATGACAAGGCTAAATTAGCTGAATTTGAAAAGCTTATTTCAAAATTGGAAGCAAGCGATCGTAATACAGGACATGTACATAATTTATTGGGTTATCTGCACTACGGCCTAGAGAATAAGGCGGAAGCTAAGGCTCATTTTGAAAAGTATGTAGAACTACGTCCTAATGGCTACAATGCCTATGATTCTATGGCCGAATTCTATAAGAATGAAGGAGATGTTGAAAATGCCATAAAATACTATAAGAAGGCAGTTATGCACTATCCAATGGCCCAAAATGCGAAAGATGAATTAGAAGCGCTCAAAAAGAAAGTAGAAGAAGCTGAGGCTCAGGAATAAAAAATAGAGAACAAAGAAAAACCCACCTATCGGTGGGTTTTTTTATGCTGTATATTTACTTAATTTACTTTGTCTACAACGGCTTTAAACGCTTCAGGGTGATTCATGGCCAGGTCGGCAAGGACTTTTCGGTTTAGCCCGATATTATTCGACTTAACTTTCCCCATGAACTGTGAATAGCTCATTCCGTGCATTCGGGCTCCCGCGTTAATACGAGTGATCCACAAAGCCCGGAATGTCCGTTTTTTGTTTCTTCGGTCCCGATACGCATAAAGCATCGCTTTTTCTACGGCGTTTTTAGCTACCGTATAGACATTTTTCCTTCTGCCAAAGTACCCTTTGGCTTGCTTAATGATTTTTTTTCTACGTGCTCTGGAAGCAACAGCGTTAACTGAACGTGGCATATGATGTTATTTTTTGTAGCAGGCGCCTTTCCTTTGAAAGATCTTGTAAAGCCCGACTCCAGGGTTAAACTTACCGGAAACGATTACTTCAGGCGTAATTGTTCCTTGATGCTATTCACATCGGCATCATGTACCAATGTAGAATGCGTTAATTTTAATTTACGCTTCTTAGATTTCTTTGTCAGGATATGACTCTTAAAAGCGTGTTTTCTTTTTATTTTACCAGAACCTGTAAGCTTGAATCGCTTTTTAGCACTGGATTTAGTCTTCATCTTAGGCATCTCTTTTCTTTTATGTTCGCCTTACTTTCTTGTTTTTGGGGCGATGAACATCGTCATTCGCTTTCCTTCCAACTTCGGCAACTGTTCTACTTTACCCAATTCTTCTAACTCCTGGGCTAAGCGCAATAACAGGATCTCGCCTTTATCTTTATACACGATAGATCTTCCTTTAAAAAACACATATGCCTTTAATTTGGCACCGTCTCTAAGAAATTTCTCTGCGTGTTTCTTCTTGAATGCGTAATCATGGTCATCTGTATTCGGACCAAATCGAATTTCTTTCACTATTACTTTAGTGGCCTTGGCCTTCATGGCCTTCTCACGCTTCTTCTGTTCGTATAAGAACTTCTTGTAATCAATTATCTTACAAACTGGCGGATCTGCCTTAGGTGAGATCTCCACGAGATCTAATCCTAATTCATCCGACTGCTCAAGTGCTTGGGCCAGCGGATATACACCAACTTCTACATTATCACCCACCAATCTTACATTCGGTGCCGTGATCTTATCATTGATATTGTGAGGATTTTTTATGATCCTCCTTGGTTGGGGTCTTGATCTTCTACGTATTGCTATGGCTTTTAAATTTTATTAAACTAATTTTTTAAACGACTTTAAGGTACTATTAATTTCAGTGCTAATCAAATCTGAAAGCGCTTCAACCGTAATGGTACCAAGGTCTTCACCTCCATGTCGTCTTACAGCAATAGTCTCATTCTGTTGTTCATTCTCACCAACTACTAGCATGAAAGGTATTTTATTCATTTCCGCTTCACGGATCTTCTTTCCAACCGTTTCATTTCTATTATCAATGAGCGCGCGAATTTCGTGATTTTCAAGCGATTTTAAAACTTTTTTGGCATAATTTTCAACCTTCTCGCTCACCGGCAGAACAATGGCCTGCTCGGGGATTAGCCATAATGGGAAGTTTCCGCCCGTATGTTCCAGCAACAAGGCAACGAATCGTTCCATACTTCCAAAGGGAGCTCGGTGGATCATTACCGGCCTGTGTGATTCGTTATCACTGCCTTTGTAGGTGAGGTCGAAACGCTCTGGAAGATTGTAATCAACCTGGATGGTGCCCAGCTGCCATCGGCGCCCCAGGGCGTCTTTGACCATAAAATCCAGCTTAGGACCATAGAAGGCAGCTTCGCCTTTTTCAATCATATAATCCAGCCCTTTTTCATCTGCCGCAGCAATGATCGCCTGCTCTGCTTTTTCCCAATTATGCACATCTCCAATGTATTTATCGGGATTTTCGGGATCGCGAATCGACACTTGAGCGGTGAAATTGTCAAGACCAAGAGAGCTCAACACATACAGAGTCAGGTCTATGACGCTTTTGAATTCTTCATGTAACTGGTCATGGGTGCAGAAAATGTGGGCATCATCCTGTGTAAAGCCACGAACCCTCGTTAGGCCGTGCAATTCCCCATGCTGCTCGTATCTGTATACAGTTCCGAATTCCGCATATCGCTTTGGAAGATCTTTATAGCTAAAAGGCCGTGCATTATAGATCTCACAGTGATGTGGGCAATTCATTGGCTTTAAGAGAAATTCCTCATCCTCTTTAGGTGTGTGTATGGGTTGAAAACTGTCTTCCCCGTACTTTTCATAATGACCGGAGGTGACATAGAGTTCTTTCTGACCGATATGAGGGGAAACCACCATCTCATAGCCCGCCTGCTTTTGTGCTTTTTTGAGAAAATCTTCGAGTCGCTCTCGCAATGCAGCCCCTTTAGGAAGCCATAGGGGTAGTCCGAGACCCACTTTAGAGGAAAAGGTGAAAAGCTCCAGTTCTTTCCCCAGTTTACGGTGATCCCGCTTTTTGGCCTCTTCCAGTAATTCAAGGTATTCGGTTAACTCTTTTTGCTTAGGAAATGATATTCCATAAACACGAGTTAACTGAGGCCTCTTTTCGTCACCGCGCCAATAGGCACCGGCAACATTCAGGATCTTAATGGCTTTTATGATCCCGGTATTTGGTATATGTCCCCCTCTACAGAGATCCGTAAATGTGTCGTGGTCACAAAATGTAATATCTCCGTCCTCCAGGTTTTCTATCAATTCCAGCTTGTATTCATTCTCCCGCTCTTTGTAGAGTTGAAGGGCATCGGCTTTGGAAACCGATTTCATACTAAAGCCGTGTTTTTCCCTGGCGATCTCCAGTGCGCGTTTTTCAATGGCCGGGAAATCCTTTTCAGAAACTGTATGCTCCCCAAAATCTACGTCGTAATAGAAACCATTCTCAATGGCCGGACCTATTGTCAATTTCGCGCCGGGATACATTTCTTCCAGAACCTGGGCGACCACATGGGATGAAGAATGCCAAAAAGCTTTTTTCCCTTCAGGATTTTTCCAGGTAAACAATACCAGACTTCCGTCTTCTTCTAAAGGGGTGCCGGTTTCTACAGTTGTATCGTTAAACTTGGCTGAAATGACATTTCTGGCTAACCCCTCACTGATACCCATGGCAACATCCATAGGCGTGCTGCCTTTTGCGTGTTGCTTTACCGAACCATCAGGAAGTGTAATATTGATCTGTTGCACAATGCGTGTTTAAGCAGGCAAAGATAATACCTGCGCCTAAGGATGGCAATGATTAGAAGCCTATTTCTTTGCCCCGAAGATAGCGAGCATCATGACATAGATGCTGTAAAATCCCATTACAATAGCGGCAACAACAAGGAGGAGACCAACTTGAAGTACAAATGGGTATAGGGAATGCGCTTGGTTTTTAAAAGCCTGGAAGAGGACAACAGGCGCCAAAAACATAAGGAATACAGTATATACCAGGTAGGTTATGCTTTTAACTAAGAGCTCTTTGTTCGTTCGCAACTTGGATCTGTTTGATTAGATCAAAAGTAGGAATTATACCTATATTTAATTTTCAGATCTATTAAATTTTTAAAGGATGCTCTTCTTTAATGAAGGATGATTAACTAGCATTTAGTCCAATAACATGCGATTCTTACTAATCCCAGATAAATTCAAAGGGTCCCTTTCTGCTTCCGAGGTAGTGGAGGTGTTAAGCAAGGCTGTAATTAGTGAATTTCCAGACGCAAAAATCGCCCATATTCTCGCTTCGGACGGTGGAGAAGGTTTCCTGGATGCTGTGAGTAATAATCGTACTGTAGAGCGTATAGAAACTTTGACTGCCGGCCCTCTTGGCAGGCCATTACAATCCTATTATTTGTGGGATCCAAAAGAACACATAGCTTATGTGGAAATGGCGATGGCCAGTGGCCTCGAACTTCTTTCTAAGGAAGAACGGGATCCGACTAAAACAACTAGCTGGGGCACCGGGCAACAAATAAAAGACGCAATTGAGCGAGGGGCCAAAGAAATCTATTTGGGTATTGGGGGAAGTTCCACAAATGATGGAGGCATAGGAATGGCAGCAGCTTTGGGCTATAGTTTTCTTGACACCTCAGGGCAAAAAGTAGAACCTGTTGGGGCCAATCTCATGAAATTAGCCTCCGTTTTACCTCCTGATAAATCCTTTTCTAATGTGACGTTTTATGCGCTGAACGATGTGAATAACCCTCTGTATGGCTCTAACGGGGCTGCCTATGTCTATGGGCCACAGAAAGGGGCAGATCCAAAGCAAGTTCAGGAGCTGGATGCCGGATTGCGCAATCTTGAGAAAATAGTTCTACAGGAACTAAAGCATGATGTGGCAAATATCCCCGGCTCGGGGGCAGCAGGCGGATTTGCCTACGGACTTAAAGTCTTTTGCAATGCCCATTATGTCAGTGGTAGCGGCTTTATCCTGAAATTATCGGGCGCCGAAGCGATGATCGAATCCGGAAAGCCTGACCTGATCATTACCGGAGAGGGTAAATTAGATTCTCAATCCCTTTCAGGGAAAATGGTCCAGGGTGTCCTTAAACTGGGCTCGACGTACAATATTCCAGTGCTTGCCGTTTGCGGGACCCTGGACATATCCGTTGAACGTGCCAGGGAAGCAGGATTTTATGACGTACTTGAAATAGGAGATCAAGATAAACCCTTATCATATAATCTGGAACATGCAGCGGCTTTGTTGGAAAAGAAGTTCGGAGCGTATTTGAGTCATCTAAAAGACCAGGACTTCCCTATTGGATAGTTAAGGTAGCCTTGTATTCCTCAACGATCGCGAAATAGCCGAGGGCGAATGAATCGGGTCGATTTACATTGTCGAAGACGTCAATATTGTCCAGATCGGTGATATCAAAAACATTCCCTCGAACGGTTGCCACAGGAGTATCAAAAATGTTGAAATCATCATCGGACTGTTCTACCAGAAGGTTCATATAGTTATAAAATTCCTGATCTGCACCCAGGATACTGATCTCCAATTCTGTTCCTGGATCAAATTTTTCATCATAGAAATACGAAAAAGAGAATGGCTGACCCCGATAGAATGTATCTTCAGAACCAAAGTATTCCCCGAACCCAAAATCAAATACATAGAAGTTGGTGCGATTCGGATCGTCTGTGTAGGTAATGATCACTTCCGTTTCATCCTCACCAAATAAGGTCTCCGTGCCTTGTGCTATATTATCAACGGGTACTGAAGGCACATAGCGTGTTTGTGCAGCATAGCGGCGGCCTTGATAGGGAATGATCATGGTAAATTGCAGGTCTTCATTCAAGATGCTAGAGATACGTTGGTCATTATCGAAGGTGGGATCCGGCACATAAATGCCGCTTCCTGGTTCTGTTTCTGCAAGGCTTGAAGAGCCGGATGATATTATGATATCTATCCCATCTCGATTTTCATATTGGTCAATTAAAATGGTGATATTATCATCGGCACTGGTAGCCGTAATCTCATCAAAAAAACCATTAGTTGTTGTAAGCTTCACTACCACGGGAACAAAGGGTTCGTTTCTATCTACGCGGAAAAGGGCTTCAACTACCAACCGCGGAGGTTCCTGAGGGACATCCACTTCGATTACGTCCTCACAACTTCCTATAAGCAAGGCAAGCAATATGTATATCCACTTCTTCATCTTAAAATTTAAAATTATACGTAATGGCCGGAACGATTCCGAAAATTGAGGTACGTATCGCTTCATTTCGTCCCGTATCCTGGTTCTGTCGGAAGGATATACTAGCGGCATTCATCCGATTATATACATTGTATACACTAAAGACCCATTCGGTCTGCCATGAGCGGCCTTTGTTTTTTTTAGGTTTAAGGCTGGCCGCGATATCGAGACGATGGTAATTGGGCAGGCGTTCAGCATTCCGTAATCCAAAATAGGGGATTACGAGTCCTTCAAACTCGAATTGACCGACGGGATAATTGGTGGGTTGCCCGGTCTGAAAAATAAAATTGCTATTAATGTTCCATTGTGGTGAAATATCCCAACTTCCATAAAGAGCAAGATCGTGGGTCTTGTCATATGGGGTATTGTACCATTCCCCAAAGTTGATCCCCGTTTCCAAATTAGACCGACCATTATCTGAAAAAGGATCGCGCCCGGACGTACGTTGTTCAGATTTTGACAAGGTGTAGGCCAACCAACCCTTTACGGCTCCTTCGTTCTTGCGTAGAAGTAATTCCAGTCCATAGGCTCTGGCCTTACCATTCAAAATAACCTGCTCAATAGCGTTATTAGCGATCAGGTTTGCCCCGTCAATGTAGTCGATACGATTCTGGATGTCCTTATAAAAACCTTCAATTTCCAGACTGTATGCCCCTGATTTAATATTCCTGAAATACCCCATGGCGTATTGATCCAGCAACTGTGGTTCTACAAAGGGACCACTGGGTGTCCAAACATCCAATGGAGTAGGGGAACTGGTATTGGATAAAAGATGCAGGTACTGCGCCATGCGGATGTAGCTCGCTTTTATGGAATTGTTCTCATTAAGGACCACTGCTGCCGAAATTCGGGGTTCGAGGTTGGTGAAATCGGCCAGATTAGTACCGCGGCCCGGGGTAACGGAGTCAATTGGCACTGCTTCATTATATACTAATGAAAATGGATCAAAATCAACCGGATTATTATTTTCATATACAAACAATTCATCCTGGCCAAGCCGCAGAAAATGACTAACCCTTAAACCGTATTGCAGGCTTATGTTTTCGGTGATCTTGTGCTCTACATCCACGTAAACCGCAGATTCATTGGCGTATTTTTCGATCAGTTGCTCTTCAATAATACCCGATTCCTCATCGTTGGGTTTGATCTTTCCGGGGTTGAATTTGTAATAGATGTTGTTCAAGCCGTAATTGATCTGCAGGTTATCGCTGAGATAGTGTTTCAGATCATACTTCAGGTTAAAGTTCTGGATCCCGGAATCCCATTCGAAGCCTGCAAAATCAAGTAGTAGTCCATAATAGTAATCGGAATAGATCAACGAAAGATTTGAAAATAACTTATTGGAAAACAAGTGGTTCCATCGAAAATTTAGAACGCTATTTCCATAAGTATTAACGAATCTATCGGAGAGACTAAATACATCCCGTCCGAAATATCCTGATAAGAACAGACTATTGCGGGCATTGATACGGTAATTTAACTTGGTGTTCAGGTCATAGAAATACGCCTCATTATCTACATCGAACAAGGGAAGAAAAAAATGAGCATATGAGCCTCTTCCTCCCACAAGGAAAGCAGCTTTGTCTTTCACGATAGGTCCTTCAGCCAGTAGCCGACTGGCAACAGCACCGATGCCCCCGTTCATACTGAATTTCTTACTATTCCCTTCCTTTTGGAAGATCTCTAACACAGAAGAGACGCGGCCTCCGTAACGAGAGGGTATAGCGCCTTTAAAGAGTTTTACATCTTTGATCGCATCCGGATTGAACACGGAGAAGAAACCAAATAAATGAGATGAATTAAAGATGGTTGCTTCGTCCAGTAAGATCAGATTTTGGTCGGCTGCCCCACCACGGACATTAAATCCTGAGGATCCTTCCCCTGCATTGGTAACACCTGGTAGCAGTACGAGGGATTTTATGACATCAGCCTCTCCTAAAACCACCGGAATGCTTTTTATAGTTTGGATAGAGAGGTTGCTAACACTCATTTGAGGTTTCCGGATGTTAACTTTTTCGACATCTTCGGTGAGTACTACCTCTTCCAATTCCTCTGCCTCGGTACGTAATTGAAAATCACGCTGGTTGTTTTGTTCAAACGAAATAGATTCCACCGTATCCTGGTATCCCAGGGAGCTTATTTGAATGGTATAGGTGCCTTCAGGCAAGGTGAGGGAATAAAATCCATACTCGTTAGTGGTAACGCCGGTCCTCAATTCAGGTACAGCGATTGTCACACCTATTAAGTATTCATTAGTAGCCGCTTCACGGATCGTTCCGCTCAAGGTATATTTTTGCTGACCTTGGGCTGAGAGAAATGAAAAAAAGAGAAATGGAAGGAGGATCCAGCGGAATACCCTCATAGGTGCAATTTTTATTTAAATATAGGTATAACCGCTGTTTCGCTTTATAAAAAGCGAGATAATTATCCTATTTCCGAAAGAATGGCATTTAACGAGGCACTAGGTCGCATGGCCGTGTTGGCTTTTTGGGAGTCTGGCAAATAATATCCTCCAATATCCTGTGCTGCACCTTGGGCATCAATAAGTTCCTTAGATATTTTGGATTCATTTGTAGTCATGGCGTCAGCAACTTTTTGAAACACCGCCTTTAATTCGGCATCTTCATCTTGTTGGGCCAACTGTTGTGCCCAATACATTGCCAGGTAAAAATGACTACCTCGGGTATCCAATTCACCTACTTTTCGGGAAGGGGAACGCTTATTATCCAGAAATAATTCGGTTGCTTCATCAAGCGTAGTGCCCAATATTTTGGCCTTGTCATTATTATTTTTCTCCGCATAATGATCCAGGCATACACCTAAAGCCATAAATTCTCCCAGGGAATCCCATCGTAGATGACCTTCTTCCTCAAACTGCTCGACATGTTTCGGGGCAGAACCCCCGGCACCTGTTTCAAAGAGTCCGCCACCGTTCATAAGAGGGACGATGGAGAGCATTTTGGCACTGGTTCCTACTTCTAAAATGGGAAAGAGGTCTGTCAGATAATCGCGGAGCACATTTCCGGAAACAGAAATCGTGTCTTTCCCGGCTTTCATTCTTTCCAAGGTGAATTGAGTCGCCTTTACCGGTGATAAGATACGCAGATCCAATCCTTCAGTGTTATGTTCTTTCAGGTATTCTTGAACTTTGATGATGAGCTCTCTATCATGAGCGCGACTCTCATCTAACCAAAAAACGGCCGGTGTATCGGTAGCCCGTGCTCGACTTACAGCTAATTTTACCCAATCACGTACTGGCGCATCTTTTACCTGGCACATCCGCCAAATATCGCCCGGTTCTACCGAATGGGTCAGTATTTGTGCTTCATTGGCTTCATCAATAACACTGACAGTGCCGCTTGCCGGGATCTCAAATGTCTTATCATGAGACCCGTACTCTTCGGCTTTTTGTGCCATAAGTCCCACATTGGGAACTGTGCCCATGGTTCTGGGATCAAAAGCACCATTCTCCCGGCAGAAATCGATCGTTGTTTGATAAATACCTGAGTAACTGCTGTCCGGAATGATGGCAAGTGTATCTTGAGATTGTCCATCCTTATTCCACATCTGGCCGGAATTTCGGATCATAGCCGGCATGGAGGCATCAATGATGATATCGCTGGGCACATGGAGATTGGTAATCCCTTTGTCTGAATTCACCATGGCAAGGTCCGGGCCTTCTTCGATTGCCTGCTTAATGGCATCTAAAATAGATGCACGGTCCGATTCATTTAATTCTTCCAGATCGTTATATAAACTTTCTAATCCGTCATTAGCACTGTAGCCAATTGAATCTAATTGATCACCATATTTTTCGAAAACTGCCTGAAAATAAGTCTTCATTATATGTCCGAATATGATGGGGTCCGAAACCTTCATCATAGTGGCTTTCAGATGGGCTGAAAAAAGAATGTTCTTTTCTTTAGCTTTCTGTACCGCTTTCTTCAAAAAGTTTAAAAGGGCCTTTTTTTCCATGACACTTGCATCAATGATCTCATCGGCCTGGAGGGCAATGCCTTCTTTGAGAACCTGTTTGTTGCCAGCTGCGTCCGTCAGCTCAATTCGAACTGATATGGCATTTTCTATGGTCACGGATTTCTCATTATGCCTGAAATCCCCTGAAGTCATGGAGGCAACATTGGATTGGGAGTTTGCACTCCACTCACCCATATGATGCGGATTTTTTCTGGCGTAGTTCTTTATAGGTTTAGGTGCGCGTCTGTCTGAGTTCCCTTCCCTTAAAACGGGGTTTACGGCACTTCCTTTTATTTTGTCATACCTGCTTTTAATTTCTTTCTCCTGCTGCCTTTCGGGATCCTCGGGATAATCAGGTACCGGAAATCCATTTTTTTGCAACTCTTCAATGGCCTCTTTAAGTTGGGGTATGGAGGCGCTAATATTTGGGAGTTTAATGATACAAGCTTCCGGTTTTTTGACCAATTCGCCCAGTTCAGCTAAGTCATTGGGCTGTTGTTTTTCAGCAGGTAACTTGTCCGGAAATACGGCCAGAATACGACCTGCTAAGGAGATATCTTTGGTGTCAACTTCTATATTGGCAAAACGAGTAAACGCCTGCACTATGGGTAAGAACGAACGAGTGGCGAGGGCAGGGGCCTCATCTGTTCGGGTATAAATGATCTTGGGCATAAATGCGCTTCTTTAACTAAGTCTGCAAATATACAATTTTATGGGAGCTAGGAAGGTGTGAAAGCATTGAGAAGACAGATGTCACGGGAAGCTATAAAAGACAAAAGCCATATCACTGTAACGGGTACATTGATATGGCTTTCTAGAAACAGTTTGCAAACGTTTTGTGTTGTACCGAAGTACCTCACTGCAACCATTGATTGCATCCGCATTCTGTTTCAACGTTCGCATTACTTTTCGTTATTCAGCTTTCACTTCCTACTTACTCCATAATACTTCTCGTTGCTTTAATACTTTTTCATTAAAACTGAAACCGAAATCTCATTCTTACTAAAAGAGTATCCACATAGTGTCCTAAGGGCGACAGCCCCTTTTCTTTATGCTCACTTCTCCATCCGCTCAGATAACAAGTTATCAGATAACAAGTTTTCTGTGTTTCTTTCGAAGCTAACCAACAAAGCAAAGAACGTCAACTTTACCGTGCCTTTCCAAAACTGCCCTGAACGGACCTTCTCTTTCAAACACCCCGCTAAGATATGCGGATATTCCAAAGTGGCAAATTTTATATGGGTTTTAAAATCAACATTTTATAAACCGAAGTTATAAACAATTGTTCATAACCAACACAGCGATACTTACCCTGTTTTGCCGCGTTCCCTCTTGAGTTGCCTCTGGATCTTTTTAATGGCAGATTCGATCGATTTTTCGGGTTCGATGATATTGTATTCTCCCCAGAAATCCGGATCAGAAAAACCTACGGCTTCGTCAGACATGATGATAGAAGTTTTCATCCTGTCTTTAGGTTTTGGCACATCTCCACTCACATTTTTTTCCCAATCAGTAATCGCCATTTCACTAGTCATACTATAAACCGAGTTAAACAATTTCTTATCCCAGTTTACTTTAAATTCCATTATAGCGTTGCTGTATCCATAATACCATCTGCCATCTTTCTCCCTATAATCTACTCGGTATGCAACTTCAGTAGGATACACTTTTGCATGCCTGGGTTTTTTCCGGACAAAGAGTCGGGCTGCCAATTCCTTATTGGTGATCTTTAAGGAAAATATCGCAGAGGTCAGGATCCTCTTTTCGGCATCTATGTATAGTTTCCCTCTATATAAGGGCTCCATGATCCCGGGCTTCTGTTCAAAATTTACCACATAGACACGTTTGTCATTAATGTTGGTAGCGCGGTCAAAACTAAAATCATAGTCCTGGATGCTTTCGCTACTGAACAAATAATCAGGATATTTCATGATGTCAACATAGAGCGCATTATAGGGTCCGCCTTGCAATTTTAAAGCCAGGGTGTCTAACTTGCTATAATCAGTACTCTTTCTCGCCTTATACAAAGAGACAGCATCTCTTCGTGAACTTATATATGGGGTTTTGTAGATGGTAACGACTGCTTCGGACAGAGATACATTACGCCGCCGTTTTTTTATCGTTTCCCTGTAGAATGCCGTCATAGTAGTAGCATCCTTAAAATAATTTTCCCCTCTTTTAGCCATCATGGTCTTAACAAGTGCAAGTGCACTTTTAGGGGCACTCACATCTACTTGAGTTAATTTAGTAATACCTACATCCAGCTCAATCTTATTATTTTTCTCCTGGAACCAATCAAGGGGCAGGGATCTTGACTTATACCCTAAAAAGGAAACTTTGATATTTCCTGTCTGAACTTCAGTTGGTATTTTAATTAAAAATTCACCTTCTGTATTGGTAACTGTACTAATGTTGCTGCCTTCCAATATAAGAGTGGCAAAAACTAAGGGTTCGTTCGATTGTGAATCAACTACCTCTCCTTTAAGCGCTTTGAAATCAATCGGGTTTTCTTGTCCGGCCACAGGTCCGAATACCATACTCAACAATAGTAGCAGTACCCATTGGGTCTTCTTAGATCGGACATTCATCTTGCACATTTTCATATCAATCTAATTTAATTATAATGGTCTTCTGTCGGGGTTTGTTAGATGGCCCCCAAAGGTACTAAATAGCACATAAAAGGTTGTTAAACTTGTCCTATAATAATTAGTGTGAGGATATGCTTAAAAAGAAACCTCCGAGTACTTCGGAGGTTTGAAATGGTCAATTTTATTCTGAAGGATATCCTTCACTTTCTTTGATCTCCATGATCTGCTTCACATGGCGTTCGGTGTGCCCGGACATGAATAAGACTATTTGAAGTCCATCTATAGTGCCAAAAGGCAGCTGGCCGTATCGGTTGCGGAGATCTTCCTCGGTTTCGTCAATAAAAGCAATATGCATGTCTCTCAAGCCCATGAATACCTCGAGTGTTTCTTGGTATGTACCAAATTTGCCACTGGGTTCGAAGGGTTCAGATGTTTGTACCTTGCCACTTCTGTCACGGATCATAGCTAGTAGATCTCCATCTGTCATTTTAACTTCAGTTCTTTTTGATGGGTCTGCTGGAGCATTAATGGCACCTTTGATCATTTCGCCAAAGGCATTTTCCGAAATAGTCAGGTGTTCAACGCATTCTGCAATGGACCAGGCTTCTTCACTACGCTTATAGTTTAATTGGGCCGGAGATAAACCCGAGGTGCTTTCTTCCAGCATATCTCGCGTATTCTCCAACTCGGCAAGAGTCATAATGCGTTCTTCCTCTGTAAGTACCTGCTGCGATATAGCTGGACTTACTAAAAGTAGAGTCAATAGGAATGAGAAAATGATTTTCATACGTGTTTATTTAGGGTGTTAATTTCTTTTTGTGCCTTGAAAAACGCTAACTCCGGAAGGCATAGGATTGCCTGTTGCACGTCGTAAACTTACAACTTGCCCGCAATGCCAGACAGCATCTTCAATAGGGCCGTTGATCATATTCCAGAATGGGAATTCAGACATACCCGATTCCCTGACAAAAATGGCTTTATGTTCTTCCAGGGAATCTGAATCCAACATAAAGGCACTGGCTTTTTCTAGATTTTTAAGGGTTGCTTTTCTGATCTCTATAAATCCTGAGGGTTTCGATGAATCTTCTCTTCTTTCGTTAGGCTTTTTTAAAGCAGCATTCAATATGACATTGGAAAGTCCGTAAATATGATCTACCGTCTCACCGATCGTTCTATTTGTCTGCCCGGGTCTGTAAGCAAGGTCTTCTTCTGTCAGGCCCTCTGTGGCCCAATAATACCGGAAGCCTAGTCCATCGATCATTCTTGCCACGACACCTCCGGGTGTATAATGTTCCGGTGCAGCTGGGATCTCATAATAGGGGAGTGTATCCTGGGCGTTTGTTGACATAGTTATTAAAATGCATACCAGGCAAGCAAACATGTGCCCGGCTCTTAGGTTAATCAGTTTCATTCTTCTTCACTTGAATTTTCTATATCCTCGCCCTTCTGTAATTGGTGTTCCATGATATTAAGCTTCTTGAGTTTAGCCTTCCAGGTGGCCAGGGCGTTCTTATGACGATCAATATTTTGCATCACCTCTTTCAGCAAGGGATTATCCCCTGAGGTATTGGAAAAGAATTCCATATTATTTTCCAATTGCCGCAGTTCACTATTGGCTTCCTGAATCTTTCTCCGAATGAATGTTCTTTCATGGGCAATGGCATGCTCATTATCTGCATAAGCTAATTGCTGGATCTTGTTGCCGTATTTCAACAATTCGGTTTCCTGAATACTTACACCCGATTTCTTGTAGAGGGCTTCAATGATCTTGTTAAACTTAGAATTGATATTTTTTTTAGCAAAAGGAACACGGCCTAGTCCTTTCCATTCTTCCACCCAAACAGCAATGGCTTTAAGGTCTTTTTCTTTGTCGCCGCTAAGGGTGTATTCTTTTAATCTTTTTAAGAGCGCTATTTTTTTATCATAGTTCTCAAGTTCCACTTTTTGGGCTGCATTCTTCGAATTGTGAAGTCTGTCAAAATAATGATTACACGCTTTTTTGAATTCCTCCCATATCTTGTCGGAGTACTTTCTAGGCACATGTCCTATATTCTTCCAATCGCGTTGGATCTCTTTCATGATCGGGGTAGTAGTCTCCCAATCCTCGCTATCTTTTAAAGAATCTGCTTTGGCCAGGAGCGCACGCTTTTGATCCAGGTTTTCCTGCTGAAGCTTTTTCAGATTTTTGTAAAAGGCGTTTTTATTCCGATTAAATGTCCGCACTACTTCCTTAAAATTACCCCAGACTGCATCGCTTTTCTTTTGGGGTACTTTCCCGGATTTAAAAAATTCTTCCCGCAGGGCTTCCACTTTCTTGATCTGTTCCTGCAGCCCACGATGATTTGTAGCCACATGTGAGGAGATCTCCTGGATCTTAACTATGATCTCATTCTTATTTATGAGATTCTGTTCATAATGTTTTTCAACGTCCTTCAAAAACTCCTGCCTTCTTACATGCATGGCCTTGGTAGCAGCGCTAAAGCGTTCCCAAATAGGTTCTCTCTGTTCTTTAGCGACCGGTCCAATATCTTCCTTCCAGATCTTATGCAATGTTTGAAGCTTGCGGAAAGCTTTGCCCACATCGGCATCTTCTGCCAGGGCTTCGGCCTGTACGATCAGTTTCTCTTTTTCCTCAAGGTTGTGTTTGAAATCCAGGTCCCGCAGTTCGCGGTTAAGATGTAGAAAATCATAAAATATTTCTACATGATGATGATAGGTGCGCCATACATCGTTATAATTGTTTCTAGGAACAGATCCTGCATGCCGCCACCTTTCCTGTAAGTCTTTAAAATTTTTGTAAGTAGTGTTGATATCTTCTTCAACGGAAACCAATCCTTTTAATTCCTCAATAATCGTCAGCCGATTTTCCAGGTTCTCCTTGAGGGATTTTTCCAGGCTTTTGTAGTAGGTCTGCCTTTTCTCGCGGTACTCCCTCAAAAGCTCATTGAAATTGCGCTTGGCTACCGATGACAGTTTAAAATCAACCGCATTCCCGCCCTTGCTAACGAACTCCTCTTTTTTTTGTTCGACGAACTCCTGAAATTTATGATCAAACTCGTGCTTAATACTATCAATATGCCGTTTGATAGATTGTACTTTTTCGTTCTTGACGAGTCGCTGCAATTCTCCTACCAGGTTTTCCATGCTCATGGAGTGGTAGTCTAACATGGGAATATGATGGCGTCGGTAATTGTCCGAATCCTCTGCATCTTCGGCATTTGTATGATCGATCTCCTTTAGGACATTGGCCTGGACAACAGGGATTTCCTTTGGATCTGCTTCCGCAGATTCCGACTCTGTTACCTGTGGCGCATCTTTGGGTGGAGTATTCTTGTCTTTTGCCTTAGAAGTACTATCGATAACAGTTGCATCTTTATTTTCTTTTTCTTCCGACATAGTGTCCATCATTCGTCCGGTTGGGGAATTATTAGGAATAGTAAGATACTAAGAACACCCTACATGGACAAGGAGGGCTGCCCTCTTTTTAGATAGTGTCTAAGTATTTGCTAAGGCAGTAAAGAACAAATAAATTCAGGAGTTGTAGGATTGCCAGAGTTTCCAGGAAGCCTCTGCCTGCCCTTCCAGCATGGCCAGGCCATTGCAGATCTGTGCCCCCCGTGACTCACCTGCAAGTAAAAAAGCGGATTTCTCAGGATTGTAGACCAGATCGTAAATTAAATGATCAGGCGTTATTCCATCATATGGGATGGGCGGCATTTCATCAACTTTAGGATACGTACCTAGGGGTGTACAGTTAATAATAAGCTTATGAGATTTAATTACTTCAACGGTTAACTCCTCATATTTGATCATTCCCTTCTGTTTCTTTCTAGATACCTGGTTAACAGGGAGTTCCAATTGATGTAATCCATAAAGAATAGCTTTGGAAGCGCCCCCACTGCCCAAAACAAGCGCCTTAGGCTTCTTTCCCATCAATAGGGGGGTAATACTATCCGTAAACCCTTGAAAATCGGTATTATGACCGATACGTTTTCCTTCATCAAAACAAATGGTATTTACCGCGCCTATTTCTCTTGCCTCATCGCTTAGTGCATCTAAATAAGGGATCACGGCTTCTTTATAAGGGATAGTAACGTTTAATCCTGACAGCGGGCTTTCTGATACTATGAGATCAGGGAATTGGGAAATATCATCAAGATCAAAGATCTCATAGAAAGCGTCGTCCATTTCCAATTGTTGAAATTTTTTTGCGAAATAACCCGGAGAGAAGGAGTAGGCTATGTTCTTTCCAATGAGGCCGTACTTATTCATTTTCTTTTCGAATTTTTCCATACCAATCCAGCCCTAGTAAAATACAAATTCCCAGGGCCAAAAATAACATAGCATACCAGGTCTCTGCTTGTGACCAATCCGGATTGTATCGCTCATAATTACTTATGATCTTATCGCCATTAGAATCCAATGCCGGAAGTCCGTTCGCTTCCAATAAAAAAATAGTTTTCTTCCAGGGCCAAACCACGCCAAGGGAACCCGTTATAAAACCTATTATAACAGCAGTGGTCATATGTTTAAAATGCTTTAAGACATAGCCCAGGAGGTGTGATAGGGTGACCAATCCTGTGGCAGAGCCGGCAGTAAATACGGCCAATATTTTTAAGGTGTTCAGGCGTTTTGAATTCTTGATAAAACTCAGATCACCCCGAAATACTTCAGACATAGTGTCATATAATGCATTGACCGAGTCTACCAAAAGCAGCACATAATTTCCCAGTAAGATCAAAATAAAGGATCCTGATAAACCCGGAAGTGTCATCCCTGATACGCTTATGATACCACAAAGGAAAATAAAAAGGAGGTTGTCGTTTTCTTTTGCCGGACTCAAAAAACTGATGGAGATGCCGATCAGAAGACCTATAATGCCTGCTGGTATCGTACGTTTGTTCCAATGCCCAAAATCCTTGGCGATATAAATGATGGAGCCAATGATCATCCCGAAAAATGCAGACCAGACGTATAGCTCTTTCACTTCCAGGAAGTAGTCTAATATTCTAGACACACTGAAATAGCTTACTAGCATACCAAAGATGAGCAAGCCCAAAAATTGTCCGTTAATATATCGGTAAAAGCTCCGAAAGCGGCCATTGAACAAGAGCTTCATGGCCTTCCAGTTTATCTTTTGAAGGGAATAAATAAATTCTTCGTAAAACCCGACGACAAATGCTACGATACCCCCGGATACACCGGGTACTTTATTGGCGGCACCCATGCCTAGACCCTTGATGATCAGGAAGATCCTGTCTAATAAGCTCCTGGGTTGATGCATGTTATTTATGCTCTTTTTTCGAGGCTGTTTTTTCAAGAATAAAGATAAGTGCAAATCCGATAATGGCTAAGATCAGCGCCCAGGTCATTTGGGGATCTCCATCAAAGGAAGCAGGTAAGACGCTTTCTTCTTTTACAGCAATAATTTTATCTCCAATTTGCTTGAATTCTATAACTTCTTTCCATGGCCAGATCTTATTTAAGGAACCGAGAATAAATCCAGTTAAGAGGGCGAGTGTGCTATTTCTGAAATTGGCAAACATCCATTTAAGCAATCGGGCGAATGAAAGTAAGCCCACCACAGCACCAGCTGCTGCCACCAGTAGTGTTTGCAAATCCCTTTGGTGAACGGCGTCTAAAAGAAATTTATAAGAACCCAGCAATACCAGGATAAAGGCTCCTGAAATACCAGGAAGGATCATGGCGCATACAGCCAGGGCCCCGGAGAGGAAGACATAGGGCATAGAAGCCGAGTCTGCCATTACGGGCAATCGCGTTACCATAAAGGCAATACCCGAACCCAGAATAAGGAAGGCAATTGCTCCAAAATTCCATTGTTTGATGGCGCGGCCCACATAGATGACACTGGCAAGGACAAGTCCGAAAAAGAAGGACCAGACCATGATGGGATGGTTTTCCAATAACCAGCTAATTAGACGTGCCAGGGTAAAAACGCTAATGGCTATGCCACTAAAAAGGGCCAGGAGAAAATTGCCATTCGCTTTTTTCCAAAAAGAAGTAAAACCATTCTGGCGCCACTCCTGTAAGAGGGAGATGTTTATACCGTTTATGGATTCGATAAGTTCTTCGTAAATGCCGGAAATAAAAGCAATGGTACCGCCGGATACTCCGGGGACCACATCTGCAGCTCCCATTGCCATACCTTTTAGTGCAATGAGGCCGTATTGAAGGAGCTTACGTCCTGCCATAGCTTCAAAAAAGACAAAAGTACTTTTTTATTCTGAAGCTTTTTTGATTTCAGAGAGAATGTTTTGTGTCCAGTTGGAATAGTAGCAAGTAGGGAAATTGAGCTTCAACACCTCGATCTCCTCAGGCTTTTCACGAAAGGCTCTTATTAAATATTCCCGGGCCGTGGTCTTATCCCTTCTTTGCAGGTGGATCGCTGCAAAGAGGTAATCAATAAGGGCACTTTCAGGATAAAATTCCTTTCCTTGTTTAAGGATCTCCAGAGCAACTTCGGCTTCCATATTCTTGCCTACAACACAGGCCCAATATACCCAGGTTTCGAGTTCATAATTGCCCAACTCTACCAATTTCTTAAAGGCATAATCGGCTTCTACAAGATTACCCAACTCCATATGGATATAGGCACATTTTTTCCAGTATCCCGGATTATCACCGTCTATATTGATCGCCTTATTGATATAGCTCAACGCCTTATCATAGTTCTTTTTAGAAACATAAAAGTCAGTTATAGCCACCCAACCTTTGTCTAAGAGCGGGTCTTCATGTACTGTCTGATAGTAATAGAATTTAGCGAGCTCTGTATTCTTTAGCTTTTCGTAGCATTTGCCGATACGAAGATATGCGTGCGATGTTGGGTCTTCGATCTTGATGGTAATCTCGTAATTCTCGATCGCCTCTTCATAACGCCCCAATTTTTCCAAAACCTTGCCTTTCTCAAAATAGGCCCCGATAAAAGAATCATCGGCTATGATCGCAAAATCAAAAGCACCAAGGGCATCGGTATACAACTCTTTTATAAAGAATTGCTTTCCTAACTGATGCCAGGCCACCTGGCAATACGGATTGCGATCCAGATAGGCATTTAGGTATTGTATGGCGCCGTCATAATCTTCCAGAAACTCAAAGCAGTATATCACATTGTATAGCGAGGCGTAATCATGCTCGTCAAAAGAAAGGCACTTCATAAAATTCGCCTTGGCATTTTGAAAATCATCCAGGAATAAATATTCCATACCGAGAAGGGAATAGATATCATAACTTTCACTGGTAATAGCCAGCGCCTGCTCCAACATTTCAATGGCCGCTACATGATCATCCTTTTTAGAAAATATGTTTGCGCGTTGAATGTAGATCTCCTCCTGGGATTTATGGATCTCCTGAAGCGCATTCAGAAGTCGTTCTGCCATATCAAATTTGTTCTCAAAGATCAGCACTTCTACATAGAGGAGTTTTAATTCCACAGAGGCCGTGTGCTGGGTGAGACCTATCTTGATAGCTTTCTTAGCCAGGGAGATCTTTCCATGGTTCAGATAATGATGAATTATGTCCTCGAAATCATCGGCATCGAAGAAATAGACATCATCAGTTTTGAGCATGGATTCGAACTTGGCCACAGGTTGGCCAGGCTGATCGTTAGGATCTAACGCCATAGAAGATGGTTTGGTTATACTATGGACTTAAAAATAGCTGTTTTGCAACTAGGCTTAATTCCAGATTTGGCATATATTATTAACAAAATAGTTAACAGATTATTGTGCGATTTGGTCCAAAATTTCGAGGATTATCTGGCAGCCTTTTTTGATCTCTTCTTCGGAAATTGTTAGCGGAGGAGTTATCCTAATAGCCTTATTATCAAAGAGTAACCAAAAAAGTATAAGACCTTCCTCTGCACAGGCATGAATCAGTTTTGAAGCGATCTCAGCAGTGGGTAACATAAGGCAAAGCATGAGCCCGACACCTCTGATTTCCTGAATCAGCTCATGTTGAAGCAGCATTCTGAAGAGTGCTTCCTTGTCTGAAATTGATTTCATCAGCTCATCCCGCAGAAGAATTTCCAGTGTCATTTTAGCTGCTGCAGCGATCACAGCGTTACCACCAAAAGTTGTAATATGACCTAATTCCGGGCTTGAATTGAGAATGGCCATAAGATCTTTTGAAGCTACGAATGCCCCGATAGGTAAACCGGAAGCCATCCCCTTACCAATGACTAATATATCCGGCACACAATTATAGTGTTCAAAAGCAAATAATTTTCCCGTCCTGCCAAAACCTGGTTGAATTTCATCGAGGATCAGCAGGGTTCCGGTTTCAGAACAGCGTTGCCTGACTGCTGCCAAATACCCATTTTCAGGGAGGATAAATCCCGCGCCGCCCTGAATGGTTTCCAAAACTACGGCAGCAGTTTTTTCGGTGATGGCCGACAAGGATTCCTTTCGATTAAATTCAATATGACGCACATCAGGAATGAGGGGTAAAAAAGGGGCACGTCTTTCTTCATAATCCATCAGGCTCAGACTGCCCATGGTATTCCCGTGATAACAATTTTTTGCAGCTATGATCTCACTTCTCCCGGTGGCCTTCCTGGCTAATTTAAGAGCGCCTTCCATGGCCTCAGTTCCGCTGTTTACGAGATACGTAGTTTGCAAGGAAGGAGGTAAATTTTCGGCCAAAAGTTTGACATAGGAAACAGCAGGTTCCTGTATGTATTCGCCATAAACCATGACATGCATATACGAGCTGGCCTGATCCTGAACCGCTTTTACAACATCCGGATGGCAGTGCCCCAGGGTACATGCCGAAACTCCGGCAACAAAATCAAGATGTGCCTTTCCGGCTGTATCATAGATATAGGAACCTTCGGCATGCGAAATTTCCATCCCTAGTGGATGAGAAGATGTTTGAGATTGATACTTGAAAAAATCGTCTGCAAGCATGGTTGCCAAGCCTTATTGGGAAGATCTTTTGCGTATGGCCTTGCCATTAACGGGATCGCCTTCATTCTGTTGCCGCTCTTCCTCTTCGGCATCAATATCGATCGGATTTTCAATGCCCCGTATATAGACCAATTCAATATTATTGTCGTCTTCATCGAAGATCTCTTCTTTGGAATTGATCCGTTCATCACCACGCCAAATAAAGCCGCGAAGTTTCCGACTGTTTTTTGGTAATTCGGAATCCGGGAAGATCGTACCGTCCGGATTTGTATAAAATATGATCTCTTCTATGTCATCTGCCCCCATTGTCATCCGAATCGCACTGCAGATCGTCTTGTTGATCCCTATAAATTCATCATCGTCATTATACATATAGTATATGACCTCTGTATTCTTCACCAGGTCAATAGTCCGCAATTGATTTTCTTCAAACTTGCCGAAAAGGTCCTTGCCTTTGGCTTGATTATATCCTTCCTTGCCTATACTGTCATAGGCGATGACAAATGCGTTGTTGATCACTTTTAGTGAATCCAGTTTTTCCGTCTCCATATTACTGACCAGGTGAATACTATCTCCCGTCATTTGGTTTTGTTTGTTCCACAGGATGGGTTCCTTGATCAATTGGGTGATCCCGGTGTTCTGCGTAAAGTGAATAGAATCGCATTTCCCGCTGAGGTCTGTTTTGTAAAATTTAGAATTTCGAAATGCCCGCAATACCCGCTCCTCCGGTTTCCCGGTGATCATTAGGGTATCGCCGTGTATGTACATAGAATCTTGTTCGACGAGATTTATGGCAACGGCACGCTTGGTAGCAAAAACAGAATCTTTCTGGCGAAATACTTCGGCATAATGTGCTCTAACAACTCCTTTATTTATCGTATCAGTTACTTTGATATTGTTGGTTGCTGAAGCAAAGGCAGAAGCCTTATCAAAATAAACACTGTCCCCCTCTATGATCCGGTTGTTATAATCGATGCGTGTGTTTTTTATGCCATAGCCCCTTTCAATATTCGTATCGTAAAAGCCGCGTTCGAAATAAAAAGTATAGGTCTTCCCAATGATCGTCGAAGGGCCATACATATAGGCATTTTTTGACGTAGTGTAATAATCCAGCCGCTTGGAATCTACCGTATATTCAGGATTCTGAATATTCACACTATCAAGGAACTGATATTTTTTCGTCGCCATAAAATAGGTGCCAATTTTACTATTAAGGACATTGGTAGAATCTATGATCGTGCCCGAAGTATTGTAATAGGCTTCCTGTGCTTCCCGGTCCAGGTATAACGTATCTGTCATAAGCGTCATACTTGCATTTCTTAGTATCACTTTATCCCTGGCTTTTGCCAATTTGGTATTGCCGTCATAATCAATCCGCTTACTTGTCATTTGTATGGAATCGCCCTGCACTAATCGGATATTCCCGACAGCGCGTAGTTTGTTTTCCTGCTGATAAAAGATGGCTGCATCGCAGAATAGATCTGCGCCCTGATGCTCGAATTGAAGTTGTCTATTGTCTTTGCTGAAGATGGAAGCCCCGGGAAACTGAACCTCATCTTTTGTAAAATTAGCACCGTAAACGATGTTGATCTGGCGTTCCCCTGTCTCTTCCTCTTCCTGGGAAATACCGGTTAGGGGGATTAAAAAAAGAAATATGAAGAGTAGGCGGATCACCATAAGAATTTTGTCAAAAATAGCTTTTTTTAGGTGAGCTTATGCCGACTTAAGATAGTTTTAATACCCCTTCTTACAGCCCTTGATCAGCGCAAGATCGTTTGTTTTCGGTCCGGACCTACGGAAACGATACGGATAGGTACGTCAAGTGATTTTTCTAGAAAATCTATGTACTCTAGCAGGGCTTTTGGAAGTTCAGCGGCTTTGGTGAGGCGGGTCAGATCCTCTTTCCAACCAGGAAATGATGTATAAACAGGTTTCACATTGGCTTCTTCAATATTGAAAGGAAGATGTGAGATCTCTTCATTCCTGTATTTATAGGCTGTACAAACTTTCACTTCTTTAAACCCACTTAGGACATCGGCCTTCATCATCATTAATTCTGTAACCCCATTGATCTGTACTGCATATCGCAGGGCAACCAGATCCAGCCATCCGCAACGGCGAGGCCTGCCGGTTGTAGCGCCAAATTCATTCCCTACCTTTCCCATGGTGGCGCCAACTTTATCAAATAGTTCTGTCGGGAAAGGACCGCTGCCCACTCGTGTCGCGTAGGCCTTGAAGATCCCAAACACGCCCTGGATCGAACCGGGCGATACTCCGAGTCCGGTACAGGCTCCTGCAGCTGTTGTATTTGAAGAGGTTACATAAGGATAGGTGCCAAAATCTATATCGAGCATACTTCCCTGAGCCCCTTCCGCCAATATTTTCTTGCCGTTTTTCTGAGCCTGGAATAAATATTCTTCGCTGTCAATAAAAGGTAGCGTTTTGAGTCGGTCTACAGCCTCCATAAATTCAGCTTCCAATTCCTGCAGATCGTATTGAATATCGACATCAAACGTGCGTAACATGGCTTCATGCTTATTCGCAAGGGAGCGATATTTCACAGTCCAGTGATCCAGTTCCAGGTCGCCAATCCGCATGCCATTCCGTCCGGTCTTATCCATATAGGTGGGACCGATCCCTTTCAGCGTGGATCCAATCTTGGCTTTGCCTTTTGAGGCTTCACTGGCAGCATCCAAGAGTCGATGTGTTGGTAGGATAAGATGCGCCTTTCTGGAAATCAACAATCTATTTGTTAGATCAAGATTAAATTGATCCAGATTATCTAATTCTTTTTTGAAGATTACGGGGTCTATAACGACACCATTACCGACAACGTTTACTGATTTATCGTGGAAAATACCTGATGGGATGGTATGGAGCACGTGCTTAATCCCGTCAAATTCAAGGGTATGCCCTGCATTTGGACCTCCCTGAAAACGGGCTATGATGTCATAATCCTTCGTTAGGACATCAACAATTTTACCTTTTCCTTCGTCTCCCCATTGCAAGCCCAGGAGTAGATCAACCGCCATGTAATATGCTAATTATGTTTTTGATTTTGCTTTTGTATCTCGGGTGCCATAGAAGTACAAAGAATGGTTGTTGATCTGAATATCAAATACTTCTTCTATGGTCTTTTTTATCGTTTGGATCCGCGGGTCACAGAATTCCATGACCTCACCTGTATCGGTAAGGATAATATGATCGTGCTGCATGTCAAAATAAGACTTCTCGTATTGGGCGTGGTTCGACCCAAATTGATGTCGCCTTACCAGTTTACAATCCAGCAACAGTTCAATGGTATTGTACAGGGTAGCACGGCTCACCCTATAATTTTGATCCTTCATCATGCCGTAGAGGGACTCTATATCAAAATGCCCGTCACTGTCATATATTTCCTTTAGGATAGCATAGCGCTCAGGTGTTTTCCTATGCCCATTCTCCTCCAAGAATGCGGTAAAAACACCCCTCACGATCTCCTGATCTTTGGCTCTTGACATATCCTTTTAATAATTCGGTAAAAGTACAGTAATAAATTAAATTCTGGTAACCTTCTCGATCCCTTCGATCTTCTTGAGTCGCTCGATCAATTTCTTGATCATAGTCTTGTTTTTTACGACAACGGTGATCTTCCCTTTAAAGGTTCCGCTGTCTGCTGTGAAGTTGAGATTTTGCATATTCACATGGAGGTTGGTAGAGATCAATTGCGTGATCTCACTTACCAGCCCAAGGTTGTCAATACCCGTTATCTGAATGTCGGCTCTATACTCTTCCTGGCTCGAATCTATCCATTTAGCCGGCATGATACGGTAGGCATAATTGGATTGCATGGATAACGCATTCGGGCAATTGTTCTTATGCACCTTGATCCCCTCTTTGACACTTACAAAACCAAAGACACTGTCTCCCGGAATAGGACTGCAGCATTTGGAAAATTTATAATCCAGTTTTTCCTCATCTTTCCCAAATACGATTACGTCGTATTTCGAAGTGATCTCTTCTTTATCAATATCTTCAGGGGCACTTTTTTTGCGGATGCGATTTTTGAAGAAGCTGATAAATGCATTGTTATAGGAAGAGGCAAAATCCTTTATTTGCTGGTTATCAATAGTCCCAATACCCACTCTGTAGAAAAGATCCAGACTGGTTTGAAGCTTGAAAAAATTGACCATCTTATTGATCACATCTTCATTGAGGCTGATCTTTTGTGATTTCAGTTTACGGCGCAATACTTCCTTACCATCTGCCGCAATAAGCTTGCGTTCTTCTTTTAAGGACGATCTGATCTTGGATCGCGCCTTTCCCGTTGTGGCATAATCCAGCCAGTTTTTATTGGGTTTCGCATTCTCTGAAGTCATGATCTCTACCTGGTCACCACTATTGAGGGTCGTATTCAAAGGAACCAGCTTGCCATTCACTTTGGCCCCTCTGGTTTTCATTCCTACTTCGGTGTGTATATGAAAGGCAAAGTCTAGCGGAGTAGCCCCTTTTGGCAAGGATTTCAATTCCCCTTTAGGCGTAAACACAAAGATCTCCTTGGAATATAGATTGAGTTTAAATTCTTCTACAAAATCTACCGCACTACCATTGGATCCTTCCAGGGCTTCCTGTAACCTGTTAAGCCATTCTTCAATTCCCAGGTCTTTTTGCTCCCCGTGCTTATACTTAAAGTGAGCTGCATATCCTTTCTCTGCGATCTCATGCATGCGCTCAGAACGGATCTGTACCTCAACCCATTTACCCTCAGGTCCCATGACCGTAATATGCAAGGCTTCGTACCCTGTTGATTTTGGAGAGGAAATCCAATCCCGGAGTCGGATAGGGTTGGGGGTAAAGTGATCGGTCACGATGGAATAGATCTTCCAGGCCAGGAATTTCTCCTGTTCCCGGTCGGTCTTGTAAATAATCCGGATAGCAAATTTGTCATAGATCTCATCAAAGACAACATTTTGCACCAGCATTTTACGACGAATCGAGTGAGTGGATTTCATCCGGCCCTTGATCGTATAATCCAGGCCTTCTTTATCCAGGGAATCTTTGATCACAGCCGTAAAATCGTCAATATATTTACGCTGTTCTTCCTTGGTATCCTCAATTTTCTCCTGGATATCATTATAGACATCTGGTTCGGTGTATTTCAAAGCGAGGTCTTCAAGTTCCGTCTTAATATTATATAATCCGATCCGATGGGCCAGGGGTGCATAGATGTACAATGTTTCTGAAGCCATGGTCACCTGCTTGTGCTCAGGCATGGCATCGAGAGTGAGCATATTGTGATAGCGATCTGCAATTTTGATAAGGATCACCCGAACATCATCATTCAAAGTGAGGAGCATTTTCCTGAAATTTTCTGCCTGGTGGGAAATATCGGCATCCTTTTTCAGGTGTGCGATCTTGGTTAGTCCGTCTACAATTCGAGCGACAGCTTCCCCAAAAAGTCGCTCAATATCATCCAGCGTATATTCAGTATCCTCGACAACATCATGAAGCAAGGCAGAGGCAATAGAAGTTGCGTCGAGACCAATTTCATTGGCCACGATCTTTGCCACGGCTATGGGGTGGAATATGTAGGCTTCCCCGGACTTACGGCGTTGATTTTTATGGGCATCAACGGCCACATCAAAAGCCGATCGGATCAATTTCTTATCGGCCTTGGAAAGCGCTTGATAACTTATGCGAAGTAATTCCTTGTACTGCCTGGCAATTTCTTTGTTCTCCTTCTCAATCAGCGTTGCCGTCCTCATAAAATAAAGTTACCACAATCTTTTGTCCTAACCAACAAAAATCATGTGCTAAGCTCTCTAATACGCTGATAAAGAGGAGGGTGGGAATAATGCACGAATACGAAAGCCGGGTGTGGAGTAAGGTTGCTAAGGCTATGCCTGGACAATTTTTTGAGTGAGCTGATCAGGGGCATTGCTGCAAATGTATTTTTGGCATAGGCGTCGGCCTGAAACTCGAATTTTCGGGAAAGATAATTCATGATCAGTCCGGTGACTTCCGAGATGGGACTATATAATAATCCAAAGCTGATAAGGGCTGCGTGAAAACTTGGCGTAGTAACACCGATAGCTCCAGAGAGTTCAGGATTGTTTATAAATATCGAGAGGATAAATAACATCAAACCGGTTAACAGGAGTGAGGCAGATAAGTTGATGACGATATGCTTCTTTTTATAATGCCCAACCTCATGCGCGAGCACGGCTACGATCTCTTCTTCTTCCAGATCCTCGATCAGTGTATCGTATAAAGCCACCCGCTTTTCTCTTCCAAAACCTGAGAAATATGCATTTGCCTTAGTTGATCTTTTCGATCCATCGATGACAAAAATATTTTTCAGATCAAAGCCAACACCCGAGGCATAGTTCTCGATCTGGGATTTGAGACTGCCTTCCTCCAGGGGAACCTGTTTATTAAATAAAGGAACGATCAACCTGCTGTAAAACAAATTCATAAAGATGGTAAAGATTGCGATCAACCCCCAGGCATAGATCCAAAAGTTAGGGCCTGCCCACAGGTAGAACCACATGATCAAGGATAAAACACCGCCAGCAAGAATCGCAGTTAAGCCCCATCCTTTGATCTTGTCCATCACATATGTGCCGGGTCTAGTTTTATTAAATCCGTATTTCTCCTCGATCACAAAGGTGTGGTACCAACCAAATGGGATACCCAATATTTCAGAGCCAAATAGGACCACACCAAAATAGAGCAATGCCATCAATATAGGGTGAGCGGTAAGGGTTCGCACCCACTGGTCGACCCATTCAAATCCACCGATCAAAAGAAACGTAAGGGTTAGTATTAAAGAGAATGTACTGGTCAGTAATCCGAACCTGTGATTCTCCTTTTTATAGCGCTGCGACCGTTTGTATTCCTCGGCATCAAAGACATCCGTTAATTCA
>CAMYJF010000013.1:0-2977 GCA_947258555.1 uncultured Eudoraea sp. | reverse complement strand
TAAGATATTGAAGCACCAGGATGCCAAGAATTATGTAAAACAAGGAGCTTTCAGCCATGTAACAATTTATATATCAATGAATTACCTAAATTTTCGTTGTCGCTTTGCTTCAAATATAAGTATTGCAGCAGAGACGGAAACATTCATAGAATCTATTTTACCGGCCATAGGGATCTTGATCTTCGCGTCTGCCTCATCCCGCCAAATTTGGGTGAGTCCGGTCGACTCAGCGCCGACTACCAATGCCGATGGCACAGTATAATCCTGATCTATATAAGCGCCTGAATCTTGCAATGTGGCTGAAAAGATAGCTATATTCCGATCTCTTAGAAACGCAATGATCTCTGAACTTGTTGCCGTGGCTACAGGCACAGAAAAGAGGCAACCCACACTAGAACGAACCGTATTCGGGTTATAGAGATCAGAGATGGGATCGGCAATGAGGACCGCGCTCAATTGTGCTGCATCTGCAGTACGAAGAAGTGCGCCTACGTTTCCCGGTTTCTCGGGCGACTCAACAACAAGGATCAACGGTGTTGAAGAAAGTGGCGGCAGATCGTTTAGCGTATGTTTTTTGGAATGTCCCAGGGCGATCCAGCCCTCCGTCTTCCCACGATATGCTATACGTTCATATACACTTTTACTAACGCTGATGAGGGGAACATCTGGGAAGTACCTAGTCCATTTGTCAACCATTTCCGTTGAGATGATATCGGGACAACAGAAAAACTTCTCAAATTTGTAACCGGCTTCCCTGGCGATAGTAAACTCACGTATACCTTCCAATACAAAAAGGCCGCTGGAACTGCGGCCCTTCTTTTTCTCTTTGATGGTTATCAGTTCCCTTATCTCTGGATTCAGGGTACTGCTGATATGTTTAACAGGTTTCACTAGGTATTATTTACCCTCGTACTTCCCGGAGTATCGTTTCCAAAGTTCAGTTTGATGTGTTTCCAAAGAGATCTGACGCCCGTCGATAAATGCATGGGTCAAAATATTGCCGCGCATGTCGAGCGCATCTCCTTCAGATATGAACAGGGTCGCGCTTTTACCAACTTCCAGAGTGCCATACCGATCATCAATCCCAAGGATCTTTGCCGTATTACCGGAGATCATGGCGACTGCCTTTTCTTTATCAAGTCCCTGCCCTACAACCTGACCTGCATAAAACGGCAGATTCCGGGTTTGGAAATTAGATGAACTGGCATTCTGAATGCCCACTAACAAACCGGCTTCAGAGAGGAGTTTTGGTAGTTTAAAAGTATAGTCGTAATCCTCATCATCAAAATTGGGTCGCGTATGCGTATAATTGACAAGTACAGGCACGCTGTGTGCTTTTAGCAGATCTGCTGCTCGCTGTGCCTGGTAGCCGCCTACCAGGACCACAGATTGGATGCCTTCTTTTTTCAAAAAAGTGATCGCATCGCGGATCTCCCTTTCCGCCTGTGCATAAACATATAATTTTTGATTCCCATTAAACAAGCCCTGCATGGCCTTGTAAGCCGGGTTCTCCTGACTTGTACTAGCCGTACCATAGGCTTTGGCATTGGCTACAAAAGAGCTGATGTTCTCAACCTGATCTGCATAGTCCTTGTTAGGCTTATAGCCAGGTTCTTCACCCATCCACCAGCGTCCTCGCCTAAAACTATTCGGCCAGTTCAGATGGATACCGTCATCAACTTTTACAGCAGCATCCTCCCAATTCCAGGCATCAAATTGCACAATAGAAGAGGTTCCTGAAATGGTCCCGCCTTTAGGCGTTACTTGTCCGAGCAGTACGCCATTCGGACGCATGCTTTCCACGACTTTAGATTCTGCATTATAGGCGATCAGACTTCGAATATGAGGGATCATAGATCCGATCTCATCCTGATCATTTGATGCCCGTACAGCATTTACTTCAACGAGACCAAGCGATTTACCGGGCGCAATAAATCCCGGGTATACATGATGTCCGGAGGCATCAATTACAGTTCCCTGAGCCGAAGCATCGGCGCCTACAGCTGAGAGTGTTCCATTTTCAAAAACCAGGGTGCAATTTTCAATGATCTCTCCATTGCCAATATGGGCAGTTGCCCCGGTTATACTGATCGTTCCTTCTTGTGCATCGGCAGGTGTTTGCTGCGCTGTAACGGCAACAGAACCCAATATGAATGCGGCAATAATCGTATATATAGATGTTATTTTTTTCATCGGATCTTTTTTAAAGGGTTTCACACTCAAAATCAGGTTTCTTGGTCTGCTTAGCTTTCTGAGTCTTTCCACCATTTCCTTTAGCTTCCAGCATCATACTGATCAATTCGCTGCGCTCTTTCTTAATGGCTTCCCGATGCTTTTTATCGGTTTCCAGATCGAAGTACACGGCTCCCTGGATCAGGGTTTTCTCGGCTTTAGCGTACACGGATAGCGGATTATCTGTCCATAGGACAACATCGGCATCTTTGCCTTCTTTAATGCTGCCAACCCGATCGTCCAGGTGAAGCAGTTTAGCCGGATTCAGTGTGACCATCTTCCAGGCTTCTTCTTCCGACATCCCTCCGTATTTGACTGTTTTGGCCGCTTCCTGGTTGAGTCGCCTGGACATTTCACCATCGTCACTATTAATGGCTACTGTCACGCCTTGTCGTGACATGATCGCTGCATTATAAGGAATGGCATCATTTACTTCATACTTATACGCCCACCAATCACTAAATGTAGAACCGCCAACTCCATGTTCAGCCATCTTGTCGGCTACCTTATACCCTTCCAGGATGTGGGTAAAGGTGTTTACACGGAAATTAAATTTCTCGGCCACCTTCATCAGCATATTGATCTCACTCTGCACATAGGAGTGGCAGGAGATAAAGCGCTCCCCATTGAGAATTTGTGCCAACACTTCCAGTTCTTCGTCATATCGGACGGGCTGACCGGCTTTCATTTTAGTGTCGTATTCCTTGGCTTGCTGGAAATAGCTCATAAAGACCTGCTCTACACC
>CAMYJF010000012.1 GCA_947258555.1 uncultured Eudoraea sp. | reverse complement strand
GTTTCCGTAAAAGATGGAGTAACTGCTGCGGGCACATCAACGATAATACTTCCCAAACAGTTTGGTATAGCTGTGCTAGTGTCGTAAACGGTTACGGTATAGGCGCCAGGGGCACTTGCCAAATTCCATATATGGGGATTGGCCGGAAGAGCCACACGGGCCTGATTTACGGGGCCAGTAATTTCATAATCATAGGCGCCAGATCCATTAAGAATTTCAATGGTTATCTCCGCATTGTTAGCCGGGACGACCTCGCAATCTAGCAGGGTAGACAGTGTAGCCGTAAATTGTAATGGAGGATGAATAGTAAAAGCCTCCGTTTCGCCACAACCATTAAGATCTCTGATCTCAACAGTTTGTCCTGCACCAGAACTCAAACCGGATACAGTATATTGATTGCTTCCATTAAAAGTGACACTTTGAAAGGGGCTTCCATTCACACTTAACTGGTAGGGTGTAATGCCTGCAACATCGAGCGTTACCAGCACTTCAAAAGCTCCTTCTGCTACACATTCATCAACTATAGCCAAAGATATTTCCGGGCTCGGATCTAGGAGTACTGTGACGGGATCATTTTGGATACAATCATGTGCATCCTTTACATAAACGATATAGTCCCCGGACTCAACATTAGCAAACGTACTGCTTGTCCAGCCCGGACTGGCAGCTGTCGGAGCAGGGGCCGTATTGGGTAGATACTGAAATTCATAAGGCGGTGTGCCAAATTGTGCCACCGCAGTAATCTCTCCAGCATTTAGGTTACAATTATCGTTATTTGTTGCGGATGCGGTTGCGGTAACAGTTAGCAGATTGGTAGATTCTAAGATAGTAAATTGCGGAGATCCTACGGTACATCCTGCAAAGGCTCCACCTACTTCAGTTAGTAATATATAGTACACACCCGGAGCTAAGGTGGCAAAATTAGATATGGTTACGGGTCCTGCAGGAGGATTCACTGGGGTTGTTCCCGTAAACAAGGTAGAGGTATTGGATTGTGCATTAAAGATCTCATAAGAAACATCTGTAGCACCGACATCAAAATTATCAAAGGTAAATGTGACATTGCCATCAGCGGCGCCTGTACAGGTAACATTTTCTTCGATCAAAGATGTTACCGTCATATTGGACGGTGTGTCAATAGGAGCTGCGGCGGTTTCAAAATAGTAGCAGTTCGTTGTCACGTCATATACAACGAAGGTGTAAGTGATACCAGGTATAAGACCCGTGAAAGTAGATACACTTCCTCCAACCACATCGGGACCTTGGTAGCTTGAAGAATAAGGAGCCGAATAGGTTTCCAATACAGCAAATTGATAATTACCGCTACCAACAGCTGATGTAACTGTGATTATAGCGCTTCCCCCTAACGCACAATTTAGCGTTACCGGAGATACGTCTATATCCAGGTCGTTTGGCGGAGATGCTATAATATTTGTAGTTCTAACACTACACCCATTGGCATCTACCACATCTACTTCATAGATCCCAAATTCCAAAATGGTAAAGGTATGGTCTTCTCCTCCTGCGGTGGTGGCATAACTTGAGCTGTACCCGTTGTTGCCAGTAAGATGATATGTATACTCTGCAGTACCACCTGACACATTCTCTACAGCGATAGATCCAGGGTCTGTTCCACCACCACCCGGATTACAGACAATAGGTTGTAGATTGACTGTATATGCAAGGGCGTTCGGCTCTGTTATTACAACAGGGAATGGAACAGACACACATCCTTTATCGTCAGTTATGGTAACTTCATAAGTACCAGCTGGCAATCCAGTTGTCTGGGTGCCATAGTTCGTTGACGTAATAGTTTCATCAACCTGAATTATATAAGGAGGCAGTCCGGCACTGGTATCAATAACCACATCGAGAATACCTGTAAGATCTCCATTACATAAAATATTTGTCGGTGTTACACTCGTAATAATTGGAGTGTCTGCGGGAGTCACTATGATACTGTTAGTAACAACAGTACACGCAGTTGGTGCTGTTGTGTCAGTTACCCGAAACTGATATGTGGCTGCCGTGTTGGTATTAAAGACATTGCCAGTAAAATTAGTGCTGTTATATGTAGCTCCACCGTCATCAGACCATTCATAGGAATAGGTTGCTGAGCCGCCGCTGGCCGTTACTGTTACGGCAGCCGGCGCAATACAGGTAAGATCTGTAGTTAGCACGGCAGAAGCAATAAGTTGAGGATTGATCGTCGCATTTTGCTGTACACCAACACAACCAAATTGATCCTGAACATCTATTGTGTAGGTTCCGGGAACCAGGTTATTAAAGGTATAGGTAGTGGCTGAACTTGGCACAGGCGCGATCCATGGTCCGCTATTCAAACTGAATTGATATTCACCATTTCCGGCCGTTACATTTACAACAACAGATCCATCATTATTTCCACTGTAGCAAGCCGTTGGAGTGGCTGTAAAAGTTATGCCATCTGGTGGCAGTACTGTAATTGCAGTATCGATCGGATCTTCACAACCATTCGCATCTCGAACCCGTATGATGTAATCTCCTGCAGCAATACCGGTAAACACAGCATTTGCCTGGTATGGATTTGTGATTCCACCGACATTGTCTTCCAATTGATATTCGTAAGATGGGGTTCCTCCCAGAGCGCTACCTGTAATAGTCGCTCCACCATTAGTACAAGTAATAGGAGTAGTTAGGGTTGCTGAGGCAACTACAGCCGCTGGCTCTGTTAGGTTTTGATTTAAGGTAATAGAACAGCTGTTGTCCAGCACATCTCTTACAATAATTGTATAAGCACCGGCTGATAACCCGTTGATTGTGATCGGGCTGCTGGTTTGAGGCGCTGAGAAAGCACCACCATTTATATTGTATTCAAAGCCGTTAACGGCATCAAAATTATCGACACTGAAGCCTATGGATCCATCTGTACCTGTATTACAACTGATGTTCGTAAAAGCCGTAATTAGAGAATCAAATGCATTTCCGTCTTCAACTACTACTGCAGTATCTACGGTACATCCGCTTCCGTAATCAACAGTAATGGTATGGGTGCCCACGGCAACATTAGCAAACACATTGGAAGCTTGTAGAGCACCAGCATTAAGGCTGTAAGTATAGGATGGATCATTTGGCAAAATGGTTATATCTCCGGTTCCATCACAATTATAGTCGACACTTGCGGTCAATACCGGTTCAATGGGAAGCGGCGGTATGATCACGTCGGGAAGTGTTATTAGACATCCGACAGCATTTGCATCGCGGACCTGGATTGAATAGGTTCCATCGATCAGATCTATGTATACATGGCCAGCTGTGGTTACAGCTGTCCAGGCGCCTCCATTTAGGCTGTATTGATAATCACCCGAACCACCGGAAGTTGGCGTAATACTGCCCACTGTGATTTCACCTAATTGTGTACAGTCATACACTTGAGTTATTGTAGCTTCAGCTGTGATCTGTGCAGGCTCGTTGATGGTTACTGTCGCTGTTTCTTCGCAGCCGTTGGCATCTCTTACCCGAACAGGATAGTTCCCGGCTGGCAGGTTAAAAAAGTCTGTATCTATCTGATAGTTCGTGCCATTATCTATGCTGTAATCATATGGAGGGAGTCCCCCAACCAGTGCTAAAGAAATGGAGCCATTGGCCCCACCAAAGCAATCCACGTCTATGGCTGAAGGTGTTAGGACAAGAGGAGCGTCCTGTGATATTGTAAGGTCATACATTGCCTCACAGAAAGGAACGGCGCCATTATTATCACGCACATACACATCATAATCTCCCGCACCGGTTATGGTTATGACATTTGAGGCACCAAAATTGGCAGGAATTGGAGCCACTGCATCTGCGACAATAGCGTAAACGAAGCTTCCGTCTCCACCAGCTGCAACAATGGTAACGTCGGCGTCGGTACTACAAGCTGTTATATTATTAGCTGAAGCCGTCACTACGAGCTCAGCATTGATAGTAATGGTATCAGTCCCAGTACAATTTTTTCCATCGATCACATCAATGGTATAAGTACCCGGGCCAAGACCTGTAAATACGTTGGATGCCTGATATGCACCCCCGTCTAATCTGTATTGGAAATTCCCATCTCCTCCTGAAGTAACATTGGCCGTAAGGGTTAGTCCCACAGCATCATCATAACAAGGATCGTTAGGAACTATATCCAATACTGGGATCGTCGCTGCAGACAGAGAAAATGAAGTTGTGACTACACAACCATTGGCGTCTGAGACTTCTGCATTGTAAGCGCCGATCTGAGTAAGACCAGAGAAAGTGCCAGTTGTGTTTGACACAATAGTAACCAAGTCAGGATATGTCAATGTATATGTATATCCACTCCAGCCATCCGCTGCGGTTAACTGAACGCTACCATCACTTGAACATGTGGGTTCTATCTCGACGGCAGTTAATGTTAAAGGAGCTGCAGGCTCACCGATTGTAACATCAGCGGTGGCCGTACAATTTGTATCGTTATCTGTTACCGTAATTGTGTAAAGTCCGGCCGGTAATCCGGTTAGGGAGATCGTAGCACTTGTTTCAGCTGTTCCGCTAAAAGTTGAAGGACCCGCCACAGAATAGTCATAAGATGTATTGAAGTCAGATATCGTATAAAGCACTTCCCCATCGCTATCACCAACGCAGGTCACATTACTGATCAGCTGACCAATAGCTTGTATAGGGGACACATCAGCGATAGTAAATGACTCGTCGTATACACACCCTTTATTATCAGTAACGCTAAAGGTATATGTGCCAGGGGCCAAGCCATCAAAATTGGCGGTATTGCCACTAATAGAAGTAGCCGAAATAGAGGCAGGTGCCGTAATTTCAAATAGATAAGGCGCATTGCCGTCGACCACAGTTACTACAACATCTGAGATAAGCGCCGGGCAACTGGGTGGAGTTGCTGTAAATGTAAGATCACTAGGCTCATTAAGGGGGTCAATGGTAATAGGCGCCGTTACAAATGTACAGCCGCTGGCATCCCTAATCGTTATTGAGTAAGTTCCATCTGTGAGGTTATTAAAAGTCTCAGCACCCGGACCACTTGCAAAATTTACACCATCAATGCTATATTCGTAAGGGGGATTCCCACCGGTAGCCCCCTGAGCTTCAATTATTCCATTTTGAAGACAGGTATAATCTTGTATAAGAACGGCATTTCCGGTTACTGCACTGCTAGGGCCGGAAATTGTATAATATTCAAAGAATTCACATGTTGCCCCTCCCTTGCTCTGATCCAGGCGAACCGTATAGTCTCCTTGAGGAAGATTGGTAAAGACACCAGATGAATTAGATTCTATGATGGTTCCGGTATCATCTATAAGATGGAATGTTATCTGGTACCCATTGGTGTTGGTAAGATTAAATGAAATACTTCCGTCTGCGGCCCCGAAACAGGTTTCATCGATGACCGTGGAAGGATCATATTCGATTGAAGGCACCAATACAATTGTTACGGTATTTGAAATAGCAAAACAGTTGTTTTTGTCTACAACAACAAATGTGTAATCTCCAGGTGTTAAAATGTCAAAAATGACACTGGTTTGAAATTCTGAAGGAGGAATATCATTGATCGTAGGGTAGGAAATGACTGTATTTCCACCCTCATCAACAAACGACCAAATGGCATAGATATGGGGTGTTTGCCCTCCGGAAGAGTCCATTTGAATATTCCCCTCCTTGCAACTTATGTGCTGTGAGATCTGGGCAGTTAACGCAAGATCATTCAGGTCCTGTATAGTTACTTGCTCGGTATAGGTACACCCATCATCTGTGTTGGCAATAACATCATATACGCCCGGATTTAAATTTTGGAAGGTATAATTATTGTCTACAGACGGACCAAATGTATCTATGGTCGTGCCTCCTTGTTGGATCTCATAGTAGTATTGTGGTTCCACATTTAGCTGGGAAATTTGGATCTCCCCCAGGCCACTACAATCGGCATCCCTGGCCGTAACATCTACTTGGTAATCCCGCAGTAAAATGCCAATATTATCCAATAAGAAAATACACCCATCAACCACGCCTTGTTGCCGCATTTCCACGGCGTAAACACCATTCGTGGCAATAGGAAAACTAGGACTGGCACCCCAGGCAACCAGCACACCACCTGTTGTAGCATCTAATAATTGATATTCGTAATCCGCAGGCATATTTGTTACCGTAATATTTCCCGGTGTAGCACAAATGATGTCTCTTGAATTGTATTGAGGATCAAGCGGATTCTTGAAAATATTGAAGTAAAATCGCGCAAAACACCCATTTTGATAATTGACAACAAGTCGGTACTGACCCGCATCCTGGGCCAGATAATCAAAGCCTGAGCCTACATTATTCCAGGCACATCCTGAGTCTTTATTGGCACAATCTGCTACAGAAGCAGTACAACTTGCCTCATCCAATTGCTCCCATTCAATGCTTACGGCATCGGGAATATTAAGTGAAATTAGTTCAGTATCATTAGCGCCGCATAGGAATACTTTGGGTAGTTCTTCACCGTCATTAGGGCAGACAACTACCTCCCCTTCTACAGTATTCGTAGGATCATTAATCGCCTCTGTAATCGGATTTGGATATGTGGCTCCAAATGGTTCTACTGTAATTATCTCTTGAAACCCTTTACAAGGATCGGCAACGATCTTATCTACGATATACATCCCCACCTCGGTTACTAATTGAGTGCTTGGGTCATTGTCCGGATCGCCGTCATCAATAATAATATCTCCTGCGTCAATGAGACCATCTTCATTAACGTCTCTATACCATATATACTGGTCAAAATTGTTGCCAGCATCCAACAACACATCATTCCCACACAATTGAACAGTTCTGCTGAAATCACAGTTTTCAAGGTCGTCCAACAAAAAGTTTGTTGCTCCTGGAGTTACAAAGCCACAATTGTCAAAATCAGAAACGGATGGATCATCGGTAATGATCGCATCGTTGATCACACCTTGGTAGGTTGAATAAGCCTGATTGGGGATTTGGTCTGTACAAGCATCGATAAAATCAAAGCAATTTTCAGCAACCCGAACCCGAAGGCGGATACTGCTGGCCGGATCGAACTCCTCCACTAAATTATCGGGAATAGAAAACGTAATATCACGAGCAACCGGATCGTATACCCAGGTGACTCCCGGAGGAGCAGCGATATCGGCTTCTATCACCGAGACATTAATAGGGAGGGCGTCCCGAATCGAATAATTCGTGGCATCGTCATTGCCAATATTTTGAAAGGTCAACACATAATCCAGGAATTGCCCAAGGTTTACACCCAAACCGGTAATGTCATTTCCCGCTAAGTCCTCTACCTTTTTCTCCAGGACAATGTTGGGCTCAATAATCTCAACATTGAAGGAATTGAAAAACGGATAATATTGATCACCGCTAGAAGTAAATCGAAGGGTAGCGTCAGTTTCGTTATTCGGAATGACAGAATTCACAGGGTTGTTTAACGGGAACATATCCGTGTCATACCCCAATGTATTTATGCTATTGGGCGTACGATTGGTGGTGATAGCACCATTTAAAGTAATGTTGCTATTAAAGAAGTTGCTTGCCGGATTTACCGGGTCGCTTATAGTTGTAAACCCTGGATTACTTGCAGCTCGGATTTGCATTTGGTCACCGGTGATCCGGTTATCGCCTTCGAGTGCAGCGGCCCCAATATTGGCTCTTACTGGGCCTACAGGTATGGTATTGAAACCACTATAATTAATATCCACTTGAGGATTAGCAGAACGAACCCGCGCAAACCCGTCAAAGGTGGTGATCAATTTTCCTGTAAGGGTCGGATTTTCATAAACAATGACAAGCGTCCATCCTCCAGCGGCACCACCACCTGGCGATAAGGAACCCGTAACGGAGCGAATATTAGCCACCGTATAATCCCCGGAAGGATCGGCTAATGGTGTTATTAATGCCGTGATATCGGCATAACAGGCATATGGACTGTTTTGGGTTACCGAAGGATCACCACTCGTAAAACCGTCGAAGAGTATTTCATCAGCGACGACATTAACATAGCCAGCTCCAGGCACTGAAAGTTGTACCTGATTAAAATCGTTTTGTCTTCCGGTACCCAGTGGCTGACCGGCCTGCGCACTTGGATATGTAGCCGACCAATATAAACCGGCATACCTAATAAGATTACAGTTGGCCTGAGCGAATTGAAAATTGGCCGTACTGGAACTGAATGTAGAAGGATCACTATCTACATCAATATATTGCATATTCAGCCAATCGTTATAGGTGGAAGAACTTCCGGTAGCATTGTACGGATCTTCTGGTTCTGTAGAACCCGTCCCACCATCGCGGTTGACAATATTATTTCCTATAAAAGTAAGATCACCCCTCAGATTGTTCTGGTAACGAACGTCAAAGGTGTTAAACTCCTGGCTTAGCCCGATAAACGAGAAGAGCAATAAGCCAGCAAGTAAAATATTGCTGGTTAGTCTGGTTTTCATTAGGTGATTAAATTTGGTGTGACACGCATGATCCACATTTTGTCCATGTACATGTCATTGAGATTTGAGTAGTATGCTATGAGTGCGTTATTCCAGGAGTTGTGCTTTTTCAAATACACATATCGGTAATCATTCTCGGGATTAATAAAATAGCTGGCATTAAGCCCACGGCTATTCAGGAATTTTACGAATCGCTTGGCATTGTTGGGATTAGCAAACACGTTAGCGATAATATAAAAGCCCGTGCCTTCGCCATATAGATCGTTTCTTGTTCGGCCTTCTTCATTAGAATCAACCCCGTCTCTGACAACCACATTTTTTTGAAGGACATCAGATTCATATTCGGCAGATTTTTCACGTACCATTTCTGTATTGGCAGCATAGGCTTCATTCGTATAGCGATTCTGCACATTCATGATCCACATGTCACCACTATAAGTCCCGTTAACGCCAGATTTGTAGGCATCAACGGCTTCCTGCCATGAATTATACCGATCGATATAAACGTATTTTAAGCCATTTTTTTGATTGTCAATAAAATTGGGTTGCAGGCCTTCATTGGACAACTTATCCATGAACTTATTCATGTAGTGCGGGCCTTTGTAAACATTGGCTACAACGTAGTACCCATCTTCCACTCCGGGCAGGTCGTTAAACCTCCTGCTCTTTGGGCCGGTAACTTTACGAGCCGGGGCAGTAGCAACTCCATTTCCATCTTTTTTTACTAAATCTTTGGTTGGCTCATTTGCCGCTACATCTGTCCGCTTGTTGGAGTCATTGTCCCCCCGCGTAGATATTTCTTCAGTTTTTTCTTGTTGAGCCACAGCTGTTTCGTCCTGCTGACCATTGAAGTACAGATCTTTAGCACGTTCCTCCAAGTCTGGACGTTCTCCTCTGGTTTCATTTCTAACCATGCGCATGACCATCTCGAAGCGTCGTTCAAGATCTCCCTGCCTCCCGCTTTCTAAATTTTCTAAGGAATCTTGGCGGTACATTAGTTCAGCAAGAATGGCATCATTTTCTGTCAGCCTTTTCTTTAGTTCTTCTATCTCTTTGTTTTTGTCATCAAATGATTCGGTAGGATCCTCCTCATTACTAACCAATTGATCCTCCTGATCTTCCAACATTACGCGATCTTCTGTGAGATTTGGTGTAAAGGAATAGGCAAAGGATATTTCATGTGTGGGTCCGAAATTGTCAAAGTTGGTTGACAAGCTTTTTTCCATAGTGTAGCCAATAGACAACCTTTTATTCAGGTTGAAGCCCATTCCGGCCGAGGCCCCATAGAAACTATCATATCCGCCTTGAAGCCATCCTAGTTTTGGCAAGTCGAGTATAAGCGCACCCCCAAGAACCAGGTCCTCCTCCCCTACTTTTCTCACACGAGCCAATGGCATAAGCCTGGCTTGTTCAAATATTCCATTTCCATTTTCAAACTGATGTGTGTACTGCAGGTGACTCGAGAAAGTCTTGTCCTGGAATTCAGTGATTGACTCACTGGTTTTCAGATTGTAATCAAACAGGTTTTCAGCAAATACCCCAAAATCAAAAGCACCGTACGATATATTAAAACCGGGCTGGAATGTAAAGAGTGAATTGTCTTGAAGACCGCCTAGCAAGGGATCATTTTCAACCGGATTTGCCCTGTTTTCATCAAACCCACTGCTGTAGTATGATAAGTTGGCGCCAAAGGTAAAGTTGCTCTTCTCACTTAATTTAATTCCATAAGCATAGTTAGCCAGGATCCCATAGTTACTAATAGTTCCCTCACGTTGAGTGTATAAACTTAGACCAAGACCTGTACGGTCATTTATACGCCCGCTATAGCTTAAGAAGTACGCCTGGTTATTATCATCAAAATCTACCGATTGGTTTCTATGTAATACATTGAAATACGATTTGTCTTCCCGAACAGTTGAAAACGTCGGATTTATAAGGAAGCGGTTAAACTTCAATAGGTTTTGAGACGGTACATCATATGTGATAAATGGATTGTCTTCCTGGGCAGATAGTTGACTAGCGCCCAGCAATAAAACCATGGAAATAAACAGCAGTACTCGTTTCATCGGTTTGGTTATCGGATAACGGTTATAGTCCCTTGCTTCAATACTTCTTGTGTATTCATGATCTTGTAATAGAAGACCATGTTTTGTCTGGTAAACGACATAGAAGCTTCAGGCCAATTATTTTGATAGTCATTTTGGTTTAAGATCTCTTCACCTCTTTCGTTGTAAAGGATCACCGTGACATCAGGTTTATTTGAATAAGAATTTGGGATCACCCATACATCATTGATCCCATCACCATTAACAGTAATAACATTAGGGACCCGAAAGGTGTCCAGGTATTCGACTTCAATAGGCTTAATGATCTCACATGCACCCAGCGTGGCGATAAGGGTATAATTTCCTTCTGTTGTGAACGTATATGAGGATCCTGTTGCGATCTCTGCATTGTCAGCATCGAACCAGCGATACGAATCACCGCCTGCCGCATTAACCGTTCTGCTCCCACCTTCAGGGAATACCACAGCGCCTTCCGGATCCATAGTAATGAGGTCATCATCGATCGGAGTAATAACAATTTCATTTGACAAAAGAGGACAGCCATTTCGGTCTATAGCCAGCTGATAAGTGCCGGGATCATTAACGATCAAAGCCTCATCTGTACTGTTTACGATCACGCCATCTCTGTACCAGTCGAACGACTCGCCGGTAAGGGATGTACTTGTGCTTAGCGTAATATCTACTGCAGGACCACAGCTTACTGTGCCCGTACTTGTAATAGTTAGTGTTTCGTTCACTAACAATTCTACTGACAGCGTATTAGATGTGGCATTGTACGTGCTGACACTGCCGTCTACTTCGTAGTTTCCATTTTCACTGATATCTGTTAAGCTGATCGTTGAGCTGGTCTCGCCAGCAACAGCAATGCCGTCTTTATTCCATTGATAGGTCATCGACCCAATAAGGTCTGCGGTAACATCTGTACTGCCACCACCGGAATCTATGGCATTGATCTGAGCAACTTCTAAAACAATACTGGTGTTTACACATGCGCTATACGATGTAGCGTAGTCTATAACTAATTCCAGTGACGCTGGAACTACTACATTTGTGGATTCCGAGTCGATCGATGTAGAAGAACAAGGTCCGCCGCTCAGGGATACCCTACAGAAATAGGTTCCTGTTCCAGTGTCATCTACCGTGGTACTAGCACTGGTCTCACCTGGAAGCGGGCTGCCATTCCTGTACCATTGATAGGTTGGCGCACTCGCTGTTGTTGAAACGCTCAGTGTTTGTGATTGGCTGGGAAGTACAACTACATTAGCGGGATTATCTCGTGTTACTGTAAAGTCTCCTGCATTGGTTATCGTTATGGGTGCAGAGCGCTCAAGGCATGCTGTGCCACCGGATATCTCAACCTGATAATCCCCTTCAAAACCGGGAGAAGAGGCATCTACTGTATAAGTGTCGTCTTCAAGTGTTGGCGATGTGAGGGGCGCTCCGTCCTTAAACCACTGGTAGTCTAACCCCATACCGGTGATATTAGCAACAAGGTCGACCGTTTCTCCGCTACATAGGTCTGTCTTGGCGGGTGGATTGATGGCGATTCCCAAACTGGAACCTACGGTCACATCAATGATATTTGATAAGGTATTTCCGGATCCCGAACAAGTGCCGTAGTCTATTTCCACATTGTACATCCCGGATTGGGAGACAGTGAGCATATGACTGGATTCAGACAAAGGGGTTCCGCTTCGGTACCAATTGTATTGATAGGTTTCGGGATTGGAAATTGCGTATACTTCTAAAGTGATGTTGTTTCCATCACAAACTTCAGCTGTACCATCTCCGAAATCTGCCTGACCTTGCGGTCTGATGGTTAAGCCTGTATTTACATCCATGTAATACATTGGATAGGCCGGAGAGACCGGGCTGGTCACAGCCGGACTTGTACTTCGAACACGCATTCGGTATCCCTCTCCCCTTACGTCGTTAGGGACAGCAAACTCAAAAAAGAAATCAAAGGTTGTATTTTGAGTAGCATCCCGGGCTAATTCTACCGGACTGCTAAAATCACCTGATGCATCAGAAAGCTCCAGAATAAATTCATTGTCGCCATTTACCAGAGGCGGACCCCAGGTAAAGTTGACCCAGAATTCGTTAAAATCTACACTTGCACATGCGGCGGTCCAAGCCGTGGTTCCGCTGGGCTGCAGAGGCGCAGCAACCGGAGCGTCCAAATCCTGCCCTTGTGCAGTGTATGCCAGCAGGAGAAAAAGCGTAGAAATGAAAACGCGGATTAAAAAAATCGGTTTTGGTGTCATAAGTAGTGTTGCTTTAGGCAACTTCAGGTATACCGAGAATTAATTTGGGGTTTCGGACGACCTTATGGCTCTTTGTTTTACAATAATCAATTTCAATGGTTTAGCTAACTTTTCATTACCCATAGTGTCCAACAACAAATATGACATATAATTATCGCGCGGGGAATTTAATGTTGTCGCCCCCTCTAAATATGTTGTGAAACGCATTTATTGTATGGTCAGCTTGATTTATAGGCGTTTGAGCACACATTTTTCCTACATTTGTTCTTCAAAAATTTTGGGATGAATAACGCGGAAAAATCACTGAATTTTATTGAGCACATTATTGAAGATGACCTGAAAAGCGGGTTTTCAAGATCGGACCTCCGTTTCCGCTTTCCACCCGAACCCAATGGCTATCTTCACATAGGCCATGCCAGCTCCATTTGCCTTAATTTTGGACTGGGTTTGCGCTATGATTCCCCGGTGAATCTGAGATTTGACGATACCAATCCGATCAAAGAAGAACAGGAGTATGTAGATGCCATCAAAAAAGATGTGGAATGGCTTGGCTATCAATGGGATAATGAATGTTATGCCTCTGATTATTTTCAGCAATTATACGATTGGGCTGTTCAGCTGATCAAAGAAGGGAAGGCCTATGTAGACAGCCAGGCCTCAGATGAGATGGCCAAACAGAAGGGAAGCCCCACAGAGCCTGGGGTTAACAGCCCGTTCCGTGAGCGGTCCATAGAAGAGAATTTGACCCTTTTTAAGGGGATGAAAAATGGGGAATTCGAAGAAGGCGTGCACGTGCTGCGGGCTAAAATTGATATGAGCTCGCCCAATATGTTAATGCGCGACCCTATTATGTACAGGGTATTACACAAGGATCACCACAGGACAAAAGATGAGTGGTGCATTTATCCTTTATACGACTGGACACACGGGGAAAGCGATTATATCGAGAGTATTTCCCATTCATTATGCACCCTGGAGTTTGCCCCGCATCGGGAATTATACGATTGGTTCCTGGATCAGGTGAGGGAAGCTCCAAAATTAAGGCCTAAGCAAAGGGAATTTGCTCGTCGAAATTTGAGCCATACGGTAGTGAGTAAGCGAAAGCTGCTGCAATTGGTAGAAAAAGGAGTGGTTTCAAGCTGGGATGATCCCAGAATGCCCACTATTTCAGGGCTTAGAAGGCGAGGCTATACCCCAGAGTCTATCCGAAAGTTTGCAGATACTATAGGAATTGCCAAGCGTGAAAACGTAGTTGATGTCTCTTTATTGGAGTTTACCGTGCGGGAGCATTTAAACAAGATCGCACCAAGAGTTATGGCTGTACTGGATCCGTTGAAAGTAGTAATCACAAACTATCCGGAAGGGGAAGAAGAATGGTTAACCACTGAAAACAACCCTGGAGATGAAGCGGCAGGCACGCGCCAGATACCATTTTCACGGGAATTATGGGTAGAAAGGGCTGATTTCAGGGAGGAAGCGAACAGAAAGTATTTCCGACTCAAATTGGGGGGGGAAGTTCGCCTCAAGAGCGGCTATATCATTAAGGCGGAAAGCTGCACTAAGAATGCAGATGGCGAAGTAATCGAAGTGCAATGCACATATGATCCAAAAAGCAAAAGTGGCAGCGGTACTGAAGAAAGTATGCGGAAAGTGAAGGGAACTCTTCATTGGGTATCGGCACAACATGCGATAAACGCTGAGATCAGGCTATATGACCGTCTCTTTACTGATGCGACACCGGACGCCCATAAAGACAGAGATTTTATGGAGTTTATCAATCCGGAATCACTTGAGATCAGAACAGGATACCTGGAACCCAGCCTGGAAACGGCTAAAATCGGCTTAAGATACCAGTTCCAGCGCCTTGGTTACTTCTGTGTAGATCCGGATAGTACAGAAAACAAGCTTGTTTTTAATAGAACTGTGACTTTGAGAGACACCTGGGCAAAATTAGATTCAGGCCAATAAAAAAGGATACTGCACACAAATATACCAAATGGTTTTTGTGTTTTATGATAAAAAGTAAGGGGTGAATTTAAATTCACCCCTTTTTTATTCAATTTTTAGGACTTATCCTTGGGGGGTTTATTATGCTTTTTCATGGCTTCACCAATCTGATTACTCGCCGTAAACGAGGCTACCATGTTATTCAGCATATCACTTCCCGCCTGGGGCGAATTGGGCAGCAGAATAAGATTCGTATTAGTCTCTTCCCCAATGGCCTGTAAGGTATCATAGTGCTGGGTTACCACAATTAAGGCTGAAGCTTCCTGTGAATTAATGCCTACTTTATTCAACACTTCTACGGATTCTTCCAGTCCGCGTGCGATCTCTCTACGCTGGTCGGCAATACCCATACCCTGCAATCGTTTACTCTCGGCTTCTGCCTTCGCCTTCTCAACGATTAGGATACGAGCAGCGTCTCCTTCAAATTGTGCAGCGATCTTTTCCCGTTCCGAAGCGTTGATCCGGTTCATAGCAGCCTTTACCTGGGAATCAGGATCAATATCCGTCACCAGTGTTTTAATAATGTCATATCCGTAGTCCAGCATGGCTTCCTGCAATTCAGACTTCACGGCAATGGCGATATCGTCTTTTTTAACAAAGACATCATCTAATTTCATTTTTGGCACCTCGGCACGGACGACATCGAAAACATAAGAAGTGATCTGATCATGTGGACTTTCAAGTTTATAAAAGGCCTCATACACCTTTTCCCGGATCACAACATATTGGACCGAAACCTTCAGTTTTACAAATACATCATCGAGGGTTTTTGTCTCTACGATAACGTCTAATTGCTGGATCTTCAGACTGAGTCGGCCTGATATTCGATCCACCATAGGGATCTTCATTTGCAAACCGGAATTACGTATGCTTAGGAATCTACCGAATCTTTCAAGGACAACAGCAGTTTGTTGCTTTACTATAAAGAAACAAGACAGAAGCAGCAGGAATCCAAAAAAGATAATAGGTATTAGAATAAAATTGCCCATAATTACTGATTTAAGTTAATGATTACGTACTAATAGGAGGTACTTATCTGTAGCAAAATTTGACGAAATGTTACAAAGAAGGGAAGGTATGAAAAAGGAATAAACCGGCAAGCCTAGGAAAAATGGGACAGGGCAAATTTCATTCGGGAAATAACCTCCTCTTTGCCAAGCAATTCCATGATCTCGAAAACCCCTGGTCCTTTGAGATCGCCAACCAGGATCATTCGCATCGTTGGCATGATGGCGCCAAAATTCAGGTCGCGCGACTTCATATATGAGTTTACCGCTGCTGAAATTGATGTATTTGTAAAGTCGATATCTTCGAATACATCGAGAAGCTCACGGACTCTTTCGGGACTTTGCTCCTTCCACCCTTTTTTAACGGCTTTTGGCTCAAATTCGGAAGGGGCATGAAAAAAGAAGGCACTTAAACCGTAAAGTTCTTTGGAAAAGGAGGCTCGCTCGCGGATCAGGTTCAATATTTGTAGTAAATATGCATCAGGATGTACTGATAGATCTATCCGATTGGCGTCCAAAACGGCTTTGTATTCCTCCAACAAATCACTTGAGGATCTTTCCTGCAGATAATGGTGGTTAAACCAAACGGTTTTTTCAGGGTCAAATCGCCCCCCTGCGTGGTTTACACGGTCCAGGTCAAACTCTTTTACGAGCTCGGCCAGGCTGAAGATTTCTTGTTCTGTCCCCGGATTCCAGCCTAAAAGGGCCAGAAAATTCACCACGGCTTCAGGATAATAACCGGCCTCTCGATAGCCCTCCGACTCTTCCCAGGACAGCGGAAAAACAGGAAATCCCAATTTTTCGCCATCACGCTTAGATAATTTTCCTTTACCCACAGGTTTCATGATCAAAGGAAGGTGTGCAAATGCCGGAGCGTCCCATCCAAGAGCACGGTAGAGCTGTACATGGAGGGCTAGTGAGGGCAACCATTCCTCACCACGGATCACATGGCTGATCTCCATCAGGTGGTCATCTACGATATTTGCCAGGTGATAGGTGGGCATACCATCACTTTTAAATAAGATCTTATCATCCAGGGTCGTCGTATTTATTTCGATCTCACCTCTGATTAGATCCTTAAATGAAATAATGCCGGATTCCGGAGTTTTAAATCGGATGACATAGGAATGCCCTTTTTCTAATCTGCTTTCTAACTCGTTTTTATCAAGAGAAAGCGAATTATCAAGCTTTAAGCGATTATGAGCGTTGTAAATAAACGTCTTCCCTTTAGCTTCATGATCTTCTCGGTGTGCATGCAGATTTTCAGAGGTATCAAATGCATAATATGCGTGTCCGCCAGACACCAATTGATCGGCATATTTACGATATAAAGACTTTCGTTCACTCTGCCGGTATGGCCCGTATCCCCCATCTTTATTTGGGCCTTCATCAAAAGGGATCCCACACCATTCAAGAGCTTCAATAATATATTCTTCAGCCCCGGGCACATATCTATTTTGGTCGGTATCCTCGATTCTCAAGATAAATTGACCTTGATGCTTCTTGGCAAATAGGTAATTGAATAACGCCGTCCTAACGCCACCTATATGTAAGGGGCCGGTGGGGCTGGGAGCAAAGCGTACACGTACGGCTGAATTCATAAATCTGGAATAATGCTGCAAAGATACATGGGGGAATGTAGTACCCAAAAAGAATGTTAGTCGGTGGGCAACATATTTTTTGGGATGCGGGGGTTCATGATATTGAACCACAGCGGGGGAAGTAGTGACAAGACCATGGACGTAGGGTAGCCGAAAGGCATTTGCGGAGACGTATCGTAATAGTTCAAAACTTGATACTTGCGACTCGATTTATAATGATGATCACTGTGCCGTGTTAATTCATACAGGACGATCCTCCCCATGAGATGATTGCTGTTCCAGGAATGAATTTCTTTCACTCGTTCATACCTGCCGGAGGCCAGTTTCTCCCTCAGCAGGCCATAATGTTCAATATAATTTACAGTTTCTAAGAGCAGGAAACCCACAATACCGGCGCCTATGGCATATGCCAGGCCTTCTGAACCAAAGACCCCCCAAATCCCCACGGCATATAGTATTTGTAAAATAGTATACCACATCATGTCATTTTTAAAGGAGTAAAATGGAGCGCCCTCTCTTTTGAGAAGGTTTTTCTGGATCCGCCAGGCATTTACATATTGGCGAGTTACCGAAGTGAACCAAAAGGAATAAACTGATTGATTAAATCTTGCCGTAGCAGGATCTTCTGTAGTGGCTGCATGCAGATGGTGACCGAAATTATGCTCAATATAGAAATGCATGTAGAAAGAAGGAAGGAGTAATAATTTCGCAAAAAAGCGCTCTACAGGATTCTTCCTATGCCCTAATTCATGCCCGACATTTATACCGTTACTTCCTAAAACAATTCCAAGGGAAGATACTAAACCAATTACCTCATACGTATTAAGTATTGTTGTGGTAAGCGTTATCAATGTGATTAGAAGGAGCCCATATACAAAGGGAATGTTGGCGTAAAGCATCCAGTCAAAAAGCTTACTCACTGCCTTTTTGGAACGCATTTCTCCTTCAATATTTGAAGTGTCATGCGGAAGCAGCATCTCAAGAATGGGAACGACAACAAAGACATAAATAGGGGTGAAGTATGACCAGCCTCCTTTGAGGACTAAACCAACAACTAAAGTAGCTGGTATACTGAGTGCGGCCAGGTATTTCAAGTCGTACCATTGGGCGGATTTAACAGATTTTTGCGTCATAAATACCGTATATCGGACTATCTTCGAGCTAAGATAAATGATATTGCAAAGTTTTCACAACATACAGGATAAGTTACACAGGTTTTACAGCAAGTATTACAAACGCCTGCTGATCAAAGGACTCATGTTTTTCGCCTTGTTTGGATTGTTGTTTCTCTTCTTTATTTTAAGCATAGAATATTATCTCTGGCTAAATTCTACCGGCAGATTGATCTTGTTCCTGTTATTCCTCGGGGTAGAGCTTTATCTGCTGTACTATTATATCATCAAACCACTGCTTTATTTGTTTAAGATCCGACGGGGTTTATCCAATAAACAGGCCTCGCGCTTAATCGGACATCACTTCCCGGAAGTAGGTGATAAGCTATACAATTTACTGGATCTTTCAGAAGATAGGGATAGATCAGAATTGCTATTGGCCAGTATAGAGCAGCGCTCCTCTGAAATGGATGAGATTCCGTTTACCAGGGCGATCCGTTATCGGGAAAATGCGAAATATCTAAAGTATTTAGCGATCCCATTGGTTGTGATAGCTTTACTGTGGTTGTCTGGAAGTCTCAGCTCTTTTTTGGGCTCCTATCAGCGAGTAGTGCGCTATAGCGCCTATTTTGAACCTCCCGCTCCCTTTGAATTCAAGGTAATTGCAGATGGACTTGAAGTTTTGGAGAATGAAACCGTTCGGATCAAGGTATTCACTATTGGAGAAGTTCAGCCAGAAGACGTTTATGCTGTAGTTAATGACAAAGAGATTTTACTTAGTAAAGCTGATAGCCTCTATGAATTAACGTTTACACCGCCACTGCAGTCCAGCACTTTCTTTTTCAGGGCTAACGAAGTAGAGTCAAGGCGTTACGAATTGAAAGCCTTAAGAACACCAGGGATCACTGATTTTTCAGTACAACTCGATTATCCCGGATATACCGGTAAGCGGGCAGATATATTACGAAATACTGGAAACGCAACTATTCCTGAGGGCACGAATGTTGCCTGGACTGTTGCGGGAAAAAACGCTGAAAATGTTCACCTTGTTACGAATGATAGTTCCTGGGTTTTTCAAAAAGGCGATTCCGGGTTTGTACATAGCAGCAGGATCTTTTCAACCTTACCTTATCAGATAACAAGTTCTAATGAAAATGTATCGCATTTTGAGAAATTAGGCTTTGAGTTTAAGGTGATCAAGGATGGTTTTCCAGGCGTGAAAGTCAGGCAATTAAGGGATTCCTTGCAGCCGAATGTATCATATTATTCAGGAGAAGCAACAGACGATTATAAAATCAGAAGCATTCAATTGGTGTGCTATCCGCGCGGGAAAGAGGATCAAAAACAGCGCGTACCGCTTATGGAGCCAGATGTCAATTTTCAAGAGTTTTACTATACGTTTCCTTCCGGACTGGAACTGGAGGAAGCTCAGGTATATGAACTGTATTTTGAAGTGCGGGATAACGATCCATTCAGAGGGGGTAAAGTGAGCAAAAGCCAGGTCTTTACCTCGGAAATATATGATGAAGCAGCCCTTGAGGAAAAACGTTTGGACAAGCAACAGGAACTTATCGAGCAAATGAATAAGGCGGTGGATCAGTTCAAGGAGAATACAGAGGAACTGGACGAAATTCAGCAACAACAAAAGGAAAAGAACAGCTTAAACTTTAATGACAAAAGTAAAGTAAGCTCCTTTCTGAAGAAGCAGAAACAGCAACAGGAGCTGATGAAAAAATTTAGCAATGAGTTAAAACAGAACCTGGAGCAAGATGAGTTGGATGACGCACAAAAACAATTGCTTAAGGAACGCATGGAAAGAGAAGAGCTAAAGGCACAGAAGAACGCCAAACTTCTCGAAGAACTTCAAAAGGTAGCTGATAAGATTAATAAGGAAGAATTGGCCAAGCGCCTTGAAGAACTTGGAAAAAGCCAACAGAACAGTCAAAAGAGCCTGGATCAATTGCTCGAATTAACGAAAAGATATTATGTTAGCGAAAAAGCAAATCAGCTAGCCCAGGACCTGGAAAAGTTGTCTAAAGACCAGGAAGCAATATCGCGTGTAGATGTAGGCAAAAAAATAGAAAAAGAAACCCAGGAAAGGTTCAATATGGAATTTGATACTATAGCCCGTGAACTCCAGGAGCTTCAGAAAGACAATGATGCCCTTAAAAAACCGATGGACCTGAATGTTGACGAAAATAAGTCTGAATCTGTAAAACAGGATCAAAAAGAGGCTTTGGAGGAGTATGATAAGGAACAGGGAAATGAGGAATCGGATGATAACCCTGAGTTAAAAGAGCAACAGAATAAGATCGATCAAAAACAACGCTCTGCGGCTCGTAAAATGAAGGAGATGAGTGAATCATTGTCTCAATCAGGCTCCTCAATGGGTGGCGGGAGTTCGATTGCTGAGGATGCTGAAATGCTCAGGCAGATATTAGATAATTTGGTGACCTTTTCTTTTAAGCAGGAAGAACTTTTGGACGTGCTCACGGAAAGCGATGGGATGTTGAATGATTTTGGGGGCGTAGTTCGCGAACAGCAGCAATTAAAGGAGTTATTTGAACATGTAGACGACAGCTTGTTTGCCCTTTCACTGCGTAGAGCGGAATTGTCTGAGTTTGTTAATGAACAGATCACAGAAGTGTATTATAATATTGACAAAACCCTCGGAAGTGTCTCTGAAAACAAGATTTTTCAAGGCGCTTCTTATCAACAATATGTGCTGACCGCCAGTAATAATCTGGCGGACTACCTGGCTAGTATTCTTGATAATATGCAACAAAGCCTTTCCATGGGCTCCGGGCAGGGTTCCGGGGAGAGTTTTCAGTTACCAGATATAATACAAAGTCAGTCTGAACTGAAGGAAAAGATGGGAAAAATGCAGGGTGAGGGTCAACAAGGCCAGCAAGAAGGAGAGTCCCAGCAAGGTCAGTCACAAGGCGACCAGAAAGGCAAGGAGGGAAATGAAGGCAAAGAAGGCGAAGAAGGACAAAGTGAAGGTGAAAATGAGGGAGAAGGATCTGAAGGCAACAAAGGCAAGGGATCTAAAGAAGGAGATGGTAGTTCTGAGGGTGGAAATGGCACTGCTGATGAGAATGAAGAAGATTTGCAAGAGTTGTTTGAGATTTATAAGGAACAGCAACGTATACGCCAGGAGCTGGAAAAGCAGCTTGAGGACATGATAGAAAACGGGGATCGGGATTTAGCAAAAAAGCTGTTGCGTCAAATGGAATCCTTCGAGGAAGATTTATTGGAGAATGGGATTACCCAGCGTACAATTCAGCGTATGAATATGATTGAACATCAATTACTTAAGCTTGAAAATGCGGCCTTAGATCAAGGTGAAAAGCAAGAGAGACAAGGCAAAACTAATAGGGAGGATTACTCAAACCCTATACTTACCAGGCCTGAGCAATGGGATAACTTCAAAAGAGAAACTGAATTGCTGAACAGACAGGCACTACCGTTGCAGCAGCGCTATCGGGAACTCATTCGTTTATACTTTAAGTCGGATGATTAGTTTCACCTATCAGGGGATAGATTCCACATTAAATGAAGATAAACATCGCATATGGCTGAACAAGGTTGTGCAAGAGGAGGCTTGTAAAATAAGGGATATAGCTTATATTATAACCACGGATGAAGAAGTTTTGGCTCTGAATAGTAAATATTTAAAGCATGATTATTATACGGATATCCTTACTTTTGACCGCTCTGAAAATGAGGTTTTAGCCGGGGACATCTTTATCTCTTTGGATCGAGTAAAGGAAAATGCCATAACACACCATGCTGAGGAGGAAGTGGAATTAAGAAGGGTAATGGTACATGGGGTATTGCACATGATGGGATATTCAGATGGAACCATTGAAGAGAGGAATATAATGCGCAATAAAGAGGACTATTATATAAAAATGTTCCACGTGGAACAATGAGATATGTTTGCTAAGGAATACGATGTTGTTGTAGTGGGAGGCGGTCATGCCGGGGCGGAAGCTGCGGCTGCAGCGGCTAATATGGGGTCTTCAACCCTTTTAGTTACAATGAATTTACAGACTATTGGACAAATGAGTTGTAATCCTGCTATGGGGGGAATTGCAAAGGGACAAATTGTCCGGGAAATTGATGCTTTAGGAGGGTATAGTGGAATAATTACCGATAATTCGACTATTCAGTTCAAAATGCTGAATAAATCAAAAGGCCCTGCCATGTGGAGTCCCCGGGCACAGAATGACAGGATGCGGTTTGCGGAAGAATGGAGATTGGCGCTTGAACGGACTCCAAATTTAGATTTTTACCAGGACATGGTGTCTTCTATCCTTGTCGAGGAGAATAGGATAGCAGGCGTTAGAACGTCTTTAGGGTTGAACATCAGGGCCAGATCCGTAATTCTTACTAATGGTACTTTTTTAAATGGACTGATTCATATAGGAAATAAGCAGTTTGGAGGGGGTAGAGCAGGCGAACGGGCAGCAACGGGTATTACAGAACAGCTTACTGATCTGGGATTTGATTCTGGCAGGATGAAAACAGGAACTCCACCCAGAGTGGACGGACGCACCTTAGATTACGATAGTATGATACCGCAACCGGGTGATACGGATCCCGAGAGGTTCTCCTATTTGGAAACCAAGGCTTTAGAAAAACAGCGGGATTGCCACATGACGCATACGAGTACTGAAGCGCATGATCTGTTGCGTGAGGGATTCGATCGTTCCCCGATGTTTAACGGAAGAATTAAGAGTATTGGACCGCGGTATTGTCCCTCCATTGAGGATAAGATCCATCGCTTTGCAGATAAAGAAAGCCATCAGATCTTTGTAGAACCGGAGGGATGGAATACAGTAGAGGTCTATGTAAATGGATTTTCCACTTCGCTACCTGAAGATATACAGTATAAAGCACTGCGTTCAGTAAAGGGATTTGAACAAGTTAAATTTTTCAGACCGGGGTACGCCATAGAATATGATTACTTCCCCCCCACTCAGTTAAAACACACTCTGGAGACTAAAATTATCGAAGGGCTCTATTTTGCCGGTCAAATAAATGGTACAACAGGATATGAGGAAGCAGCTTCTCAAGGATTAATGGCCGGTATTAATGCGCATTTAAAATTGAGAGATAAAGAACCCTTGGTTTTAAGACGCGATCAGGCATATATTGGGGTTTTGATCGATGACTTGATCACAAAAGGGACAGAAGAGCCTTATAGGATGTTTACATCCAGGGCGGAATATAGAACACTCTTGCGTCAGGACAACGCAGATCTGCGCCTGACCCCAATAGGCCATGAGTTGGGACTGGCCTCCGATGAGCGAATAAAACGTATGGAGGCAAAAGAATCCAAATCTAAAGATTTTATCGCGTTTTTTACTAAAACCAGCTATGACCCCCGGGAAGTTAATACCATTCTGGAAAAACTGGACTCGGCACCGGTTAAGCAGGCCGACAAAATGGTGAAAGTCTTCTCAAGGCCAAAAGTTACTATGGCTCATATGCTGGAATTACCAAAAGTAAAGGCCTATGTAGAGGAAAGGGATTTAGGCAGGGAAGTAATGGAACAAACAGAGATTCAAGTTAAGTACTCGGGCTATATAGAAAAGGAAAAGAACAATGCGGATAAATTACAGCGATTGGAAGGGATTAAGATTCCAGAGAATTTTGATTATGAAAGGCTTAAGTCATTGTCGACCGAAGCGCGACAAAAGCTGAGCTCAATCAGACCCGCTACCATTTCACAAGCTTCCAGAATTAGTGGCGTTTCGCCCAGTGACATTAGTGTCTTATTGGTGTATATGGGGAGATAGGCGATCTATGTTCCACGTGGAACACCGGGTGTTGAATTATCCATTTAAAACGCTGTTGGCCGATTCTTTTTGTGATAAGCGTGTAAATGGCCTAATTTTGAAACATCTAAGTTCAATTACCATTAACTGTCGTGCAAACCTTCTTAAAGACTAAAGACTTCGCTGTCAGCGGTGAGGAATTCCGATTATTACATGATCAGGAACTTGATATGCTGATAACTGATCCGCAACCCGAGGACATTGATAGATATTATCTCAGCACCTCCTATATTTCCCATACAGATTCTTTTGAATCATTTTCAGACCGGCTGTATCACTTAGTAAAAAAATACATGCTCTGGAAGAAGATCCGTGTTGTAGAAAGGTATTTAGGAAAGAAAGGGAATGTGTTGGATATTGGAGCCGGAACAGGAGATTTTCTAAGGATAGCCCGAAATAGGGGATGGGAGACGGATGGTGTGGAGCCCAATCCAATGGCCAGGGGATTGGCCAGAGAAAAACAATTGGTATTAAAATCTGGAATGGAAGATGTCAACGGAGCGTCCTTCGATGCGATTACATTGTGGCATACACTTGAACATATTCCGGATCTGGACGTGCAGATTGGGGCAATGTTAAATTGTCTAAATGAAGATGGGATCATAGTTGTGGCCGTGCCCAATTTTAGGTCCAAGGACGCGAACTATTATAAAGAATTTTGGGCCGCTTATGATGTACCACGTCACTTATGGCATTTTTCCCAGGGCGCAATTGAGCGAATTTTTGAAAAGCACCAGGTTAAATTGACACATAAGTCGCCCTTGCTTTTTGATGCCTATTACATCGCTCTTTTAAGTGAGAAATATAAAAATGGCAGATCTAATTATCTGCGTGCTTTTTGGATGGGAATGCGTTCCAATATGAGCGCCTGGCGATCTAGGGAATACTCTTCTATGATGTACGTCCTGAAAAGAAGATAAAAACGCGTTTTAAACACATCTAAGCGCAGTTCTCGCGGCTATCGACATCTTGTGTTGTTTTAGCAAAAAAGCCGCACTGACGGCCAGTATATCAATCTAAAACCAATAGAGAACAACTATAAACAATAAAATGTCTATAAATAATATTTATGGATAAAAGATAACGTTCTTCTCCTGGAACACTGTGAAAACCAATCGGCTTTCTTACATTTGCCCCTCTAAAAAAATTTAAATGAAATATTCTATCCTTTTTCTCTTTTTATTGGTGCTAATTTCTTGTTCAGAACAAAAGATCGGTTATGTAGATAATGTTAAGCTGATGGACGGTTATCAGGAAAAAATTGATGTAGAAGAGAAATACAAGAACAAGTTGGTTACCTTAAACAGGAAACGAGACAGCATTTCTCAGGCTTTTCAATTAGAGGCGCAGGAATTTCAGAGCAGGGCTGAAAAAATGGCTGCGTCAAAAGCGCAGAAGGAATATGACATTCTTCAGCAACGCGGACAGTTCATGGGCCAACAACTTCAACAGGAAGAACAAATACTAAGTCAGCAAGGCCAGCTGGAAATGGATAGCGTCGTACAAAAAGTTAAACGGGAAATCAAAGCTTTTGGTAAATCCAACGAGTATACTTACATACTTGGAGGCGGAGAAGGCGGTAGTGTCCTTTATGGCCAGGAATCTGACGATCTCACTGAGCAGGTACTGAAGATCTTAAACGACAAATACAAACAGTAAAAACCTGATATACAATCTGTTAAGATTGCAACAAAAAGACGAGCAGCACGGCTGGAATAAAGTAGATCACGATAGTCTTAGCTCCCTCATAGTCCTTTGCGATCCGCTGCCCCAGTAAGAGTAATAATAGGCTGACACAAGCCAGAATACCACCTGCAAATGCCAGAGTGGTTTTACCTCCATTCAGAATTTGCAAGATACCTGAGAAACACACAATCCCTGTGACCAATTCCAATATGGAAATGATCGCTAAGAGGGCAGGAACCATGTTACGGAAAGGAGATTTGGAGAAATGATCTTTCAGATACCCTAAATTGCCAGTCCAGTCAAATATTTTGTCCAGCGCACTTTGCAAAAAAGTAATTAGCAAAAGAAGCAGAAGTAAAATTTCTGCGCTATATGAAATAAGGAAATCCATAGTCTTAATTTTTTGATGCTGCTAGGCAGCTTTTTTATGTAAAAGTCGGGTTAGTTGAATGGAAAGATCTGTCCAAATTATTTTCGAATTACCGTTTCGCTCAATGTGGTAATGGGCTTCTTCAAAAGCGTCAACAATCTCCAGCAGATTTTGTTCATGGATAAAGGGGGCAAAATTATTTAATTGAAATCCATCGACATGGATCTGCATATACGCCAATTCATTTGCACCATAATGAACCAACATGGCCTGACGGATCAGCGCCAGACAATACATCACAAATTTTTTCTGAGTTTCTCTCCCTGTTCTGGCCACTTCTTCGCTCCACAAAATGAGTTCATGGATCGCCCCTTTATTCTTCTTTGCTTTAAAGGCACTGCGGACCCATTGAACAAACCACTTTTCAAAGACCAGTTCTTCGGAATCCTTATTCATTAGGTCCATGGCTTTATTAAAATTGCCATTAGCTTCTTGTGCTACTTGCATTGCCTCTTCACGCGATAACCCATGTTCACTCAATGCCTGAGCGATAACCGCTTCTGAAAGCGGTGGAAAATGAATAACCTGACAACGGGAGTATATGGTCTCCATGATCTTTTCTTCATCTTCCACCAAAAGGAGCATTATGGTCTTTGCCGGGGGTTCTTCTATCAATTTTAGCAACTTATTGGCCGAAGAAGTATTCATCATTTCGGCCATCCAGATGATCATGACCTTATAGCCTCCTTCATATGCCTTCAGCGACAACTTTTTGTTGATATCCTGGGCTTCATCAACGCCTATTTGGCCTTGCTTTTTTTCAATACCAATAAGACGGTACCAGTCAAATAGATTACCATAAGGCTGCTCTTTGAGAAATTTTCGCCATTCCCCTATATAATGATCACTTACAGGATGACTCTTGACCTTATCAGAAGTCGCAACCGGGAATACAAAATGAAGGTCGGGATGTGTAAAAGATGCACATTTAATATTGCATGCTTCGTCCCCATTAATGTTTTCTCCCTGGGAATTATTGCAGAGCAAATAGCGAGCATATGCCAATGCAGTTGCAAGTGTACCGCTGCCTTCCGGACCTATAAACAATTGTGCATGTGGAATGCGCCCCGCATCGGCACTTGAAGTCAGATGATGCTTAATATGGGTAAGCCCTAAAATATCCTCAAACAGCATGCCTCAAATATAAAACTTTGAAAGACATCTTCCGGAAATATTGATGGAGCTGTTTTTATGACATATGTTGAATTCATACATTTGCCGAGCTATAAAATCCAATACATGATCACAATAGACGATTTTAATTTTGAGAATAAGCGTGCCCTGATCCGCGTAGACTTCAATGTTCCTTTAAATGAAGACCAGGAAGTAACTGACACCACACGAATAGAAGCGGCTAAACCATCCATTATTAAAGTGCTTGAAGATGGCGGGAGCGTTATTCTTATGAGTCATCTGGGCAGGCCCAAAGGTGCTGTAAACCCAAAATTATCACTCTCACACATTGTTGATACGGCCTCTGAAATAATTGGAGTTAACGTCAAGTTCGTGGCGGATTGTGTAGGCGAAGAAGTACGCGAAGCTGTTACTGCACTAAAACCCGGGGAGATCCTGTTGCTGGAAAACTTACGATTTTATGCTGAGGAAGAATCAGGAGAGATAGAGTTTTCAAAACAACTTTCCGAATGGGGAGATATCTATGTAAATGATGCATTCGGCACCGCACACCGCGCACATGCTTCCACCACTATTATTGCAAGATTTTTTCCAGATAACAAATGTTTTGGTTCCCTGCTGTCAAAAGAGATCCTGGCCATTGATAAGGTCCTTTCTTCAGGAGAAAAACCGGTGACTGCAATTTTAGGAGGCGCCAAAGTCTCTTCCAAGATCACGATCATTGAGAACATATTGGACGCCATAGATCATTTGATTATCGGCGGAGGCATGACCTATACTTTTATCAAGGCACAAGGAGGGGAGATCGGCGACTCTATCTGTGAACTTGATAAATTAGAATTGGCGACCAGCCTTTTAGAAAAAGCTAAAGAAAAGGGCGTTACCGTTCATCTGCCGGTAGATGTTCTCGCAGCTGATGAATTTAGCAACGATGCCGAGATAAAAACGACCGGGGTTGATCAAATTCCCGCAGGTTGGCAGGGATTGGATGTCGGACCTAAAACCCTGGAACACTTTAAATCTGTGATCCTGGAATCAAAAACGATCTTGTGGAACGGTCCGGTTGGGGTTTTTGAAATGTCGAATTTTGCCCAAGGCACCATTGCAATGGGAACATTTGTGGAAGAAGCCACAAAATATGGCGCCTTTTCCTTAGTTGGAGGGGGAGATTCAGTAGCCGCCGTGAAACAGTTTGGTTTTGCGGATAAGGTAAGCTATGTATCCACGGGAGGTGGAGCCATGCTGGAAAGTCTGGAAGGAAAAACCCTACCAGGGATTGCGGCCATTCTTAAGTAAGCCTGTTTTAACGATTATTTGGCCCCTTTTACAAAAAGAATTTTTTAGATTACTAAAAAAATTGCATTTTAGTTAGCCCCACTAAGTAAATTTCATTTTTATGTATTTAAAAAACAGCACATTAGCACTGCTGTCAGTGTTTGTGTATATATCTGTCGCCACTGGACAGGAAGGGGTGCCAGTACAGGTAGAAGCGAAGCTTACAGAAGTGGCAATAACAGGGTCAGAAGAGAATGAGCAGACCTTTGAAGACTTGCCCCAAGCATCTAAGTGGGATAGCTTGTGGTTGGTTGAGGTGGCTTCCAGACAGGAAATGTTTCAGGAAATGCAGAAGGTTATTCTCAATACCACTGATGAAGAAGAAAGCTTTGAGAAATTAGACACAGAGATATTAAAGGCAAGATTGGCCGCTTTGGATTCAAAAACTCCATTTAATATCGCGTATAACCCCTCCCTTGAATCTGTAATTAACTCCTTCTTAAAGAATAAAAAACAGCTTATCCAACGGATGCTCACAGCGAGTCAGTTCTACTTCCCGTTGTTCGAACAAGAACTAGACGCACATGATCTGCCACTGGAAATTAAATACCTGGCCATTATAGAATCTGCCTTGAATCCCAGGGCGCGTTCCCGGGTAGGAGCCAAAGGGCTTTGGCAATTTATGTATGGAACGGGCAAAATGTATGATCTGGATGTTTCAAGTTATGTGGATGAACGCAACGATCCGGTGGCATCAACTAAGGCAGCCTGTCTCTACCTTAAAAAACTATATGAGATATTCGATGACTGGGATCTGGCCTTAGCCGCCTATAACTCAGGCCCAGGAAATGTAAATAAAGCAATTCGGCGTTCAGGGGGATATGAGAACTATTGGAATATTCGTCGAAATTTACCTAGAGAAACAGCCGGATATCTTCCAGCGTTCCTAGCAACAATGTACCTTTTTGAATATGCTGAAGAACATGGCATTGTAAAAAAGGATGCTGGCCGTTTCTACCAGGAAACAGATACGGTATTGGTAAAAGATATGATCAATTTTGATCAGATTGCCACTTATGTTCCGGTCACTATGGACGACCTCAAACTATTAAATCCTTCTTATAAATTAAATATCATTCCAAAGATAGAAGGGAAGCAATATTACCTTCGCTTACCTGTATCAGCACTCGGTACTTTTGTAGCCAATGAAAATGCCATTTACGAACTCGCTAAGAAGGAGTTTACCAATCCGGAATCCCCATTACCAGAAATGGTCAAAGCACAGGAAAAGATCAGATACCGCGTACGGAGCGGGGATTATCTGGGAAAGATCGCTGAGCGCTACCGTGTACGTGTTAGTGATATTAAACGATGGAATGGATTGAGGAGTAACATGCTAAAAGTGGGTCAAAGACTCACAATATATCCCAGAAATCCTGTGGCATATTCAGCCCCTAAAAAATCTAAATCTTCAACGAAAAGCGTTCAGGTTACCAGTGACTCCAAGGTTCATACAGTACGAAAAGGGGATTCGCTGTGGACAATTGCCCAGAAATATCCGGGGGTCACAATTGAAAAACTAAAAAAATGGAACGGTATTAGTGGTACACGATTAATGCCAGGCACTAAACTAAAACTGTGCGATTGTTCCACTTCAGCTTCAGGCCTATGAAACGTTTTATAATTCTCTCCATTTGCCTTCTTTTCACCGTCTCTTGTTTTGATGGAAAAAAAGTAAACTATAAACCCGCATCCATAGGCGCGATCAATACTTTGGCCGTAGTTATGGATACACGCCTTTGGGAAGGTTCAGTAGGGGATAAAATACGCGAAAAGTTTGCTGCCCCAAGTTTGGGCCTTACCTGGGAAGAACCTATTTTCTCCATAGACCATATGCCCAAAAGCGTATTTACAGGCCCGACGAGGCATCGCAGATCCGTACTATATGTAAGTCTAGACAGCCTTGATATTGCGCAAGTTCAAACAGACACATATGCCACGCCTCAACGTATCGGTGTAATAAAAGGGCAGACGGAAGATCAGTTAATTGCCAACATTGAAGCCGGGGCAGACCGGTTAATAGCCTCCTATAAGAAACTTGAGCTGGAAGAAACACAGAAGCGATTTTTACGCTCCCTGAATAAGGAAAAAGCACTTGAAGAAGAATTTGGTATTCGATTGCGTGTACCATCAATCTATACAGTAGGCATGCAGGAATCAAACTTCATATGGATAGACAGGCAAATCCCCAGAGGCACAATGAATATACTGGCCTATACCATACCAGGGGGAAGTCTTACCAATGATTCTACTCTGGTAAGCGATATCATTAAAATGAGAGATTCTATTGGAATGAAATACATTCCGGGCCCTGACATTCCTAATAAGACGACCTATATGATGACTGAAAAGGCTTTTGCTCCCTATGTATTTATTACAAAGCTCAAGGATAAAAAAGCGATTGAGGTCAGAGGTATTTGGGAAGTAAAGAATTATCCCATGGCAGGCCCTTTTCAAACCTATATTATTGATGATCCTGAACGGGATCGAAAACTGGTTATAGAAGGCTTCACTTTTGCGCCGGCGACCAACAAACGAGACTACATGTTTGAGTTGGAAGCTATTCTGAAGACAGTAGAATTCTTATAAAAATCAAAATACCCCTCTCGAAGGAAAGGGGTTTTTTTATTCTATGTTGAAGGATTTATGTTTTAATCAAAAACAAATCCGGTTGCAATTCTATATGTAAAGGCATACATAACTACCAATAACATAGCAAAACAGAACCAAAAAAAGAATTTAAAATACTTGGTCAATAACATATGCCCCAAGTTTTTAAAAGCTTCAAGATAGATTTCTTTAAAAAGTAATAATTTCTGCATGGTAAGATTATTTAAGGATTTATGACACAACAAAATTGGGGCTGAATCATAAGAAATTCTAATTTATTGGACTAATTGGAATAAATAATAGTTATAAGGGAAAGTGCCTTCAGATCACCTGCTAAATGCGCATTTTAACCAGACCAAAAGTCAACCAGAACGGATTAAAACGAGAAAAGCGCCCGATAAAAGGCGCTTTTCTGTCTTTAGGCTGTTTGGTTTAATCGAATGCGAATCCGGTTGCTACTCTAAATAAGAATGCATACAATACAATGATGAAACTTATAAAGCAGAACCAGGTAAATACTCTAAAGTAATTTTTTACAATGGCATGCCCCAGGTTCCTAAAAGCTTCCTGGTATATTTCTTTGATAAGTAATAAGTAGTTCATGGTCAAGGTTCGTTTAATTAATGCTTTGGGTATTTATATAACTCTTTCCGAAGAAGGATACGTATATGTTTATTATAGGTTTGTTGTGAAACGCGATAATGGCGTTGTTAAATGGCTAATTCCTTACTATTCTTCGAATTAGGCCTTTATTACATATTGACAATGATAAATTCAGATCTACGGTTCAATTGGTGCTGTGCACTTGAACAACGCACGCTGCCATCACATCCGTTAAGGAGCCTGTCTTCACCATAACCTATAGCAGTCTGAATGCGTTTTGGATCAATTCCTTTTAAGATCAGGTACTCTCGGGTAGATCTGGCCCTTCGCTCTGACAGGTATTTGTTATAAGCTCGCTTACCTCTGGAATCTGTATGAGATTCAATGGCGATTACCATTGTTGGGTATTCGTTCATCACAGTAACAAGCTTATCCAATTCTTCAGCAGCATCAGTTCTGATGTAAGATTTATCAAAATCAAAGAAGATCATATCCAATTTAAGCTTGCGAATACCATCTTCAACGCTGATCAGGTCTTCTAGTCGCCTCATGGCTAGATCCGTTTCAACAAGGATGTTATCTTTTGTTGACACGTCTATCTGCTCATCAAAATAATCTCCTTTAGTTACGCGTACAGTGTATTTCGTATTACTGTCGAGATCTTCAAACAAGAAGCTACCATCATCTCCGGTGACCATTTCTTTGATCTTCCGACCATTTTCATCCAAAAGTTCTACAAGGGCCTCCGGGAGGATATCTCCTGTGACCACTTCGGTAACTATTCCGGCAATTGCATTCTCATTAGGCTCTTCAGGAAGTATTTTCTTAAAGGAATAGATATCATCGCTTCCTTTTCCACCTTTACGGTTTGAAGCAAAGTATCCGTGTTGTGTTTCTTCATTTACGATATATGAGAAATCGTCTTTATTACTGTTAATCGGCTTGCCGAGATTACGCACTTCCAGAAAGCCGTCATCATCGTTAAATGCTACCTCGTATACATCCAGACCCCCTAGGCCAACATGCCCATCGGAAGAAAAATAGAGTTTCTTATCATTGATAAACGGGAACATTTCTCTTCGTTCCGTATTGATCTCAGGTCCCAGATTTCGGGGCTCAGAGAAGGAATTGTCTCCCTGGATATCTACCACAAAAATGTCTGATTCGCCTAAAGATCCGGGCCTGTCAGACACAAAATACATCTGTTTCCCATCCGGGGTTAAAACTGGATGTCCGGTAGACCAATCATCACTGTTAAACGGCACTTCAACTGCCTCTGTCCAATCACCATTAACCTTTTGTGACATATAGATTTTCAGGTGGTTAACGCCCGCTTTATCACGCTTTAATTTCTTACCGTAGTTGTTTCGGGTAAAATACATGGTCTCATTATCGGGTGTAAAGGCAACCGAAGCCTCGTGGTACTTGGTATTGACCTTCTTAGACAACTTTACAGCCTGTTTGACATCTTCTGATTCTTCATTGATCTTAGCTGCATACAAGTCCAGAAAGGGCTCATTATTCCATTTATACCGTCTGGTTACAAAAAAGGCTGAATCTGCAGCTGAAGCAAAAACAAGCTCATTTTCATTGTAGTACATAGGCCCGAAATCTGAATACTTGGAATTTATCGCAAGATTTTTGATCGTAAACTGGTCCTCTGCACTAAGAATATTGTCAAGGATCACCTCTCTGGGTGTGGCGCTATTTTCATTAGCTAATACCTCTTCATCCTCTTTCTTCAATTTTCTATTGTAAAGTCTCATCAGCCGTTTAGCACGGGCGTATTTACCCGTTCCTTTAAGCGAATGTGCATATTTAAAGATGTTTTCTGCAGACATCTCATTCTTATGCTTGCTATAGAGCTGATCGTACCAGTAATAGGCCCGCTCCATATTGGTATTGAAATAATGCGCATCCCCGGCTTTTTGGATGATTTCAAACGTATGATTGTTCTTGTTCCTATTAAGAACTTGCTCATAAAGTTCCGCAGCTTCAGCATACCACATCTTGTTGAAATACATATCGGCTTTCTCCAATAGCTTAGTTTTTGTCGGATCCTTCGCTATATAGACGGCAGGCTTGAGCAGATTACTACTTTTGGCTGTTTTGGTTTGGTTGGATTTTTGGGCCCTTGGTGTAATTGAATTCTTTGGTGTGGGCACTTCTAATACCCATATTTTATTTTTTCTGTCTTTTTGAGTGTAGCTCTTAAGAAAGGAGAGCGTCCGGTCAGTAGATTTAAACTGATCCAGATATACATAGGAATGACCAGATACTGAATGTACCATAGAAAGAGCTGCATATCCCTGATCTCTTAATTTGAATTTGAGTCGGTCTGCATTCTTCTTTTCTCCGAAAACACCGGCAATTATGTAATAACCGGGAGCAGTTGATGTGAGGCCTGATTCGCTTCTTGAAGCAATTCCGAGCGACTTAATGCTTCTTTTGAATTGATCTGCGGATAGGGCAGTTGCTGCGGGAGCTATTTTCTTGTTTTCTGCCTTGGCCGGAGTAAAAGCTATGGTTTTTCCATCGTAGACATGTAGTATCCAAACCTTATCCTTGAATTTGCCCCCTAATTTGGAAGTTGCAGAATTCACAGCCTCCATCCCGGATACATGATAACCCAGGGAAACATAATTCAAATTCTTATGCGGATGAAATAATACCCGGGAATCCAGGTCTTTCGCTTTCATCTGACCCGAAAGTCGGGATGCATTCTGTGCATTACCGAAAACCCCGGAAATAATGTAGTAGCCATTAAAGGCACTGCTAAAACCGCGCTGACTACGCGTAGCAATTCCTTTTTTCTTCGCTAAAACGACGAAAGCTTTATGAGAAGCAGAAGAGGGCAAGCTGTTCACCTCCACATTGGCTAAAGCCAAATCGGTTACAGATGCCTCAGCATAGCTGGCGTGCAATGTCATAAACAGGAAGATCATTCCTGCTAGCACATTCGCCTGCTTTATTAAGCTTCGGGAGATATTCATCGATAATGGTTTATTCTGGTTGATGCGCTGGCATTCAACTATTCATGCATTTAACGACGAAGATATATCTTCCTTTTACCCGCAGATAGTTTTTGTTGTGAAAGAGGTGTTTTATGTCGTGAACAGCGATTTCTTGTAGTTCATCGATTGAAGACTATAAACATTGACCTGAAAAAGTGAGAAAAACCTTATTTTTTTGAAATATATCTACGTTACTCGCTGATGTAGATCCATCCGGTTTTCTCTGCCCTATCAGATTCAGGAAAACTCAGGACGTAGTAATACGTTCCTTCCAATAATTCCTCCCGCCCGAATTTGGTAAATTTTGGATGCCGTTTTCCAGTCCAGCTATTATCATAATTTTCCTTTTCATAGACAAGGGCTCCCCATCGGTCAAAGACCTGAAGAAAGTTATTGGGATATTCAGTTGCGCAATCGGCGTACAACCCGCGCTTTCGGCCCTTCTCCGTTTGTGAAAAATCATTGAAAACTACCAGGCAATCTTCCTCCACCCACTTAATTTCCCCCTGGATCGTAGATGCTTTATTTTCCATTGATATACTTCCTACATTAAATATAAAAGCCTGAAAATCAATATCCTGATCAGCATTCATTAATAGACTAAAACTCAAAGTGGCACTTTCTTTTGCCTGGAGTTGTGGCAATTGCCATAAACCTCTGGATTCATCATAGGTGCCTAGTTTCTGGGAATAGGCTTCAATAAAAGTGCCCTCAGTAATGGCGATCTGTACTGATATATCTCTGGAGATACGATCACTCGTATTCTCAATAGAAAAGTTCAAATAGACTAAATCACCTGATTGAACTCGTTCATGCGATTGGCTATGCGTGAGTTGAAGATAAGCTGCCTGAGGGGTAGTGCTGACAGGATCTGACTGAGGTATTTCTTGTGCAATGGCCATAGGCGCAATCCACAAAACCCCCAAAAACAGCAATTGTTTTCGTATACGTGATAGGTACATGGTTGTGGTTACAATAAGCACTCCTTTTTACCTAATGCAATTAGGAATGTCCAATTTGTGTATGTAAAGAACGAAAACAGGAATAAATTGTTGTATTTCAGCTCGGAAGGAATGAAATACTGAATGGTATAAAATAAAAAACATCCCAATACGGGATGTTTTGAACCATTTTATTGCCAGCAGCTAAGAGCCGTTGTTTTCTTCTATTTGATCGTCTTCTTTAGACGCGTTTTTGAATTCTTTGATCCCGCTTCCTAATCCTCGCATTAATTCAGGGATCTTTTTACCTCCGAAAAGAAGCAAAATCACCACAACGACCAATACGATCTGCCAGGGGCCAAACGCAAGTATAATGTTCGATAAGCTCATAATCTTGATTTTAGTTACACAAATGTACAAAAAAGAAACACCCGACTATAGTACTTTCCAAATATCAGGTTGAATTCCTTTATCTATATTTTAACGTTGGAATAATCAATAAAATATAAATGGTACTATCTTTGTTTTTATGGCCAAGAAGGTAAACAGGCGTAAGGAGATCAGGCGTAAGTTGTTGCATAAGTATCGATTGGTGGTGCTTAATGAAAACACTTTTGAAGAAAAGATCTCATTTAAATTAAGTCGGTTAAATGTGTTTATTACCGGCACGCTATTTATTATCGCACTAATTGGGTTAACTACATTGATTATTGCTTTCACTCCCTTGCGGGAATATATACCCGGCTATTCATCAACGGCCCTAAAAAGAAAGGCAACCGAATTGACGTTTAAAACTGATTCATTGGTATCTGTATTAAATTATACCAATAGGTATTTGGATAATGTACGGATGGTGCTTCGCGGCGATATTGAAAACAACGAGATCAACCGGGATAGTTTGTTCACACCCTTTAAAATTGATCCCGCTACTGTAGATCTAAGCCCTATACGGGAAGATTCCTTGCTCCGCGCCGAAGTAGCACTGGAGGATAAATACAATCTTTTCGAAAGAACGGGTAGTAATGCTAATCTTGTCTTATTTTCTCCTGTATCGGGCTCTATTTCGCAGACCTTTAATGCCCGGGAAAAGCACTATGCCATTGATGTAGTGGCGCCAATGGGAACACCGGTCAAGGCGATAACTCATGGTACGGTTATTTTTGCCGAATGGACCTCAGACACCGGATATGTGATGGTTTTAGAACATCAAAACGGACTCTTGTCTGTCTATAAACACAATGGAGCCCTGCTAAAAGTCCAGGGTGACTTTGTTCAGGGGGGCGAAGTGATCGCAGAGGTTGGAAATACCGGGGAACTAACTACCGGTCCCCATTTACATTTCGAATTGTGGACTAATGGCACACCGTTGGATCCATTGAATTATATCGATTTTAAATAGTATGTCTTTAAAGTCATTTGCTGCCAGGATATTTGCATCACGTGTCGTTAGAAAGCAAAACCGGTGGATGAATGATCCGCTTGAAACCCAACTTCAAGTATTTAATTCCCTCATCAAAACAGCAGAAAATACTGCATTTGGCAAGGACCACAACTTTCATGAGATCAGGGGCTATACTGATTTTGCCTCCAATGTCCCAGTTCGTGATTATGAAAAGCTTCGCGCCTATGTAGATAGGGTAGTGGAAGGTGAAGAGAATGTGTTGTGGCAGGGAAAACCTAAATACTTTGGAAAAACTTCAGGCACCACTTCGGGTGCTAAATATATTCCAATAACAGAAGAAGCCATTCAATGTCAGGTAAATGCCTCCAGGGATGCGATCCTCAATTATATTCATAATACGGGCAAAACCGCATTTGTAAAAGGAAAAATGATATTTCTTCAAGGGAGCCCCAAGTTGAACGAAAAAAATGGCATTAAGATCGGTCGACTTTCGGGAATTTCTGCCCATTATGTGCCTGCCTATCTTCAGCGAAATCGCTTACCTAGTTGGGAAACTAATTGTATTGAAGATTGGGAAACTAAAGTAGAACGGATCATAGATGAAACCATAGATCAGGATATGACTGTGATCGCAGGAATACCTTCCTGGGTGCAAATGTATTTTGAGCGATTGAAAGACAGGAGTGGCAAGAACATTGGAGATCTCTTTCCGAATTTCGACCTGTTCATATATGGAGGCGTAAACTACGAACCTTACAGGGCCAAATTTGAGCACCTGATCGGAAGAAGTGTTGATAGCATTGAACTTTTTCCGGCAAGTGAAGGATTTTTTGCCTTCCAGGATAAGCAAGATGAAAGCGGCATGCTTCTATTGTTGAATTCCGGGATCTTTTATGAATTTATAAGGGCAGAATCATTTTTTGACGACAATCCGGCCAGATTAACTATAGCGGATGTAAAAATTGGTGTTAATTATGTAATGATCATTAGCACAAATGCCGGCCTTTGGGGCTACAACCTGGGAGATACGATCGCATTTACCTCCACATCTCCTTATCGAATAGTGGTAACAGGAAGGATCAAACATTTCATTTCAGCTTTTGGAGAGCATGTCATTGCCAAGGAAGTTGAAGAAGCGATGTTGGATGCAATTCAATCTTCCAATGCCCGGATCAATGAATTCACTGTGGCTCCACAAGTACACCCACCGGAAGGCGAACTGCCACATCATGAATGGTTCATTGAATTTGAAATAGCTCCATCAAATATCAAAGCATTTAAAAAGGTGCTGGACCAAAGCTTGCAGAAACAAAACAGTTATTATTTTGATCTGATAGAAGGCAACATTCTTCAGCCGCTGAAAGTTACGGCACTTCAACCCGGGGCATTTCAAAGACACATGCAAGATCAAGGCAAATTGGGTGGCCAAAACAAGGTAGTACGGCTTTCAAATGACCGCAAAATTGCAGAGGCATTAGAGGCGTACAAACTTTAGGCAAAATCATTGTCATGGGGACTTTTCATAAAATTTAAGTGTAATTTTACACGCAATTATGAGCAAAGGCGTAAATATTAGCAGGGCCAGAGCATCCACGAGCGCAATAGAAAGGCTTTATGTGACCATGCGTCATTTGTTAAATAGAGGATTTTATAAACCCATGGGTATTTCCGGGGAATCCTTACGGAATGCCCTCTTATTGCTCCGCCCTGAAATTTATGGATCAATTGCAGAAGAGAAGATAGAACTCAAAGGCTTGATGTATGTGCTCGATCGTTTACCAGTAGGCATTGAGGAGTGTCGCTATATCAATTTAACTTCTGATGAAGGCTTTACAAGATCACACATTAAACCTATTATTCCCCCTAAAAGACGCAGAAATTGCTATCGGATAGATAGTGAGCAAATGAATATAGAGATAACCAGGGGACGTTCTGATATTTACGACATATTGACTCACCTTACCTTCCTGTTTATTGAGTCCAGAAAGATCTGTGAAAGGGTACTTATCGAGGAAACCGGTAAAACGATCAGAGACTGGCATAAGCTGGAAGAAGCCCTGGAACAAAAGAAATTAACACAAGATCAACTGGAAGTAGCCATAATTCATACAGCCAATATTTTGGGACGTTCCTTTGATCAAGTATTGGAGATCTATAACAAACTGAAAAGCAAATCACAACCAAATAGGTTTCTTTCTATAATCTATTGGTTGGGCAAGCTCTCCATTGAAGAAGAAACCGGTGGAGAAAAACGTATAATTACTTTCAGCATGTTATTGAGAGAACGTTTGGGTCACCATATTCATGGAGATCGTTGGGCTAATACCATAAAAGAGACCCTTGATAAAAAGAAACTACTGCACCGACCCTTGCATATCATCAGCGCAAATATGCACAGTGTTGTCAACTCACTCTTTGCAAGAAAGGCGCTTACGAAAGAATTTCCCAATAATGGAACTTTAGATATATACAAGGCACTGAGTCAGGAAAAGAACGATAAGTTGAGGAATAAAGTTTTGGAAATGGCCGGGAAAAATGGAATGATCTCCATTGATGACGCTTCCGGAACGAATATAGATGTACAACTGTTTGATCTTGCGAGCTTAGGTAAAGATGCTTGCTGTTATGACTTGCCGGCATCTATATCCAAAGAGGATATCCCCGTGATCCTGGTAATGGATTATGCTTTCGGAGAACAGGCCTTTGAGACAATAGATGAATTACTGAAGCCTTACAAACCAAAGGACCAAGAAGCAGTATTCATGAACATAGCTTCCATATCAATTATGGGAAAAGCGGGCATTTTAGAAGGAGGCAAAGGCGATTTAATGATCCCAAGTGCACATATTTTTGAGGGAACTGCAGATAACTATCCGATAGACAATGCATTTTCAAAAGCGGACTTTGAGGACAATGGAATTCAAATTCTAGAAGGACCAATGGTTACAGTGTTGGGCACATCCCTTCAAAACAAAGATATTCTCCATTTCTTCAAGGAATCTACCTGGCAGGCCATTGGTCTGGAAATGGAAGGGGTTCATTATCAGAAAGCCATACAAGCTGCTTCCAAGATCAGAAAAAGTATACGAGAAGATGTGATCACGCGCTATGCGTACTACGCCTCTGATAACCCTTTAAAATCAGGGAGTACTTTAGCATCTGGAGGCCTGGGCACAACGGGAGTAAAACCTACCTATCTGATAACCGATAAAATTTTAGAACAAATATTTAATTTCAAACCATGAGTACTCACGCATCAAATTCCGGATCACCTAATGACGAAATAGATCTAGGTCAGTTATTTGCACTTATAAAAAAGGGCTTTTTAGGCGTTTTCAAGTTCTTTCTACGTTTTTTCGTATATGTACGAAATAACATTGTCTGGCTCGCCGTATTGGGCATAGTAGGCGCTGCATTGGGATTTGGCTTGAATAAAATTTCGACAAGGAAACTAAAAACAGAAGTAATCGTAAGCCCCAATTTGGAAAGCAAGAAATATTTGTATGATGCTGTCAATGAGCTCAATGGAAAGATCAAGGCCAAGGACACAACTTTCTTCGCCTTTTTAGGCTTAGGGGAGAACGATTTTGATGAATTGGAAGTCCAAGTTGACCCCGTCAATTCTAAAAGCGAAAAAGATTTAGAAACGGAAATTAAATACCTGGAAGCGCTTCAACCTTTTCAAAATTCACCGGCCTTAACAGAGATAATTGAAAACTTACTCATTGATCAAAATCCTTTTGAACAACGGGTCACATTCCTATACAGGGATCCTGCATCCGGACCTCAGATTGCCCAAAAGTTGATGGATTATATTAATAGTAATGAGTATTACAACAGACTGGTACAAACCTATAATTCTAATGACCTTTCCCGCCTGAAAAAAAATGATTCTATTCTGCGGCAATTGGACGCTATTATTGAATCCTATACCGCACAAATAGGGAATTCTAAGGAGGCGAGTGAAGGGCAGTTAGTATTAGCCGAAGGAGAGCCCTTGGATATACCACAGCTCTTTACTTTGAAAAATACGTTAATTACACAATCAGAATTTAGACGCGTTGATTTAGAACAACGCACAGGCCCATTTAGCATTGTCAATTTTGGTAAATCTCAGCCGGTTAAAATCCCCTTGTTTGGTAAGTCGATAGTCCTAATTCCACTGATCTTAATAGGGATATATATTCTTATTGACATAGTAAAATACTTAAATAAAAAATCTAGAGAACTCCTTCCTGAATGACGGATGAGGTTGAAAATAATACCATATTGGTTACCGGTGGAGCTGGCTTTATCGGAAGTAATTTCATTGCGTATTTTCTGGACAAACACCCAACTGTTCATATCCTTAATCTCGATAAACTCACCTATGCGGGAAGCAAGGAAAATATGTCCGGATTCTTAGAGAATCCTAGGCATTCTTTTGTTCACGGAGATATTTGCGACCAAAACCTTCTTGATCACTTATTCGCATCTAACAGGATAAACGGAGTTATCCATTTTGCAGCGGAATCTCATGTAGATAGATCGATTGAAGGCCCCGATGCCTTTATTCAGACCAATATTGTTGGCACGTATACCTTATTGGAAGCAGCCAGAAAATCTTGGGTAAGAGACACTCCTAAACACAAGGAAAAGCAACTGCCACGCTTCCACCATATCTCTACAGACGAAGTTTATGGCAGTCTTGGCAAAGAAGGGTACTTTAATGAGGAATCCCCTTATGCCCCCAACAGTCCATACAGTGCTTCTAAAGCCGCTTCGGATCATCTTGTTCGGAGTTATCATCACACCTATGATATGAACACCTGTATTACACATTGCTCCAACAATTACGGCCCTGCACAGAATGATGAAAAGCTTATCCCAACTATAATCAAGAATGCAATGGAAGGTAAGCCAATACCAATTTACGGAGACGGATCTAATGTCCGGGATTGGCTATTTGTAACAGATCATTGTGAAGCTATTGAAAAGGTATACTACCAAGGTGCCGGGGGTGAAACGTATACGATCGGTGGGAATAATGAGCTGGACAACATGACCATGGCCAGGCTTATTTGTGATCAAATGGATCTCGATCACCCAAGGGCAGAAGGGTCTTATACAGAACAAATAACACTGGTAGATGACAGGCCCGGGCACGACTTCCGATATGCTATCGATTCTGGTAAAATTTCCAGGGACTTAAATTGGCAGCCGCGTACAGATTTTAAAGAGGGATTAAGGAAAACCATTAATTGGTTTGTCAAAAAATATAATACTCAGACCGTATGAAAGGAATCATTCTGGCAGGTGGAAGTGGCACCCGCTTATATCCTCTTACACAGGTTATAAGTAAACAACTAATGCCTGTTTATGACAAGCCAATGATCTACTACCCGCTGTCTACCCTTTTGTCTGCGGGGATACAAGATATTCTGATTATCACTACTTCCAGTGACCAGGAATTATTTACGGATTTACTGGGAGATGGATCTCAATTGGGATGTTCATTTTCCTATGCAGTTCAAGCCAATCCAAATGGAATTGCTGAGGCATTTTTGATCGCAGCCGATTTTATTGCCAATGAAAAAGTTGCCCTGATCTTAGGCGATAATATATTCTACGGAACAGGTTTGAACATATTGCTAACGGAATGTACAGACCCCAATGGAGGTATCATTTTTGGATACCATGTTCAGGATCCACAGAGATATGGGGTAGTAGAGTTTAATGAAAACTTTGAAGCTATCTCGATTGAAGAGAAACCGAAGTCTCCTAAATCTAATTACGCGATTCCCGGGATCTATTTTTACGATAACCATGTAGTTGATATAGCCAGAAGTATTGTGCCAAGCAACAGAGGGGAACTTGAGATCTCGGATATCAACAAAAAGTATCTTGAACTTGGGGAGTTGCAGGTCCGGCGTCTGGACAGGGGTATGGCATGGCTGGATACGGGCACCGTTGATTCGCTTATGCAAGCAGCCCAATTCGTGGAAGTGATCGAAGGGCGTCAAGGCCTTAAAATTGGTTGCATAGAAGAAATTGCCTATACTAAGGGCTATATTTCTAAAGAACAATTAGCATCACTGGCCCGGCCCTTGATAAAAAGTGGGTATGGAAAATACCTGATGGATTTAATAGCGTAAGATCAATAGCAACATTGGAAATTACCAAAACCCATATCGACGGTGTATTCATCTTGAAACCCAAAATTTACAAGGATTCAAGAGGATGTTTTTTTGAGTCCTTCAATAAGCAAAAATTGGAAGATATTTTAAAGGCCGAAATAAACTTTGTTCAGGATAATCATTCGGTCTCCAAAAAAGGCGTTCTGAGAGGATTACACTACCAGACAGGGGAGATGGCCCAGGCAAAAATAGTACGTGTAGTCTCTGGTTCAGTACAAGATGTCATTGTAGATATCAGACCGGAAAGTCGGACCTATGGCCAACACTTATCTATGGAACTCAATGCCCAGGATAGAAATATGATCTTTTTACCCGGTGGTATGGCTCATGGATTTCTTGCTATTGAAGACAATACAGAATTCCTGTATAAATGCGATAATTATTACCATCCGGATTCGGAGCGAGGCATCCGCTATGATGATCCGTCTATTGGCATTAGTTGGCAATTGCCTTCCGAAGATCTCATACTTTCTGAAAAAGACCGCAGCCTACCTTATTTAAACTCTATTTCCCTATGATCCGTGTTCTGGTAACAGGAGCCGGAGGTCAGTTAGGGCAACATCTCAGGGAAAGCACCTCCGAATATCCCGACATGGATTTCACCTTTGTTTCAAAAGAGGAGTTGGACATAACCGATGAGATAGCTCTCGACACTTTTTTTAATGCCAACCCGGTTGATTTTTGTATCAATACGGCGGCCTATACCGATGTGGATGGGGCAGAAAAACTAGCGGAAGAAGCTTTTAGGGTGAATGCTACCGGAGTTAAACTCCTGGCCTTGTTATGTCATAAGCACCATGTTACAATGGTACAAATTTCAACAGATTACGTCTTTGACGGGAAGAAGGCCGAAGGCTACTATCCTGATGACGACACCAATCCTATCAATGTATATGGAGCTTCAAAATTACAGGGCGAGACGTATATAAAACACATATTGGAACAGTATGCGATCATACGCTCTTCGTGGATATACTCGGAAATTGGCAAGAACTTTTACACGACGATCTCTAAAAAACTAAGGGAAGAAGAGCGAATTGGGGTAACGAATGCACAAAGGGGCAGACCCACCCATGCCAGGGATTTAGCCGAGTTCATTTTACAGTGGATCAAAAATGAAAGTCGCTCCTATGGCATTCTTCACTTCGCCGGACCTGAGATAATGACCTGGTATGAGTTTGCTAAAAAAATAGCAAAAGAACAAGGTTTAGGACACGAAGGAAAGATTGTTAAGGATAATAATTATCGTAGTTTTGCGCCAAGGCCGGCACATAGTGTCTTACATATGCATAAAGCTTAGTATTCCGTG
>CAMYJF010000011.1 GCA_947258555.1 uncultured Eudoraea sp. | reverse complement strand
AAAGCAGCCTGATATGCACATACTTGATAAGATCATTCAGGAAAAACAAAAGGAAGTCGCCCTAAGGAAAGTGAAGGTGCCTGTCAATCAGTTGATGGAGTCGACATTGTTTCAGCGGGAAACGATCAGCCTTTCTGAGAGTTTGCGAAAGTCGACATCAGGGATCATTGCTGAATTTAAAAGAAGATCTCCCTCAGAATCCGATATAAACAAAGGTGTCCGTATTGAAGACGTGGCCGCAGGCTATGAAGCTGCCAGAGCTAGTGGCATGAGTGTGCTAACTGATACACAATTCTTTGGTGGTGACCTATCTGATCTTGTAGCTGCCAGGAATGCAACCGCTTTGCCCCTGCTTCGGAAAGATTTTATGATAGACGAATACCAGATCTTTGAAGCCAAAGCTCATGGTGCCGATGTGATCCTTTTGATAGCTGCTGCCTTAGCTCCGGAAGAGATCAGACATATGACCAGTGTAGCTAAACAACTTGACTTAGAAGTGCTATTAGAGGTTCACAACCTGCAAGAGTTAAATAAATCATACACCTCCGGAATTGAAATGCTTGGTGTAAACAACAGGGACCTAAAAACATTCAAAGTAGATATACAAACGTCATTAGCACTTGCAACCGAAGCTCCGAATGGGGTTACATTGGTTTCAGAAAGTGGTATCAAAAATCCCGAAGATGTACGCAAATTGCGTGAGGCAGGGTATAGTGGTTTTCTTATTGGCACACACTTTATGAGAGAAGCAGACCCGGGGCTGGCGGCAACTCAATTCATAAATAAAATATTGGCATGAGGATCAAGGTATGTGGAATGGGCGAGAATTACCGGGAGGTGGCGGCTTTACACCCCGATCTCCTGGGGTTTATATTTTGGAAACCATCGGCACGGTATTTTGACCTTGAACAAGTCGAAAATTTAGACATCCCTAAGGTAGGCGTTTTTGTAGACCAACCCATTGAAGAGATCCTTGTAAAGACTTCCCAATATGCATTGGACTTTGTGCAATTGCATGGAAATGAATCTCCCCAGTTTTGTCAGATGCTTATCAGCCTTCTTGATCAGTCAGGCTATAAAACTCAACTCATAAAAGCATTTGCTGTAGCAGATACTTTTGATTTTAGCAGCCTTGATCCCTTTATCGGAAAGGTGTCGTATTTCCTATTCGATGCCAAAGGAGAATTACCCGGTGGCAATGGAATAGGATTTAACTGGGAAGTGCTAAAACAGTATCTGGGTACAACTCCCTATTTTTTGAGTGGCGGCATTGGTCTGGAGGATATAAATAAATTACAGGAATTCCTAACGGAACCCGCTGCCCAGTTTTGCAGGTTCATCGACGTGAATTCGAAATTTGAACTGAGTCCGGGAATCAAAAATGTACATGCCCTGGGTCCCTTTGTGAAGCAGATCAGGCAATTAACTAAAGAATAACCAGTATGAGTTATCACATAGATCAAGATGGATATTACGGTAGATTTGGGGGGGCTTTCATCCCTGAAATGCTATATCCAAACGTGCAGGAATTAAAGGATAATTACCTTGAGATAACCAAAGATCCGGCCTTTGTTAAGGAATTTGAAGCCCTGCTTTCAACCTATGTAGGCCGACCCACACCGCTGTATTTCGCCGAGCGATTGTCGGAGCGATATGCCACAAATATCTATTTAAAAAGGGAAGATCTGTGTCATACCGGAGCCCATAAAGTGAACAATACGATCGGACAGATCCTGTTGGCTAAAAAGCTTGGTAAGACACGAATAATTGCAGAAACCGGTGCGGGTCAGCATGGAGTGGCGACAGCCACGGTTTGTGCCCGAATGGGAATGGATTGTATTGTCTACATGGGCGAAGTAGATATAAAAAGACAGGCTCCGAATGTCGCACGTATGAAGCTGCTCGGCGCTGAAGTGCGCCCGGCTTCTTCCGGGAGCAAGACGTTAAAAGATGCCACCAATGAAGCCATCAGGGATTGGATAAATAATCCTGTCAACACCCACTATATAATTGGTTCTGTTGTTGGGCCTCATCCCTACCCCGATCTCGTTGCCCGCTTCCAAAGCGTCATTTCCAAGGAGGTCAGGGAACAACTTAAAAGGCTGGGTGTAGAGAAACCAGATCATGTCATTGCCTGCGTTGGCGGGGGTAGTAATGCCGCAGGGATTTACTATCATTACCTGGACGAAGATGTAGGTCTTATCGCAGTAGAGGCCGCTGGCAAAGGCATTAGTAGTGGGCATAGCGCCGCCACTACAGCCTTGGGTAAAATGGGTGTCATCCACGGAAGTAAGACACTTCTCATGCAATCAGCGGACGGACAGATCACAGAACCCTATAGCATATCTGCCGGTCTGGATTATCCGGGGATTGGACCTATGCACGCACATCTTTTTGAATCTGGTCGAGCTACATTTTTATCTATCACTGATAAGGCAGCGATGGAGGCGGGCAGGTCTTTGGCAGAATTAGAAGGGATCATCCCGGCCATTGAAACTGCACATGCCCTTGCTGTTTTTGATCAGCAGGAATTTGAAAAAGATGATATCGTTGTTGTCAACCTTTCCGGCCGGGGCGATAAGGATCTGCAGACCTATATGGATTATTACTCACTTTAAGTCCTTCTCTTATGAATAGGATAACACAAAAACTAGGATCAGAACAGCCGGTATTATCAATATACTTCACAGCCGGATTCCCGACATTGGAAAGTACAATACCTATCCTGGAAACCCTTGAAAATTCAGGTGTGGATATGATAGAGATCGGATTGCCATTTAGCGATCCCCTGGCAGACGGGCCCACAATACAAGCAAGTTCAACGATGGCTTTGCAGAATGGAATGACAACGGCCAAACTATTTGAACAATTAGCCGATGTCCGGAAAAACATTAAGATCCCATTATTGATCATGGGGTATTTCAATCCCATACTTCAATATGGAGTGGAAGAATTCTGTGCCCGTTGTGAAGAAGTAGGTATAGACGGACTCATCATTCCCGATCTTCCACTTGCCGAATATGAACGGGAATACCGCCAGATTTTTGAAGCCCATGGCTTGGTCAATATCTTTCTCATAAGCCCGGTGACATCTGAGGAGCGGATCCGCGAAATCGATAAGGCATCAAAAGGATTTATCTACATGGTAAGTTCTTCGAGTACAACGGGTTCACGAATGGACTTTGGCAGTGCGCAGCATGATTACTTCAAGAGGGTGGCGGATATGGATCTGAATAATCCTCGCGTAGTAGGATTTGGGATCAAAGATGCAAAGAGTTTTGAAGCTGCTACAGAGCATGCTCAGGGCGGAATAATTGGCTCTGCATTTATTAAGGAGCTCGAAAAAAATGGCCTTGAAAGTATCCCTGATTTTATTAAAAGAATTCGCTACATTTAGCTCTTACATACGCATAGAAAATGAAATCAATCTTACGCCTCACACTCCTTCTTATTTGTCAGATTAGCTGGGCTCAGACAGATGTTGAGATCAAAACTCAAGTTCGCCATGCCATTGATGAACTACGGGAATTTATTGCCATCCCAAATGATGCCCTAGATACCGCGGATATAAATAGAAATCTGTCCTGGTTAACGACACAATTCTCAAATAGAGGATTTAATACTTCCATCTTGCCTACAGAAGGCCAATCGCTGTTTTTTGCGACCTTACCTATGGAAGATAACAAGCCAACCCTCTTATTATATATGCACTTTGACGGCCAGTCTGTCGACCCCTCAAAATGGGATCAAGCCAACCCTTACAAGGTAGAATTAAAGGCGCCTAAAGAAGATGGCTGGGAGACTAAAAGTTTTGACAGTTTAAAGGACGATATTGACTATTCATGGCGGTTGTTTGGCAGATCCACTTCAGATGACAAGGGTCCGATCGTCATGTTCTTAAATGCCATGGACTTGCTGCGTAAAAATGAGGTTGTCATACCTTTTAATATTAAGGTGATCCTGGATGGGGAGGAAGAGAAAAGCAGCAAGCCATTGGCCAAAGCGGTTCAATCTTATAAGGATTTACTGAAAGCAGATTTCCTTATTATAGCAGACGGACCCGTACATCCTTCTGACAAACCGACTATTGCCTATGGATGTCGCGGTATTACGACCCTGAGTTTAACGACTTATGGGCCGATTAAACCACAGCACAGTGGGCATTATGGCAACTATGCGCCAAATCCCGGTATGCGCTTGGCAAAGCTGTTAAGCGGAATGAAAGATGATGAGGGAAAAGTGACGATCAAGGGATATTACGATGGCATATCTCTCTCGGAAGATGTACAAAAAGTATTGAAGAGTGTGCCGGACGACAAGGACTTGATCCATGATAGGCTGGCCATTAAAAATGCCGAGAAAGTCGGCGACTTTTACCAGGAATCACTTCAATATCCTTCTCTAAATGTTCGGGGACTTGGATCTGGATGGATAGGTCCAGTGGCAAGAACCATAGTACCGGCAAGTGCAACGGCAGAATTGGATCTTAGATTGGTGCCAGAGACTGATGGAAACCGCTTAAAAAATTTGGTTGTCCAGCATATCATGGATGAAGGTTATTATGTAACAAATGTGATTCCAACCAAGGAAGAACGATTAAGCCACGACAAGATCATTACTATTTCAGAGGGCAGTGTCACAGATGCCTTCAGGACGCCCTTAAACAACCCCTATGGTATTTATCTGGAAGACGTATTAAAGAGCACTTTTGAAGAGGATGTTGTGCAGATCCGGATCATGGGGGGAACGGTTCCTATTGCTCCCTTTATCAATGCCCTTGAAATACCCGCATTTATAGTTCCTATGGTCAATCCGGATAACAATCAACACAGCCCGAATGAAAATTTAAAAATTGGCCAATTGGCTTACGGCATCCGCCTCTTTGCCGGTTTATTAAGTACTCCTTATGTAATTCGATAAAAGTTTTTAACAATTTATAGTCCGTAATACACACCTATTCAATACATATGTTATTGATTACTATGTAATTAGAATATTCTCAACGGTTTGTAAACAAATTGGATAACTTTTTGTAGTCTATATATGACATTTTTTGTAATTAGATTATTTTTAAGTTAATAATTAAACTAATTTTGGCGGCTTTAATTAGTAAACCTTTACCAGTTTTTTTTAAATAATATACTTAAATGTCTAAAGCTCAACACACATTACAGGCCAACGAATTTATTATCTATGAAAAAGAAGCCTATATCCAGGTCCATTCAAATGGTGCAAAAACTTTGGAATTTGCAACATCTATGTGGCGGGAGGTAGTTGAAAAATGCAGGACGAAAAAGATTTATAAGGTACTTGGCATTGCCTTAACCTCAGATCCCTTAACAAAAGAAGAAGCCAAAGACATGCTCCCAATTTTCAAGGAATTGGGCTTAGATCAAAATTATAAGATCGCCTGGGTAGAACTGAACCCGGAATTCTATGATATTATATTGTACTCCGAATCCCTGATGTCCTCTAATGGTGTAGATGCCAAGTTTTTTTATGAAGTCAGTCACGCAAAAGCCTGGTTGAATAGAGATCAACAGAAAATGTTAGGCTGAATTCCTGCTGGCGTTTATGTTTCCATACAAGGAACGCGTAACCAATTTTTCGTAGCGCACCTTGTGCTTGCTTTCCTTACTTATGTGCTGCAAGGCATATTGTTGTATAACCAATAGCGGCAGCACAATATTCTCTCTAATTCGGATAGATTCACGTGACAAGGCCTCATGATCCATCAAAACTTCCGTTTCCGAAATTTTTAACAGCATTTCTTCTGACAGCTTGAACTCATCAAATAAGGTTTGCCAGAATGAACTGAACACCTTATCAGATTTCATATAAGTTGTGAGTTCAAAATAGCATTTTGACAAAGACATCATACTATTACTCATCAGGGCATTAAAGAAGGGAACCTCTTGGTAAAGGGCTTTAAGATCTTCCATGCGACCCTGGGCTGCAAGATCCTGTAAAGCGGTTCCTATACCGTAATAGCCGGGAACATTTTGTTTTAGCTGGCTCCAGGATCCAACAAAAGAAATGGCCCGGAGATCTTTTAAAGTAAGCTCCTTATTTTGACCTCTTTTCCCTGGCCTGCTCCCAATATTTGCCCGTTGGTAATAGGGCAGCGTACTCTTCTTCTCCAGGTAAGAAATGAAATGCTCATGGTTTTTCAACGCATCGTATTTCTTAAAACTCAATTCCGAGATCTCTTCGAGCAGCTTCCTGTTCTTTTCTGATATGGTATTGCTCCGGTCATAAACCATAGAGGCGAGTCCGGCAGTAAGTAGCTGCTCACTGTTGTGAATGAATTGAGGTTCAGTACCATAAGTGCTCGTAATGGTCTGGCCTTGGATAGTCAACTGGATTTCATGATTAGCTACGCCATCAGTTTGTGCTGCGTAAAAACGATGCGTTTTACCACCTCCCCTGGCTGGAGGTCCGCCACGTCCGTCAAAAAAAATGGCCTTAACCTTATTGGCTTCACAGATCGCTGATAATCTTTCTTTGGTTTTCAGGATCGACCAGTTTGCCTTCACATATCCTCCATCCTTGGTGCCGTCCGAAAAGCCCAACATCATGGTCTGTGCACGCTGCCGATTTACCACATGTTGGTTATAAAGGGGTAAATTAAATAAGGATCCCATAATGTCAGCCGACTCAGACATTCCCTTCATCGTCTCAAATAGTGGGATAATATCTATTGGCAGATCTTCCAGTTTCCAACCAGACCACCTGAACAAGGCCATTACGAACAAGACAGAAAAAATATCTTCAGAATTGCTAATGATATATCGATTACATCCCTCTTCCCCATTTCGCTCCTGGATATATGATAGCTGTGCAATATTTTCGAGCGTGTCTATGACCAGGGGATCGTCAAACTCGGATGCATCAACTTTCAGTTCTTCGGTTAACAAGAGGTCCATCAAGGCAGAATCTTTCAATTCACTCAGTGACTCCCTGATCTTTCCACATTTCTTGAGCACTTCTGTCACTACATGAAGATGGGCCCCGTGATCTTGACGAATATCCAACACAGCGAAATGAGTTTTAAAAATATCTACTTTATCCCTGAATCGATCTAATTCTCCTAAATACAATCCATGGTATTCGTCTATCAGGATCTGTCTGATGTCGTTTAAGCTATTTTTTATATAGCCATAAGTTACTTTTTGCTGGGGATCGAACATAGACTTGTACAATTTGCCTCTTAGCTCATGCAGCAGATCCTGCACATTATTAAAGCTAAGTTTTTGATGCAATCTCTTCAAGTCATTGTAATAACATTTCATCAAAGTCATCCGCAATTCATCTGCAACCTGACGTGTGATATCTGCAGTAACAAAGGGATTTCCATCCCTATCTCCCCCGGGCCAAAATCCCAGTTTTATGAGATCAAAATTGGAAAATGATGGATCGTCAACGGTCGATTTGATATGATGATAGAACTCTGCGATCGCATTGTAATATATATGCCTCAGCATATGAATAATGTTCTTGGCCTCATCGAGCGGCGTGGGTTTCTTCCTATTGATCAGTGAGGTAAGACCTAATTGTTGCAGGCACATATCAATACCATCTAGTTTGTCTTCCGGAATAAGGGACCGAAGCTCACCCATGATATCAAGGACAGCGGGTGTATAAAATTGGGTCGGATGTGCAGTTAAGACAATGCGGGCGCTAAAGTTGGATAGTTTATCCAGGAACTGCTCCCACCGTTGATTTTTCTGCGCAAATTGCGTATAATCTTTTATGGACAATGAGCCGGTGAGCTCGTGTAATTTTGGAAAAGCAGCATCCTCCACACTGTCATAAAGTACCACTTGCCGTTCTACATATTGGATGATCTTGAACATGAAATCAATCTTTTCAATCTCTGTCCCGGCCTCTGTAAATTGCTCGAAAAATGTATCCAAAATGGACTCAGGATCTTTTCCTTCTGAAAGGCCTTTTTCACATTGTTGGTACATTAAAGGGATCAGCATTCCAACATTCTCAATATCACTATACGGTAAATTCAAGAACAGGCTGTTATAAACCCTAAATTTCTTGCTAACCGTTTTTTCAAATTCTAATAATCGCTCCGTCTGGCTCATTTCCAAGGTATCTCTCAGTCCTTTTTAAAAAAAGAGAAGCACAAATATCGGCATAAGACTGCTATGTTCCACCCTAATATCCTGCTTATTTTATCAAAAGAAACTCCGGTATTGTGCAACCCGAAAATCGATAGTAGTATACGATGGATCTCTTTCTTTGGCTCGCTTGTATTCTTCTATACTGCCTACTGCACGATTAGCCGATCCGGAAGGTGCCGTTAGTGAAACCGTGCGAATGACCCTGGTTCTTGTCTCTCCCGGTATTTCAAATTTGTGGATCCTGGGTACTCTGCTATCTACCGGCTTAAGTGAGAGCCCTTTTTCCTTCAGTAGTCTTCGGAATAAGTATTCAGGTCCATTCTTACTGCTACCACCCGTAAAAAGCAAGGTGTCAACCTTTTTATAATCTTTCAGATACATTAGTAGGTCACGAAGTACAATATTGTGCATACCGATATCCGAAGCGTCTAATTTTACCCTGTCTGCTTTATCTATTATATCACAGATCCCAATTTTTCTCTTCAGGAGGAATTCCTTCCGCTGATCAACTGCTTTCTCGGAGGTTTCGAACAGAAGTCCCAGCTCAAATATTCGATCTAGTATTCGCCATAGTTGTCCATCCCGACTCCCATAGCAAAAATTAACATCCCCGGGTTTCAGATCCCCGGTAGTGAATCTGGGAGGGGGCAATGTCCCGACAATTAATTTGGTAGCCTCTTTAAAAAGAAAAGGGGGATATGGATGTACATGCTTGAAAATTTTTGGATGAGTTCCCGGCATACTCAAAAATAAGCAACCAAATAATAGGAAGTTTAAAGGATTGTCATTTAGCCGCAATTGTGTAGCTTTAAAGAAATGTATCTCCACTTATGGGAAAAGGCGACAAAAAAACAAAGCGAGGAAAAATAGCGAATAAGTCATATGGGGCCAGGCGACCCAGAAAAACCAAAGCTGCACCACCACCTAAGAAAGCTAAAAAACGTGCTAAGAAAAAGGCTTAGTCGATCACAAAGTTTAAGAGTACATCTCCGGTATCGCTCACATCGAGTTCATAGGTATAAAATCCTATAGGAAGTTCAGTTTCTCCAACAAAATCTATGGGCTGCAGTACGAAAGTATCTTCACCGGAGGTAATCTGAATATAGGCATATTGATAGGCCGTCTCATAGATAAAATATTCAGAGAAAGAATCTGGTGTAACGTTCATGTGTGGGTCAGGAGCCTCACCAACAAGCACTTCATCAAAGACGATCGAGCTCACATTTTTAATTCGAAGATTCACTGCGTCAAGTTCATCGTCGCGGTCTGTACAGCTGATTCCTACTGTCGCCAATACGGCGAGTACTAATACATACTTTTTCATCCGATTTTTACTAAGAAGATTCCGTACTAAGAGAACGGTTGCTTTTAAAAATTATTCTATCGAACAAAGACCGGACTCAGTGGATCTGAAGTATATTCCTCTGAAAAGGCATATCCATCGTAATCAAAGTTTTTGACTTCCTCCAGGGTATCCACATTGTGATCGAGTATATAACGGAGCATCCGGCCCCGGGCTTTTTTGGCAAAGAAACTCAGCACTCTTAATTGGCCTTTATTCCAGTCCTTGAAAACCGGCGTAACAACAGCTACTTTTAGCCCCTTCTTGTCTATCACCTTAAAATATTCATTGCTCGCCAGATTGACCAAAAATTCATTTTCATCCAATTCCTCATTGAGAGCTTTGGTGATCTTCTTCTTCCAGAATTCATATAGATTCCGCTTTTTATTATAGCGAAGGGTGGTACCCATTTCGAGCCTGTAAGGTTGAATAAGGTCCAGAGGTTTTAGAAGGCCGTATAAGCCAGAAAGGATGCGAAGGCACTCCTGCATCTGGTCTATTTGTTCTTTTGAAAGCGTAAAAGGATCCAGGCCCAGATACACATCCCCATTAAAGGTGTAGACAGCTTGTCTTGCATTCTCAGGTGTCAATGGTAATTCGAAATCTTGATTTCGTTGCCAATTGACATTAGCCAGGGATTCTGAGATACCCATTAAACGGGCTAAGGATCTGGGATTTTTTTTAGAAAGGACTGTATTGAGTTTTTCAGCCTCTACAAGAAACTGCGGTTGTGATTGTTTGTTGGTTGGAACAGTCCTCACCAAATCCAAAGACTTGGCGGGAGAAATCACAATTTTCATCGGTTAATGGTTTTGTTTTCAAGTTTACCTTGAATTCCGCTAAAATAGAAATCAATTATTATGTATGCATAATATTTACCTTTAAATTGTTAACATTACAATAAATAATTCTTATATCTACTGAGAATGTGTTGAATAGCCGCGCCATTTTTCTATACAATTCTCAAAATCCGGGGGGATAGGTGCAGTAAATTCCATGAATTCTCCCGTCTTTGGGTGTATAAAACCGAGCGTTTGTGCGTGTAATGCTTGTCTTGGTAATACTTTAAAGGCATTTTCTACAAACTGACGATATTTCGTAAAAACTGTCCCTTTTAAAATGGCATCTCCGCCATAACGCGAATCATTGAAGAGGGTATGCCCGATATGTTTCAAATGCACTCGTATTTGATGGGTTCTCCCCGTTTCTAAATGGCAGCGGATCAAGGTCACATAACCCAGACGTTCAATGACCTCATAATGCGTAACGGCATGTTTTCCTTCTGTCCCATCCGCGAACACCTGCATCTGAAGTCTGTTCTTTGGGTTTCTGCCTATATGCCCCTCAACAGTACCCTTATCTTCCTTTACAGAACCCCACACCAAAGCAACATAGGTGCGAGTGCTTGTCTTAAGAAAAAATTGTTCAGCCAGTTTGGACATGGCAACCTCCGTTTTAGCGATAACGAGGAGTCCGCTTGTATCCTTATCGATCCTGTGCACCAGGCCTGGTCTTTTGTCGCTGTTCAGCGGCAAGTTTTCAAAATGATGGACCAATGCATTTAATAAGGTACCCTGATAATTCCCGTGACCCGGATGAACTACCATACCGGCAGGTTTATTTACGACCAGCAACTCTTCATCCTCATAAACTATATCCAGGGGTATATCTTCAGGCGTAAGTAAAAGTTCATAAGGAGGGTGTTCGAAGAGTACTTTTACCTCATCGCCCGGTTTCACTTTATAATTTTGTTTAACCGCAGACCCATTAACCCATATATGCCCTGACTTTGCCGCTTGTTGAATTTTGTTACGCGTTGCATTCTCTATGAAATTCATTAAGAATTTATCTACCCGAAGGGGATCCTGTCCGGAAGCTGCATGAAATACGTAGTGCTCAAATAGAGAATCGTCCTGAGCACCTGTTGATGTAGTGGGTTCCATTACTATTGGGAGTCGGCTTTGATCTGTGCTCTTGACGGAATTACGCCATTGCCACAAACCAATTCTATCTTTGAAGTTTTGGGTACTTTGTCGCCTTCATTGACACGTTTACCTTTATACTTAATGTAGTAGACCATATCCTTACCTAATTGGTCAATATAGGACACTCTTTCAACATCGAGGCCTACAGCTCTAAGCATAGAAGCGGCATTGCGTTGTGTAACCTGGATGATCTTGGGAATTGTCACTTTCTTGTACCCGGAAGGATTCACGGTAACATAGATCTTTCTGTTCTTCTTGACCTTATTCCCGGCAGGCGGGTTTTGTTCTATTATCGAAAATCGGGGATAATTAGGGTCAAAATTCGCTGAATCCAATACTTCATATCGCAAGTCGGCCTCCTCGATCACTTCCCTCATATCCATCACCGATAATTTTGCAAGATCAGGAACCTCGACAAAGTCACCATGATGCGTACTCTGTTTCAGCCATTGTAAGGCCAGAACAACACCCACTATTCCCACCACAACGGCGGCGGCCAGGTTGAACAGCAGTGCTTTACTTTTAATGAATCGCCATAATTGCTTCACAGACTTAGACTTTTTTAAGCGAGTCAAAGATATAAAATGGCAGGCTTATGACATTTAAATCTTCGTTAAATGGAAGGATGGCATCACCTATCCTTTTTTGTTCTTAGCGAATTCTTGATATTTGTTGCCACAGGAGCAGCTAATTTACAATCCAAATGAAAAAGAACATTGCCATAATAATGGGAGGGTATTCAAGTGAATATGACATCTCCATAAAAAGCGGAAATGTTGTTTCTCGCAACCTCAGCACTGACAAATATGAGGTCTTTAAGGTTATTATTTCCAAAAACTCGTGGTATGTAGATCTGAGGGACGGAAAAACTGCGCCCATAAACAGGCATGATTTTTCTTTTCAGGACGGTGATGATACTATTCATTTTGATTGTGTTTTTAATGCCATTCACGGTACTCCCGGTGAAGATGGTCTCATGCAGGCATATTTTGAACTTTTAGGGATTCCACAAACCAGTTGTGGTTGCTACCAGGCTGCATTGACATTTAATAAACGTGATCTTCTGAAAGTACTTACCTCTTATGATATACCGGCAGCGGAGTCCTACTCTTTAGATCAGGGCGATCCGATCGACAAAGCGGCTATCATTACTAAGGTTGGACTTCCTTGTTTTGTAAAAGCCAACCGTGCTGGAAGCAGCTATGGCATTACCAAAGTATATGAAATAGAGGATTTAGAAAAAGCCATAGATCACGCATTCACTGAAGACCACCAAGTTCTTATCGAGGCCTTTCTGGAAGGTACCGAAGTCTCTGTGGGGGTCATTACCCTTAATGGAGAAACAACGGTATTACCCGTCACGGAAATCGTATCTGAAAATGACTTTTTTGATTTTGAAGCGAAATACCAGGGGGCTTCTGATGAAATTACACCAGCCCGTATTAGCCATGTTCAATTAGAAAACGTGCAGTCGATCGCTAAAAAAATATATGATCTTTTAGAAATGAAGGGATATACGCGCAGTGAATTTATTTTCAAGGGAGAGACACCTTATCTGCTGGAAGTCAATACAACACCCGGACTGACAGAAGAAAGTATTCTTCCAAAGCAGGCTGCAGAAGCAGGGCTATCCCTTCAGGAGCTGTTTGAGAGTTCTATCATTGAGGCAATGAGAAAATAAGTACCTTTAATCCGCATATCTTTAGTACATGAAACGCGCAATTTTCCCAGGTTCTTTTGATCCTATTACCCTTGGTCATTATGACATTATTAAAAGAGGGATCTCCTTATTTGATGAACTAATCATCGCTATCGGTGTGAACACAGATAAGAAATACATGTTTTCCCTGGAAGAACGTATCAAATTTGTATCCGAGGCGTTTAATGATGAATCCAGCATTTCTGTTGTTTCTTATCAAGGACTTACCGTCGATTTTGCCAAGGAAATGGATGCCGAATTTATTTTGAGAGGCCTGAGAAATCCGGCAGATTTTGAATTTGAAAAAGCAATAGCACACACTAACCGGCGACTTTCTGATATTGAAACGGTCTTCCTGCTTACCTCCTCCGGGAAATCGTATATCAGTTCCTCTATCGTAAGGGATGTAATTAAAAATGGGGGAGACTACTCCCTCTTAGTGCCGGATTCTGTGAAAGTCTAGATGTAATGAAGCAGGTAGCTAACTAATCTTAGTCCATAATCAAACATGAAAAGACTGCTACTAGTACCAGCCATAATTGGTCTTCTTTCTTGCGAAACCGTTCCGGAAGAAAAATCAGAGGTTTTTAAAACCTACTTTGAGGTTACCGAAGAGCAGGAAACACCTCCTTATGATGAGGTCATCTCATTCTATAAAGAGCTGGCACGAGAATTTTCTTCTGTCAATATTCAGACCATTGGCGAAACAGACAGCGGGTACCCATTACACATTGTTACCTACAACCCGGAAGCTGATTTTAATTTCCAACGCCTTCGTGAAGACAAATTGATCCTGCTGATAAATAATGGAATTCATCCCGGTGAAAGTGATGGTATAGATGCCAGTATGCTCTTGTTCCGTGATTTTGCCATGGAAAAGATTGCGGCACCCGAGGGCACTGTTGTAGTGACTATTCCTGTGTACAATATTGGCGGGGCGCTCAATAGAAATTCCAGTACAAGGGTAAACCAAAACGGCCCCAAGGAATACGGATTCAGGGGGAATGCCAGAAACTATGACCTCAACAGGGATTTTATTAAGAACGATACAAAGAATGCCAGGTCCTTTGCTCGTATCTACCATCTTGTACAGCCCGATGTTTTTATTGATACCCATGTGAGCAATGGAGCCGATTATCAATACACGCTAACACATTTATTTACCCAGCATGATAAATTGGGTGGGGAGTTAGGAACCTTTGTCAATAGTACATTCCGACCCGAACTGGAGGTCGCCCTTAGTGAGGAAGGTTGGGACATGACCCCCTATGTTAACGTCTTTAACAGGCCGCCCCAGGAAGGATTCTCAGAATTTTTTGACCATCCCCGCTACTCTACAGGGTATACTGCACTATGGCATACTTTGGGATTTATGATAGAGACCCATATGCTCAAACCCTACCCAAAAAGGGTTTGGGGAACGTATGAAGTATTGAGACAGGCTATAGCACTGTCAGACCAGCACAAGGATACCATCAAAGAGTTGCGACTAAAAATGCGAGACATGGTGCAGTCAATATCCCACTACCCTATCCGTTGGGCACTGGATAGCACAAAGATCTCCCGACTAAACTTCAAAGGATATGAATCTGAAAGGGTTACAAGCGCTGTTACAGGACTGGATCGGCTAAAATATGACCGTGCAAAACCCTATACTACATATGTGGCCTTTTATGATGGTTATAAAGCTGTAGATTCAATCGCAATCCCCAAGGGTTACATAGTACCCAAAGGATGGGAACATATTCTGGAATTAATGAGAACAAATGGCATAGAATCTCAGTTGATCAATAAGGATACGCTCATGGAGCTGGAGGTGTATTCTATTGATTCTTTTGGTACGTATTCCTCTGCCTATGAAGGCCACTATCCGCATTATAATACCAGGGTTATTTCCGGGTTACAACATATTGAAATTCAAGCAGGGGATCAATTTATCCCGGCAGATCAACCGGGTATTCGCTATTTGCTTGAAACGCTAGAACCCGGAGCAAATGACTCCTTCTTTAACTGGAATTTCTTTGACGCCATCCTCCAGCAGAAAGAAGGTTTTTCGCCATATGTATTTGAAGACCTGGCATTTGAATTTTTGCAATCCAATGATAGTATTGCAAAATCCTTTGAACAAAAGAAAGAAGAAGATGAGGCGTTTAGGAATAATGCGTATGCGCAATTAAAGTGGATCTATGAACGCACAGATCATTATGAGAAAGCGCACCGCCAATATCCTGTATACAGGGTTCCCAGAGCTGAGTAGTGGTCAATCTTCATGCGTATCCAAATAACATCCGGATATTCACATAGGAATTTCCAAGGGCCTTTTGGATCTTCTTAGGTCCCATCCATTTTACCTTGGCTATGCCTTCGCTTTTTTGTCCTTTTAACTTGCCTTCATAGGACGTTTTCATAGCGTACCAATGTACCTCTTTTAACCTATAGGTACCCCCGCTTTTGAAGATATGATAAGTTGTATTTAAGTGGTTCTCTAATTTCAGGCCCTTAACCGCTGTTTCTTCTTCAACCTCCCGAAGTGCGGCTTCTTCCAGGGATTCTCCTTTCTTTAATTTCCCTTTAGGCAGGTCCCACTTATTATTCCGAAAAATGAAAAGTACTTTTCCTTTTTTATTGGTAACCACCCCACCGGCGGCTACTTGCATCGGTATTTTTTTAGTGAATTTTTTTAGGATCTCTTCGTGATTGGGGTGGTATATGTAAGCTAGTTTTAGTTTTTTGGTAGCCAGGGAATCTATGGCCGTTTGAATGGCATTCCCATTAAGCATAAAGTAGTCCTGGTGATTGGTGTCAGAAAGATCGCTGGTGAGAATGAGGAGCGCATCTTTTACGAAAACTTTATACATTTGCGACATGATTTTTGATTCCGAAGCCGCTTCACGCACAGCAGAACTCCTCTTACAAATTAATGCAATTAAACTGAGACCCGAAAATCCGTTTACATGGGCTTCCGGATGGAATTCACCCATCTATTGCGATAACCGGATCATTCTCTCTTATCCCGCCATTCGCAATTACATACGCGAAGAAATTAGTAAACAGGTAGAAGAACTTTATGGCAAACCCAATGTGATTGCCGGCGTGGCTACAGGTGCTATCGGCATTGGTATGTTAGTGGCGGAGTATATGGGACTTCCCTTTGTCTATGTAAGGCCAAAAGCAAAGGAACACGGCAGGCAAAATCAAGTTGAAGGCATGCTGGAGCCAAACGCCCATGTAGTTGTAATTGAAGACCTTATCAGTACAGGTACCAGCAGCTTGAATGCTGTAAAAGCCTTAAAAGAAGCGGGCGCGTATGTGCAGGGAATGGTTGCTATCTTCACCTATGGCTTTCCCATAGCCCAGGCAAATTTTAAAGAGGCGGAAATCACCCTGAATACACTTTCCGATTATGAGCATCTGATCGATATTGCCCTAAAAAAAGGTCATATTTCAGATGGCCAACTAGAAACTCTAAAGGATTGGCGTACCCAGCCGGAAACCTGGAAATAGAGATCTACTATGGAAATTACGGCACCTAAACAAACAATAAAGAAAAGCCCGCAAGAGGTCTATGATCTCTTAATTGAGCTGCCGAATATTGAGAAATTGATGCCTGAGGATCTGAAAGAATTCAAAATTACAGGCGAAGATTCTTTGTATTTTGTTCTTAAAGGAATGCCTAAAATTTACCTGATACGTGGTGAATGTGAACCGCCTTCAAGGATCGTTTTGGAATCGTCCCGAGAAGCCTATCCATTTCATATAGCAGCGCAGATCGATGCTATTGATGACTCGAGCAGCGAAGTGACGTTTGACTTTAAGGGGGATTTCAATATGATGATTGAAATGATGATTAAATCACCCATTACCAACCTGATCAATACGATGGCTGATAATCTACAAAAGTTTAGCTGATCGGGTTTTGAAACTTACAGAAGCCATTGCAACTCTCCTTGATTTAACGACCTCATCTGACCATCCTTTAAGGTTATATTCAATTGCCCTGTTTGGGTGATACCTTTTAGTAAACCCATCAAGTTCTCTCCATCTTCTTTGAATTCCACCCAGTTGCCTAGCTGGAATAAGATGTCTTCATAGCGCTCCCGGAGAAGCTTCCATTTTTGCTGCTCATTTGCTTTGAATTCCCTTTGTAAAGATTCGCGAATTTCCAGTAACAGGGTATCTAAGTCAACCTCCTCTCCAATGATCTGCTTCATGGAAACAGCATTGGGCAGACCCGGAAAAGATTCCTGGTTCACATTGAGTCCTATTCCTATTACGGAATGAACAATTTCCTGGCCCCTCAGTTTATTTTCAATGAGTACTCCACAGATCTTCCGTTGGCCTGACATAATGTCGTTAGGCCATTTAAGTGCCAGATCGGGTATCCCATACTGATCCAGGGTGTGGATTATTGCCAGGCCGACATGGATACTTATCCGAAATTGGTCTGTTGATCTTACATCAGTATGGAGCTTTAAAACACTGACAGTTAGATTTTTACCTGCTTCAGTAGTCCAGTCTTTTCGTCGTTGCCCCTTACCTTTTGTCTGATGTCTCGCACTGACAATGGTATAGTCTGATAAAGGTTCTTCCCGAGCCAAATCTTTTAAATATTCATTGGTCGATCTGATGGCATCAAGTTTGATTATAACCATTTGGTACAACGTTTTGAAATGTCCAACGTTATGTTAAAAACAATCGTCGTGAAATTAAAAAAATAATAACTTTGTATAAACTAATCCCATTGAATGCAGAAAACGAAAGCGAGTGCTGATGAGTTGATTTCCTTGATCATACATGGAATCGACGAAGTAAAAGGAGTTGATATAAATTTACTGGACCTAAGAGAAATAGAAAATACCGTTTGTGACTACTTTATAATTTGCAGCGGAACTTCCAATACGCACGTAAACGCTATAGTAAATTCAATCCAAAAGACAGTTAGCAAAGCTATTCACGACAAACCATGGCATGTAGAAGGCTCGGATAATGCAGAATGGGTCTTACTGGATTATGTGAACGTGGTAGTTCATGTATTTCAAAAGCACACACGCGAATTTTATGATATAGAAGCGTTGTGGGGCGATGCCAAAGTTACTTTGGTAGAACGCAGTTATAATGTATAATTAAATGGCGAAAGAGAACAAAACACCACAAAAGAAACCCAGGTTTAATGCCTGGTGGATATATGGTCTTATAGCCATCTTGATCATAGGCTTCCAGTTTTTGGGCAGTGATAGTATCTCTGCCACAAAAAAATCGACTACTTCTGAGTTACAGGAGTACTTGAGAAATGGAGATATTACCAAGATCCTGATCATTACCAATACGAATCAGGCCAAGGTTTTTCTCTCTGAAGAAGCCCTGGCGAAAGATGTGCATAAAGATGTATCGAAACCTCCATTATTTCCAAGTGCTACACCCATTCCACAATATGTTTTAAATATTGGCGACTTACAGATCTTCCAGAATGATATCAGTGAGATCAAAAAAGATAACAACCTGGATACCATTGTAGAATTTGACAAGGAATCCAATGTCTTTATGGATATCCTTTTATCTATGTTGCCATTTGTGGTGATCATAGGTATATGGATCTACCTGATGCGAAGAATGTCCGGTGGAGCCGGTGGAGGTGCAGGCGGACAGATCTTTAATATTGGGAAATCCAAGGCCAAACTTTTCGACGAAAAAACAGATACCCGAACATCATTCCAGGATGTAGCTGGTCTTGAAGGTGCAAAAGAGGAAGTTCAGGAGATCGTGGAATTCCTGAAGTACCCAGATAAATTCACATCTCTAGGGGGCAAGATCCCTAAAGGAGCTCTATTGGTAGGTCCTCCGGGAACAGGTAAAACATTATTGGCAAAAGCAGTAGCTGGAGAAGCTAAAGTACCCTTCTTCTCTCTCTCAGGATCAGATTTTGTAGAGATGTTTGTTGGAGTTGGTGCCTCCAGGGTACGTGATCTGTTTAAACAGGCAAAGGACAAATCTCCTGCGATCATCTTTATTGATGAGATTGATGCGATCGGTAGGGCAAGAGGAAAAAATAATTTTACCGGTTCCAATGATGAACGTGAGAATACTTTAAATCAACTACTTACAGAAATGGACGGATTCGGAACCAATACGAATGTGATCGTATTGGCTGCGACAAACCGGGCCGATGTCTTAGATAAAGCCTTAATGCGAGCTGGACGATTCGACCGACAGATCTATGTCGACTTACCCGATATCCGCGAGCGTAAAGAGATCTTTGAAGTGCATTTACGACCGATAAAAACGGCAGAGACACTGGACCTTGATTTTCTCGCCAGGCAAACACCTGGTTTCTCAGGGGCAGATATAGCTAACGTCTGTAATGAGGCTGCGCTTATTGCTGCCAGAAAGGAAAAGAAAGCAGTTGAGAAACAGGATTTCCTGGATGCAGTAGACAGGATCGTAGGCGGACTCGAAAAGAAAAATAAGATCATAACACCGGGTGAGAAAAAGACGATCGCCTATCATGAAGCCGGACATGCAACAGTAAGCTGGATGTTAGAACATGCAGCCCCGCTTGTGAAGGTGACTATCGTACCCCGAGGTCAGTCTTTGGGTGCTGCCTGGTATCTTCCGGAAGAGCGTCTGATCGTCCGACCAGAACAAATGAAAGATGAAATGTGCGCTACGCTTGGTGGACGAGCTGCGGAAAAAGTGATCTTCGATAAGATATCAACCGGTGCCTTAAACGATCTTGAAAAGATCACGAAACAAGCACGGGCTATGGTGACCATTTATGGCTTGAATGATGAGATAGGAAACCTGACATATTATGACTCTTCAGGGCAGTCTGAATACGGGTTTACCAAACCGTATAGTGAAGAAACAGCGCGGAAGATCGACGCAGAAATTTCTAAGTTAATTGAAGAACAGTATGAACGTGCTTTGCTGGTATTGGAAGAGAATAAGGATAAACTGATCGAATTAGCAGAACGATTGCTGGAGAAAGAAGTTATCTTTAAAGAAGATCTTGAAAAGATTTTTGGTCAGCGGCCATTTGAAAAGAATGGAACGGAACAAGAGGTTCCCGTTGCACCTGCTGAAGTATCCAGCGAGGAATCAGCTGAAGAGAAAACATAAGTATTTCCAATCTCGTTTACTACTTTCGTATACGAGTATGGGAGCAATATAATGGGGTTTTTAGATTATTTATTTGGCGGCGGGAAAAAGAAACCTTCCAAAGAAACGGTGGAAACGCGCGGTGTCCACATGCCCGACCTGGCCATACCCATTGATGAAAAATTCACTATTCATTTTAAGAAAAACGGCGGCAAGTTCTTGTACTGTGATTCTTTTAGAGAAGTCTCCGAAGCGCTGAATAATATAATTGAAGAGAATGATTGGGTAGGAAACCCATTCTATACGCTTAATTCCCACTTGGAGGATCGCTTCTCACAAATAGGACTTAATTTCACTCAAAAGGCTAAGGAGAGTGAGGTCTTTTTTACTACCTGTGAACACCTGATCGCGCAAAACGGATCAATTCTGGTTAGTTCCAGACAACTTCATGAAAAGAAGCTCCACGAAGTTCCTGCCAATGTGATCGTTTTTGCCACAACGAGTCAGCTTGTTGAAACTATTGGCGAAGGCTTAAAGGTTATAAAAAACAAATACAAGAAAGGTATCCCTGACAACATTACTACCATCAAACACTTCCAATATTCTAATACGGAAGACGATGATTTTTTAACATACGGAAGTAGTTCCAAGCATCTTTATTTATTATTACTGGAAGACCTGTAGGATGAAAGAATTGATCACACGTGTACTGACAGGTGCAGTTTATGTGGTCATTCTATTGGCCGCAGTCTTTTTGAGTTCCGATGCTTTTGATTTTCTATTCATGGTTTTTGGCCTGGCCTGCTTGTATGAATTCAAAAGATTGGTCGCGCTAAGAGGATATCACATCTTTATCCTCTACCTGGCCTTGTGGTGGGCATTTATCTATTTGATTACAGACCAGCTAGCCATATATATCTTATTAGCGCTAACTCTTTTGGTGAATATCTATCTAATTATTTATCTGTTTTCCCCGAATGGAAAAATAGATTCCCCACTTCATAAATTTATTATCGGACTCTTTTATGTCGGCGGTGGTTGTATTTTCCTAACCATGATCCCCTATAAGGAAAATATCTTTTCACAATTCCTGATCCTGGGAATTTTTGTGATGGTATGGATAAATGATTCTTTTGCTTATATCGTCGGCTCCTTGTTTGGCAGGAATAAACTCTTCCCTTCAGTTTCTCCGAAAAAAACCATTGAGGGAAGTTTAGGAGGAATGGTATTTGCCCTATTAGCGGCCTATATTTTCGCCCAATATGATTCTTTGCTTACACTGCCACAGTGGATAATTCTGGCTTTAATAGTAATTATTATGGGTGATATTGGAGATCTCGTAGAATCTAAATTGAAACGGCAAGCAGGTGTTAAAGACAGCGGAGCGATTCTGCCCGGTCATGGCGGCATGCTAGATCGATTAGATAGCCTTATTTTTGCTGCACCATTTGCATTTCTAATGCTTAATTTGATCACCTATGTTTCATAAAGAAGGTTTTACCATAATCCTGATAAGTTTCTTTCTGGTGGCGATCATTGCGCTCCTGGCTCACTTTTTTGTCAAGATCCCCGGTTTGCGTATGGGAATTCAAATAGCTGCGCTTATAGGACTTGTCCTGATACTTCAGTTTTTCAGAAACCCGAAGCGTATTGCCGACCAAAACCCGGATCATATCCTGGCCCCCGCAGATGGTAAAGTGGTTATCATAGATGAAGTACATGAACCGGAATATTTTAAGGACAATCGGCAACAAGTTTCCATATTTATGTCCCCTATCAATGTTCATGTTACCAGATATCCTGCCAGTGGGGTGATCGCTTTCTCTAAGTACCACGCCGGCAAATACCTTGTAGCCTGGCATCCTAAATCCAGTACCAAGAATGAGCGAACCACCGTGGTAGTTAAAACATCTGAATTTGGTGACATTTTATATCGACAGATCGCCGGAGCCGTAGCCAGGCGAATTGTCAATTATGCCCAGGAAGGAGATACTATAGTCCAGGGTAGCGATGCGGGATTTATTAAATTTGGCTCACGTGTAGATCTCTTTCTGCCACTGGATGCCAAAATAAAAGTTTCCAAGGATCAGCATGTAGTAGGTGCTAAAACCATTATCGCGACGACGAATAATGAATAAGATTAAACCCATATTGGATAGATTCGAAGTTGCCGTTGCCTATGTGAATTCGTATACGGATCCCATTCCGGCCGATCTGCTGCTTAAACTTTACGCCTATTATAAGATCGCGAATCAAAATTTTGAACATCCGGGAAGCAAAAGTGAACTTATTAATGCTTTTAAGGCAAATGCCCTGATCCAGGCCCAAGAGATCAAACCCAAAAAGGCCATGCAGCTCTATATTGAATTGGTTGAAAACCAGCTCAAAAATATTAGCGATTAAATATCATTGGATGTTCTAATTTGGGATCGGTAGTACCTGATCCGATTTACCACCTACATAGGTGAAGTAGTATCCTCCTAGTATGGTAGTCAGGAAATAGATCCCAACAAGCCAGGACCCAAAGGGCAAAAATACGTCCAAACCAAACCAGTCTCCTGATACAACCAGGATCCCCAGGCCAGCTATACCTCTCAGCAATTCTATCCAAAAGGCATAGGGTGCGCGATCCATTAAAGTGGTATACCCATAAATCGTTATAAACATAAAGAGACCGTATAGCAATAACCCGCTCATTCCGATCTCGCTATAATTAAAGAACATAAAGAGTAACAGGGCTAGGGTGATAGTCATTTGAAATATCGTATATCCTTTCAGATGGAAGGAAGCAGGAGTTTGATATTTTTTAAAATTGTATACATCTTCTATGACAGGGATCGGATAGGCCTCTTTCATGTCTTCCGGACGCCACCCTGTAGGCATAAACCATATCCTAAACTTATCCCAGGGATCTTTCGTCCGCCAGGAATCCTTCATAATTCTCCAAATATGTTGAAAATTGATCAGTATGGGATTCCAGGTAGCTGCCGGTTTTAGTACTCCATATTGCGGAGGTACATCCTCCATTTCTTCCTGAAAAGTGCCAAACCAACGGTCCCAGATACATAATATCTGCCCCAGGTTCTTGTCGATATATTCCGGATTTATAGCGTGGTGTACCCGGTGTTGTGAAGGGGTGACAATGATATATTCCAACCAACCTAGTTTTCCAATATGCTGGGTATGATACCAGAATTGGGCGAACAAATGTATCGGCGCTAAAATAGCGATAACCTGGTGGGGCACCCCAACTAAGGCAGCCGGAATTAATAAAATGGGGAAGTAGCCAATAACGTTGCTGATGGATTGCCGCAGGGCACATGCCAGGTTAAATTCCTCACTGCTGTGGTGGATCACATGTTGATTCCAGAAAACATTTACATGGTGACTCAATCTATGATTCCAATATCCGGCAAAATCCATCACAATGAAAGCTACCAGCCAGGTGATCCAGGTAGATTTAAGCTCCATAAGTGCCAAATTATCAACCAGATATGGATAACTTATGAGGATTACAGCCAGGCCCAGGGAATCTTTAATAATATTAGTTAGACCGGAACTTAAACTACTTACTGTGTCTAAAACGTTGTGCTTCTGATCCTTTACTAAATGGCCATAGAGGATCTCTACTAAAAGCAGTACTGTGAAAAATGGGATTGCATAAAGTAAGGCATTAGCGTATGCTTCCATACCCTGAAATTTTTGTCAGTTTCAAGTTACAAACAAGCCATGCGTTGTTCAGCGCCAAAGAATTAATTACAGTCTTCGCTATATGTATCCCCGGCATCTTTTGACCAGTTTTGTGGAATATCGGCCAATTGTGCGGCCGAAACACGTATGCAGCTTACCGGGTTGTTTTCTATCGAAAATGTAGTAAGCGCAGGATTCATGGATACATCCGAAATCTCTATATCATTATCATTTAAGACCAATAATTGAAGCGCTGGGTTTGTAGAAGTATACATGGAAACAAGCACATTTCCAGGAGCGCTTATCTTTTCAAGGATCGCCAGGTCTTGCACATTGATAAATGTCAGCGCATTGTTATCGGCATAAATGAATTTAAGCTTCGTATTATCAGATACATCCAAGCGAACCAGGGCATTCCCATTAACTGACAAATTTTCCAGATCATTAAAATCCTGAATGCCACGGAGATCTGTGATCCCCAGATCATCCAGAATAAGATCCCTAATCCCGAGGATCTTACTGGTAACTACAGTCCCATCTACCTTATCATCGAAATCCAGGTCTACCAAGGCTTGCTCAAAAACCGGATCTACAATGGCAGTAGTAACTTCAAATCCCGGGCCATCATCAGCTATTATCGGGGGAGCCGGGGAGTCGTCTGAAGAACAAGAAAATATCATGGGGAGGCAAAGCAATCCTATGTAAAAAACTTTTTTCATTTTCGAGCAATTTTATGTAAGCTCCTAAAGATAAGGATTAAATAGATTTTAGACTTTTCAAACTATCCCTCAAGGTCTGGATCTTGGCTTCAGCATCAGCTGCCTTCTTACGTTCCGTAGCCACTACTTGCTCAGGGGCATTAGAAACAAAACGATCATTAGACAGCTTCTTCTGTACCGAATTCAGAAATCCTTCGGTATATTTTAATTCCTCTTCGATCTTAGCAATTTCAGAGTCCACATCTACAGCCTCTCCCGCAGGAATAAAATATTCATTACTTTTTACCCTGAAAGATAAGGCGCCGTCTACTTTTGCGTCTACCTTGGAGATCGCTGAAATATTGCCCAACTTTTCAATAACGGCATCCCAGGCTGCATCACTATTTTCCTTGTCAATAAATTGAAGCGTCAAAGGTTCCTTATTAGGGATGTTCTTTTCCTTTCTAATATTTCGGATACCGCTAATTAACTGAGAGGCAAATCCAAATTCTTTTAGCAGTTTCTCATTAGCTTTTTTAGGTTTTGGCCAGTTAGCCACGATCAATGCTTCTTCCGGGGAACGTTCCTTAATATGCTGCCAAATAGCTTCCGATAAGAAAGGCATGAAGGGATGCAAAATAATAAGATTTTGTTCAAATAATTCCAGCACTTTGTCCCGTGTTGTTCTGTCGATAGGTTCTTGATAGGCAGGTTTAACGATCTCAAGCAACCACGAGCAAAAATCATCCCATATTAGCTTATAAATAGCCATTAGGGCGTCGGATATCCGGTATTTAGACATATGGTCTTCAATAGTGCTAAGCGTGTGGTTAAACGTAGCCTCATACCATTCTAAGCCCTTGACTGCTGCGGGCGTAGGCTCGCCTTCCTTCACATCCCATCCCTGAACAAGTCTGAAGGCATTCCATATTTTATTGGCAAAATTCTTGCCTTGCTGACATGATGCTTCATCGAAAAGCAGGTCATTCCCGGCAGGCGCACTTAACATAAGGCCTACACGTACCGCATCGGCGCCAAATTCTTCGATCAATTTCAAGGCATCCGGCGAATTACCCAGGGATTTTGACATCTTCCTGCGTTGCTTATCCCTAACGATCCCGGTAAAATAGACGTTAGAAAACGGACGCTCATTACGGTACTCATATCCGGCCATGATCATCCGGGCTACCCAGAAAAATATAATATCCGGGGCAGTCACCAGGTCACTGGTGGGATAGTAATATTCTATCTCTTCATTCTCGGGATCAAGGATCCCTCCAAAGACACTCATTGGCCATAGCCAGGAAGAGAACCAGGTATCTACTACATCTTCATCCTGGCGCAGGTCTGTAGCCTGTAGATCCGGATTACTACTGGCAGATCGTGCTTTCTCCAGGGCTTCCTCTGCAGTCTCGGCCACCACAAAGTTTTGGGTGCCCTCGCTGTAATAATAGGCCGGAATTCGCTGTCCCCACCAGAGTTGTCTCGAAATGTTCCAATCCCGGATATTTTCCATCCAATGCCGGTACATATTTTCAAATTTGGCTGGAAATAACTTGATCTCTTTGGATTGTATGGCTTTTATGGCAGGCACTGACAGTTCTTTCATTTTCAGGAACCACTGCTCAGACAGCCTCGGCTCTATTACTGCCTTGGTTCGTTCAGACGTACCCACCTTGTTCACATAGTCTTCGGTTTTTACAAGAAAGCCATCTTTTTCCAATTCCTTCCGAATGGCTTTACGGACAGCAAAACGATCCATGCCTTCGTAGTGTAACCCATAAGCGTTGAGCGTAGCATCTTCATTAAAGATGTCAATAAATTCCAGCTTGTGTCTTTCGCCTATTTCTTTGTCATTCAGGTCATGGGCCGGGGTTACTTTTAGGCAACCCGTTCCGAATTCCATATCAACATAGGAATCCTCAATGATCGGTATTGGACGATTACAGACCGGAACAATCGCTTTTTTGCCTTTTAGATGTGTAAAACGCGGATCGTCTGGATGTATGCAAATTGCAGTATCTCCCAGGATCGTCTCAGGTCTGGTAGTCGCTATGGTAAGCCGTTCATCTGAATCCTGAATTGGATAGGATATATAGTATAATAAGCCTTGCTTTTCCTCGTATATAACTTCCTCATCAGATAAGGTAGTTTTGGCCTGGGGGTCCCAATTTACCATTCTGAAGCCGCGGTAAATATGTCCCTTCTCATACAGGTCTACAAACACTTTGATCACCGAAGCAGAAAGATCATCATCCATGGTGAATTTCGTCCGGTTCCAGTCGCAGCTGCAACCCAATTTTTTGAGCTGTTCCAGGATCACACCCCCGTAGTTATGCGTCCAGTCCCATGCGTGCTCTAAAAACGCCTCCCTGCTGATATCTGATTTAGAAATCCCTTCTTCTGCCAATTTGGCAACAACCTTGGCCTCGGTAGCTATAGACGCGTGATCTGTGCCCGGAACCCAACAGGCATTTTTGCCATCCAAACGGGCCTTCCTGACCAATACATCTTGTAAAGTATTGTTCAGCATATGCCCCATATGAAGCACTCCTGTGACATTTGGAGGGGGTATTACCACTGTATATGGCTCTCTTTCATCCGGTTTGGAAAAAAAATAGTCGTTTTCCATCCAGTAAGAATACCAGCGGTCTTCGATCGTTGCAGGCTTATATTTTGAAGGAATATCCAATTTTCGGTACGGTTTTTGAAAAATTAAGTCCGGTAGAAAAAAAATGACCATCGACAGGTCTTAAAACCATTAATAATAATGGGTTTTTTTACCTAATTATAAATACGAAACAAAAATAACTAACGTTAGTAGATAACAAAAGAATTTTGATGTTGATGACAAATCATTTACATTTGAAATTTACCCAAAACCTTGAGATAATTATGAAGAATGTAATTGTACTATTAGTATTTGGCCTACTTACCTTTGGGGTACAAGCCCAGGAAAAGGTAGCTAAAATTGAATTTACGGAAGACACCATAGATTACGGAGAGATCGAAAAAGGTAGTGATGGGGTACGTGTTTTTGAATTTACGAACACAGGAGAAGCTCCATTAATTATCACGAAAGTAAGCTCCAGCTGTGGGTGTACGATCCCGAAAAAACCTGAAGACCCCATATTACCAGGTAAAACGGGTGAGATCCAGGTAAAGTATGATACGAAACGGGTTGGACCTATTCGAAAGGCAATAACTGTCCTTTCCAATGCAGATACCCCTACCATCATCCTGAAAATTAAAGGCGAAGTAAAAGGTGTAGATCAGAAATAAACACCTTTCAAAATAGAATTAATAACCCTTGATCTTTGATCAGGGGTTTTTTTATTCGAACATTTTCTTCAAAACAAAACTGAAAAGCAGGTCCTTGTTCTGCCTTGCGATCTGCACCCTGATGCGTTTCCCTTCCCGTTCATTTAACAACTTTAGGATCTCTTGTAGTTTGTAGTTATGGATCTTTTTACCGTTGACTGCCAGAATTACATCTCCTTCCTGCAAACCTGCCTCATGAGCAGGGCTACCGGCCCTAATGGCAGATACTACGATCTCCGGGACCAGGCTGATCTTGGTTTGATTACCCATTAAAAGCTTGATATCCCCAAATACCCTTTCGTCTCGTGTTGCGGGATTCGAGCTTGATATTCTTTCAGCCACATAGCGAACGCCATTGTGCTGCAAGGCAATTCCACTCATATTATAGTGGAAGGGTTCATTAAAATGATTGTTCTTACTCAGCGTTACTTGCCGCATTCTATAATTAAATACCACGTTAAACCGCCTCAATATTTCTGCACCCAAGCTGCCATTTCTGTCTTCTAAATTGGTCGCTGCCTGGAAATAGGACATGTAGGGAAAAGCTGCTTTGGCATCATTTATTTCAAAGGATCCGATTTTAATACTTTTTACTTTCGTCCGCCTGCCATAAATATCCCCATTCAAACCACGTCCCAAATAATCTTCATAGTGCATGTCCGGAATACCAATTCCTTTTATGGGATCATTAAACAACCATATTGCATCGCTACTCCCCGTATCGATCAATAATTTAACGGGAATATCGTCGTCATTGGTCATTACGACTTCTCCATCGATAAAGGCACGTCTGTTATGGACAATAAGTGGTAAGGTTTCACTATTTTTTCTCGATTTGGCTTTATAGGTAGCTGGGGGATAAAACTTGATGATATTCCGACTATAATTGATGTCTACAACAAAATCCTTAAAAAGATCATACCCTATGATACCGTGAATGGGTATCCCAAGTGCGGGTGAAAAATTGATATTCTTATCCAGCACCACATAAAGCTGCTGATTGAAGTTTCGAATATTATGCATTTTGAAGACGTTGCCAGACGACTTCAAAGCACGCACCGATTCTCCCTCTCCCAGTCCCTGGATCTTGATCTCAGACACATTATTAAGCTGAATGGAATCCTGGTCTGATAAGTTGAATAATATAGGTGTACTAACTCCTGAATCTAGAATAAACGAAAGTTCTGCCCCATTTACCTCCATGGGGATGATCATCAAATTATTGATCATTTCAAATCTTACTTTCTGGAATTTCTGATCTTCGGGAAGTTCAAAGAATTGCGAGTGACCAGATTGGAAAAGCCCAAGGGTCAGTGCTATAGCCAATAAAAATTTCAGTTTTTGCATACCGGGAAACATCCTACTTCCTTAAAGTTACAAATAATGAAGGTCGGTTGCCATGTATTTAACATTCCGTTAATCGCGAGCTTTATCCTCAGGAATATTGTATAGTCAGTACTATTTTCCCAAATTTGCCTCAAACTGCCTGTAATGCCAAAAATTTCAAATAAAGGAAGCAACATGCCGGAATCACCTATCCGGAAACTAGTCCCTTATGCAGAAAAAGCTAAGAAAAATGGGGTTGAGGTAATACACCTTAATATCGGACAACCCGATATTAAAACTCCCGAAGTGGCCTTGAATGCCATCCGCAACCACACTATTGATGTCCTGGCTTATAGTAGAACAGAAGGTAGCGAGACATACAGGCGGAAATTGGCCGGGTATTACGCCAAACACGGGATAGAAATAGACAGCTCAGACATCATTGTGAGCACAGGAGGGTCTGAAGCACTCTCTTTTGCCATGAATAGCATTGCTGACCATGGAGATGAAATCATAATTCCCGAACCCTTTTATGCCAATTACAACGGATTCGCCACAGCTGCAGGGGTAGGTGTAGTTCCTGTGACATCCGGTATTGAATCCAATTTTGCATTGCCGGACATCGCAGAATTTGAAAAGGCGATCAATTCCCGTACTAAAGCGATTCTGATCTGCAATCCCGGAAATCCAACCGGTTATTTGTATACACATGATGAGATCACTCAATTAACGGCCCTGGTTAAAAAGCACGATCTGTTCCTGATCGCGGATGAGGTGTACAGAGAATTCGCCTACGAAGGACATGTCCACCATTCCATCCTAAAAGAACCCCAAATGGAATCGCATGCCATCATGGTCGATTCTGTTTCAAAACGATATAGTATGTGCGGTGCCCGTGTGGGATGCCTCATATCCCGAAATAAGGAAGTGATCCGGACAGCCTTGAAATTTGCCCAGGCCCGACTCTCCCCGCCTACCCTGGGTCAGCTAGCCAGTGAAGCTGCTTTAGAAACAACCGATTCTTATTTCGAAGATGTTATCCGGGAATACGAGATGCGCAGGAATGTACTCATTGAGGAGCTGCAAAAAATTGAAGGAGTACAGGTAACACGACCCAAAGGAGCTTTCTATTGTATTGCCGCCTTACCAGTGGACGACGCGGAAGCATTTGCCCAATGGTTGCTGGAGTCCTTTGAATTTGAAGGAGAGACCGTTATGGTGGCACCGGCAGGTGGTTTTTACTCTACCCCCGGCATGGGTTCAAATCAAATTCGAATCGCCTATGTGTTAGAGTCAGACCGACTCAAAAAAGCTGTCAGAATACTAAGCGAAGCCTTAAAAGCCTATAAGGCATGATCAAGATCCTTGAACACCATTCGCTAAAATCCTATAATACATTTGGGATCGATACGACTGCTCGTTATTTCGTATCCGTAGAAAATGTGGATGAATTAAGGGAGGCCTTGCTTCTAAAAGGATATCCTAAAAAGTTTATCCTGGGAGGTGGCAGCAATATCCTCCTTACAGAGGCTGTAGACGCCCTGGTGATCCATATAGCGATAAAAGGGATCGTTCCCCTTTGGGAAGATGAGCAGCAGATCGCATTAAAAGTTATGGCCGGGGAAGTATGGCACCCGTTTGTGTTGTGGACAATACAGCATGGCTATGGGGGATTAGAAAATTTATCATTGATCCCCGGTAATGTAGGGACAGCGCCAATTCAAAATATAGGTGCTTATGGCGTGGAGTTAAAAGACATTCTTCTGCAATGCGATGCGATGTCTATGGATACAGCTAAGATCCATACTTTTTCAAAGGAAGAATGTCAGTTTGGATACAGGGATTCCTATTTCAAAAGCGAAGGGAAGGGCAAATATGTAATTACATCCATAGTTTTGGTGCTTACTAAGAAGACTCATACATTCAATACGTCTTATGGGGCCATCAAGGAAGAATTGACAGAGCGCGGTATTACAAAACCGGATATAAAAGATATCTCCAATGCTGTCATCGCCATCAGGCAAAGTAAGCTTCCCGATCCTTCAGAGATCGGTAACTCTGGCAGTTTCTTCAAAAACCCTGTGATCAGTGAGAAAACCTATCAAGCCCTAAAAACAGAACATACAGATATCCCGGGCTATCTACAGGATGACGGGAGTATAAAAATACCTGCCGGATGGCTTATTGAACAATGTGGATTTAAAGGCACGAAACACGGAAATGCCGGCGTCTATGAGAAGCAAGCACTCGTGCTGGTTAACCTTGGAAATGCTACAGGAAAAGAATTACTGGACCTCGCATTAAAAATTAAGTCAGAAGTGCACAAGAGGTTTGGGATACACATCCAGCCGGAAGTAAATATAATCCCACACTTTTAGCTATTTTACTACCTTTATAGACAGGCGTAGTCTGGTATAAAATAACCCCTGAAATATAGATCCCAGGGGTTATACCAAACCAAACTAACCAAAAACTAAATGTACAATAACCAATTGTACACTTATTCTAATAAGATAGAGTAACGCATCGCTGACAATCAATTGCCAAAATCTGCGTTTAGCCTATATACGGTGAGAATCCGGTTATTGGATGCCGTGAATCACAGAATTAGTCTCCGAGGACTAAAGTAACATGAGCGCACTACTTGAAAAGCATATCGTTGAACTGCTAGGGGAACGTAATGAAAAAGCTATTTCATTGCTTTACGACCACTATGGTGATACGCTATTTGGTGTCGCCTACAAGGTAGTGCGGGACGAGCAACTGGCGCAGGACATACTCCAGGAAAGTTTTGTGAAGATCTGGCGAAAATCAGATACATACGATTCCTCTAAAGCAAAATTGTTCACCTGGCTTTTCCGAATTACACGAAATACTGCTATAGACAAATTGAGAAGTTCCAATACCAAGATGGAAAAAGAAATCCAAATGGATGTTTCAGACGTATATAATCTAGGTATTGAAAGTATCAAACCTGAGTTTTTGGACGTCCGTGAAAATCTGGATAAGATCGAACAAAAGTACCAGATTGTTCTAGACGCCCTGTTTTTTCAGGGGATGACCCAACAGGAAGCCAGCGATGAGTTGGACATTCCGCTGGGCACCATAAAATCCAGGTTGAAGATAGGCTTGAGAGAACTTAGAAAAATATATGGTTCTACAAGTGCACTTTTAGCCCTAATAATAAGTATTCTATGAAAGAAAAAATACGCATATTCTTGGATACCGACTTGCTGGAAAAATATCTTTTGGGTTCAACTACCCAGGAAGAAACACTGCAAGTGGAACGATATATTGCCATGTACCCGGAAGTACGGCAAACGTTCAATGAGCTACAGGGTAATCTCGAGGCCTTTGCCAAGATGCATGCCCTTACTCCACCGGAGGGATTAAAAGCCAAGATTTTGGCAATAATCCGTGCCCAGGATGCTGGAAAACGTCGCTTTAGGAGATATGCCATAGCTGCTTCAATTACAGCCTTTATTTTTGCAGGATCCTCATACTTCTTCTATGACCAAAACAAAAACCTTCAGCAAGAAAATGTGATCGTTAATAACAAGATCAAAACTTTGGAAGCTGATATGAGGGAACAACTCGAAGATGTCCGCAATCAATTCATTGTGCTTAATAACCCGAATACTCGTAAGTATTATATGAAGGGAAATGAGCGTGCTAAGGAATTAAAAGCGGTAGCTTATGTGAACCCGGTTAAAAAGTTGTCTTATATCAATGTTCAAAATTTACCCCAACTCCCCGAAGATCAATGTTATCAGATGTGGGCTGAGGTGAATGGTGAAATGGTTGATATGGGCATTATTCGCGATTTTGAGGATAATGACAAACTTTGGGCCCTGCCCTATTCAGATTCTGCCATGGGGTATATCACTATAGAACCTAAAGGCGGTAATACGTCTCCAACAGTTGAAAATATTGTTGCCAATCTCAAGTATTAGCACAATACACTTTTCAACTAAACGATAAATTGAAGCCCCAGAAATGGGGCTTTATTTGTATCTTTGCCTAAAGTTATTCAATATGCTTTTAGTCCTTACAATATGCCTTCTGGCGCTGGCTTTTGCCGGCATTGCCATTAAGATCTGGTCTCAAAAAGACGGGCAGTTTGCAGGTACCTGTGCTTCACAAAACCCATATTTGAACAAAGAGGGGGAAGCTTGTGGGTATTGCGGAAAAATGCCAGGTGAGGATTGCAAGAAAGACGGCTTGGAAACCTAATTCTCACAGCTTTAGACCACATAACAATATCCATAGTTGGAAGATAGGAATATAGCACTGCACGAAGCCATTGCCAAAGCAAAGGCAGGAAATCAAATGGCTTTTAGTTATTTACTGGATAGCTTCTGGAACGATGTATATGGGTTCCAGCTCATTCGCACCGAAAATGAGAATGACGCTGAGGATATTACCATTCAGACCTTCTCAAAAGCCTTTGACAAGATCGATACATACGATGATTCCTATGAATTCAAAACATGGTTGATCACCATTTCCAAAAATCTGCATGTCGACCTGATCCGTAAACGCAAACGAAATGTGCTGGAATCTGTAGATTCCGGAAATCAAGATGCAATACGGAAGGTATTGGATGACGCCCCTACGGCAGAAGATCAATTGATCACAGAACAAAACCTGAATTCCCTGCTTACGCATATCAAGAAATTAAAGCCTCACTATCGGGAAGTGATCAATCTTCGATATTTCAACGAATTATCCTATGCGGAGATCGCTAATGAATTAGATGAGCCGATCAATAATATTAAAGTTAAATTATTGAGAGCTAAAAAGTTATTAGCCCACAGTATCCAATCTGGAAGTCCATCGTAAAGAATAAATAACGGCTGATTAAGTTTGTATATTTGCATAAAATTGCGGTATGAGTAAGGATTTGGCAACACATGTTCAACCTCCAAAAGGGAAGCCAAAATGGCTAAGGGTAAAACTACCTACTGGGTCTAAATACACCCAATTGAGATCCCTGGTAGAGAAATATGAACTTAACACCATTTGTACTTCAGGGAGTTGCCCTAATATGGGTGAATGTTGGGGTGAAGGCACAGCCACCTTTATGATCCTTGGAAATATCTGTACCCGCTCCTGTGGTTTTTGTGGCGTACAGACCGGAAGGCCACATCAAGTAGACTGGGAAGAACCCGAAAAAGTCGCCCGTTCAATCAAGATCATGGGGATCAAACACGCTGTGATAACGTCAGTGGACAGAGACGATCTTACCGATATGGGATCCATTATATGGGCTGAGACCGTTAAAGCGATACGCAGAATGAATCCTGAAACCACGCTGGAATCGTTAATTCCTGATTTTCAAGGTATTACCGATCATTTAGATCGAATTATTGCCGTAGGACCGGAAGTTATCTCCCATAATGTGGAAACAGTTCGCAGGCTGACACGCGAAGTGCGCATTCAGGCTAAATATGACCGTAGTTTAGGCGTTTTACGCTATTTAAGCGACAATGGCGCCAAAAGAACTAAATCAGGGATCATGCTTGGTCTTGGGGAAAAGGAATCAGAAGTTATTGAAACGCTTGAGGATCTTCGAAAAAATAAAGTGGATGTAGTTACCATTGGACAGTATCTACAACCCTCCAAAAAACACTTGCCAGTAAGGGAATTCATCCTGCCGGAGACCTTTGAGAAATACCGAGAACTTGGCCTTGAAATGGGATTCAGGCATGTAGAGAGCGGTGCTTTGGTGAGGTCATCTTACAAAGCACATAAGCATATTAACTAAAAATAGGTATATTTCCTAGTCTGGAAAATGCAATTTATGCCCCTCCCAGACGTTTGATTTTCAGGCAGTATCTATAAATAGATGATATAGATAAACTGTGAAAAAACCTTTTGGTGTGTTAGCCCAAAAGACCAGAGCCCTAAATATAATGCCAAGAATAGCAATTCGGTTGAGACCTACCTACATTCATACCGCCGTCAGAAGCCTTATCCTTTTCGGAAGTATTGGGCTATTCTGCCTTAATGTCTCAGCTCAAAAGCGTTCCTATGAAGATGCCGATTTCGAGAGTCTTTTCTTGCGAACTAGCCAATATAGACACGAAAATAAGATCGGGCTTGCCCTCGAGGCTCTAGATCAGGCTGCTACCTTATCTGAAGAACAGGAAAGCGAAAAGATCCTTGCAGATTGCTATCATATGTTTGCTATCCTGTATTTGGATATGAACAAAAGAGAAACTACAGAATTTTATTGGGATCGAGCTACAGTCTTACTTAAGAATCTGGCCTATCCATACGGTACCGCCGTCCATAAATATATTGAAGCCCAACTTCTTTACAACAGCGGAAATAATTTTCAGGCCATCTATATGCTCAATGAAGCTAAATCTTTGACCAATGATCGTAATCTCCGCAATAATATTTTATTACTCGAGGCACATATTTACGCGAGTATTGAGAAATATGACAGCGCCATCACCAATTATAATGCCCTCCTGGTAAACACAGATGCCTTTGAACGGGATTACTTTATTACGAAAGCCAATCAAGGTCTGGCGAAATTGTATGCCGCAAGGCAGATGTATAAGGAAAGTATCAAATACGCTAACGATGCCCTGATAATTGCCGAGAAAAATGAGTATTCAAAAGAAATTGTCGCACTCAATGAATTGTTGGGGGGGGCCTATGAAAAAGTGGCCAGTTACAATCTTTCTTTAAAACACAATCGGAATCTGATGAATATCAAAGATTCTGTATTTACCATAGAAAAATTAAAAGCCGAAGCCAAAACAGCAGATCAAATCCAATATACTTTTATGCAGGATACGATCGATCGTCAGACCGAGGAAATTGAAGAGCTTAATGAGTCTGCCAGTCGATCTGAAATAACGGCCATACTTACATCTGCCTTCCTGACCATCATCTCTTTACTTGCTGTGTCGCTTTTCCGAAACAACCAGATCAAATTAAAAACGAATGATCTGTTGCAAACTAAAAATAAGGAGTTGCAAGCCGCCAGGGATGCTGCCGTCCAGGCCATGGAAGCAAAAACAAATTTCCTTTCTACCGTTAGTCATGAATTGCGAACACCGCTCTATGCAGTAACGGGTTTAACTCATATCCTCCTGGAAGAGAGTCCGGCCGATCATCAAAAAGAACACCTAAAATCTTTAAAATTCTCCGGGGATTACCTGCTGAACTTCATCAATGACATCCTTCAGATCAACAAGATCGATGCGGAGAAACTGGAGCCTCGTTCTATTGAATTTAGCCTTAAGAAGGTACTGACAGATGTAATTACCGGTTTGCAACAAAATGCCAAACAAAATAATACTGAGCTTCTTTTGGATTATGACGAAGATATTCCCAGGAATTTGCTTTCCGACCCAATGAAGTTGTCCCAGATCTTTATCAACCTGGTTGGCAACGCGATCAAATTTACCCACGATGGCTATGTAAAGATCATTGCAAAAAAACTTCGTCATGAAGATGGAGAAGCCCGAATCTATTTCGAGGTGCAGGACAATGGTATTGGCATTGCGGATGCGAAACAAAAAAATATCTTCGACAGTTTCGATCAGGGTTCTGTTCAGATCAATCGGGAATACGGAGGCACCGGCTTGGGCCTTTCTATTGTGAAAAGTTTACTCGGCTTGTTTGACAGTGATATTGCCCTGGAAAGTGAAGAAGGAAAAGGAAGTGCATTCTACTTTGAGATCGTGATGAATGCGAAGGAGGCACAACCTGAAGAAATTCTCTTCGAACCTGAGAACAAAGAATATGAGCTAGATGGTCTGCATGTACTTGTCGTAGAAGACAATAAGATCAACCAGGTGATCACCAAAAAAATGCTCTCTAAGCGAGGCGTTACTTGTGATATTGCAAATAATGGATATGAGGCTGTTGATATGACCAAAGCCAATTCCTATGATGGTATCCTTATGGACATTCATTTACCAGGTATCAGTGGAGTAGAAGCGACTATTCAGATACGCCAGTTTGATACGGTGATCCCCATTGTTGCGCTTACGGCAATATCCCTGGACGACAGTGTAGAAACCTTCTATGCCGCCGGTTGTAACGACGTTGTCACTAAACCCTTCAAGCCGGAATTATTTTATCAAAAAGTTGGTGAAAATATCCTGGAACCTAAATTGAAGCGTTCTGTTTCTTAATTCCCAATAGATCCAGAAACCTGGATCCTCCCTCTTCTAAAAACTTGTGTGCTATTCTGATATAACTTGCATTGGGCAATAAATGTCCCACCCGGGCATAGTCCTTTTCGGTAAGGAGCAACTCATCTATCTTTTTAAATTTTTCGACTTCCTTTTCTGAGAATTGATGGTGATCTGAATATTTCAGATGTTTGAATTCTAGACCTTTCGATCTTAAAAAACCAACCAAGGGTTTTGGTTGGGCAATTCCTGTAACCAAAGTGAAAGGCCTATCCCTGAGTTCATGAATACTCTTGGGTTTAGCTCCATGTAAAACCTCATCATACTGTAGCGTAGCGAAGAATACTTCCTGCCCTTTTCCCGGATTTAATTTTCTAAGCACTTCTTCCTGCTTTTGTAACGTCATCTCCGGCGGACATTTAGTCACAACAATACATGCAGCCCTCCGCGCTTCTCTTCGGCTATCCCGCAGGCTGCCAGTTGGCAGGAAATAGTCTTCCGTATACAAATTATCATAAGTAGTCAATAAAACCCCTAAACTCGGCCTTATTCGCCTATGCTGATGTGCATCATCTAAGAGGATAATATCCGGCTTTACGTGTTCTTCCAGCCATTGAATAGCCCTCCTCCTATCACCATCAACACGCAGGCAGAGGTCAGGGAACCTGGTAATAAGCTGCTTAGGTTCATCCCCGATCTCTTCACTTGTATGCTCCGGATCAGCCAATATGGGCACTGAAGATTTACGCCCATATCCCCTTGTAACAACAGACAGTTTGTATGAAGCCGGCATATGTGTGATCAACCATTCGACCATGGGTGTCTTCCCGGTGCCCCCAACAGAAAGATTTCCAACACTGACAGTTTTGGTTTGAAATTCCGCACTCCTAAACAATCCCCAGTCGTAGAGGGCATTTCTGATATAAATGGCCATACCATAAAGAAGAGCAATTGGAAAGGCTAAAATTCTGAGGAGTCGCATCTGAACGAAAATATAATATTTTATCTTTGATGACCTTAATTCAAGCCAAAATGATCATCAGGGAAATTGCTGAAATATTAGAAACTTTAGCACCGCTCAGCACTGCAGAGGACTTTGACAATGTGGGACTGCTGGTTGGCGACCCGACTCAGCAAGTAAACGGCATACTCGTAACCTTGGATACCCTGGAAAGTGTTGTGGACGAGGCTATAGATAAGAAATGCAATCTGATCATCAGTTTTCATCCGATAATTTTTGGCGGATTAAAGACACTAACCGGCAGTACATATGTGGAGCGAGTGGTTATGAAGGCCATAAAAAATGACATCGCCATATACGCACTGCATACTGCCCTGGATAATTCCCCTAATGGCGTAAACGCAAAACTGTGTGATGTATTAGGCATTTTAGACCCTAAAATTTTGATCCCGAAAGCTTCTGGCCTTAGAAAGCTTACTACCTATGTCCCTAAAGACAAAGCCCCCGACCTACTGCAAGCGCTCTTTGACGCAGGCGCCGGACATATTGGAGATTATAGTCATTGTAGTTTTCAATTACAGGGAACAGGAAGTTTTAAACCTCTTGAAAATGCCAAACCCACTTTAGGCACTAAGGGAGAATTGCATACGGAGGAAGAAACACAGATTCAAGTCGTCCTTCCAACCCATAAGAAGGGATCCGTGATCGCTGCCCTGTACGACCATCATCCATACGAAGAAGTTGCTTATGAGATCTTTGAAATGGAGAATACAAACAAGCACCTGGGAATGGGCATGATTGGTGAATTTAAAGAAGCCCTGAGTGAGACAAAATTCCTGGATCTCGTTAAGACAAAATTAAAGACAGGCGGAATTCGACATAGCAGCTTATTGGGTAAGCGCATAAAAAAGGTGGCAGTTCTTGGAGGAAGTGGGGCTTTTGCCATTGCCTCAGCCAAGGCTCAGGAGGCAGATGCATTTATTACCGCAGACCTGAAATACCATCAATTCTATGAGGCTGAAGGCCAAATATTACTGCTCGATGTTGGACATTATGAATCCGAGCAGTTTACTAAAGCCTTAATACATGATTATCTTCGGAAAAAAATTGCTAATTTTGCCCTCCTGATATCGGAGAGTATTACAAATCCTGTCTATTACTATTAATTATGGCGACTAAGAAAGCGACGAAGAAAGAAGTTACTGTTGAAGACAAGCTAAGAGCTTTATACGACTTGCAGTTGATTGATTCCCGGGTGGATGAAATTCGCAATGTGCGTGGGGAATTGCCCTTGGAAGTACAGGATCTTGAAGATGAAGTAACAGGTTTGAAAACCCGTATAGATAAACTCAAAACTGATGTGGAAACCATCAACTATGAGATCAGTGCAAAGAAAAATCTTATCGAAGAAGCGAAAGCAGCGATCAAGAAGTACAGCGAACAACAAAAAAATGTACGCAACAGTCGCGAATTCAATTCTTTAGCCAAAGAAGTGGAATACCAGGAATTGGAAATTCAATTGGCTGAGAAGAATATAAAAGAATTTAAAGTTCAGATCGATCAAAAGAAAGAAGTCGTCAGTGAAACCAAAGAACGACTCTCTGAACGCGATGCCCATTTAAAGCATAAGAAAAGTGAGTTAGATGCCATTCTTGCCGAAACGGACAAAGAAGAAAAAGCCCTTCTGACTAAGTCCAAGCAATATGAAAAGCAGATCGAAGATCGTCTGATCACTGCTTACAAACGTATCCGTGGCAATGTAAAAAATGGATTAGCCGTAGTTCCGATCGAGCGTGGCGCTTCCGGTGGTTCCTTCTTTACCATCCCACCTCAGGTGCAGGTAGAGATCGCCTCCCGCAAAAAGATCATTACAGATGAGCATAGCGGCCGTATCCTGGTAGATCCGGTATTGGCAGAAGAAGAGCAGCAAAAAATGCACAAACTCTTCTCCAAGATCTGATAGCGCTTTCTTAGCCCTCACATAAAAACTAGTAGAAATTTATTCCATTACAGCATCGACAATGCCGTATTCGATAGATTCTTCTGCGCCCATCCAATAATCACGATTGAAGTCTTTCATGATCTTTTCAAAGGTCTGACCGCAGTTATCCGCGAGGATCTGAGCACCCAATTCTTTGGTAAGCAAGATCTCTTTTGCCTGGATCTCAATATTAGAAGCCTGGCCCCTTGCACCCCCACTGGGTTGATGGATCATAACACGCGCATGAGGTTGGATAAAGCGCCGGCCTTTTTTACCTACAGATAATAGAATAGACCCCATAGAAGCTGCCAAGCCTGAACAAATGGTTGAGACGGGGCTCTTTAAACTTTTAATAGTATCATATATAGCAAAACCGGAAGTGACATAACCTCCCGGGCTGTTTATATAAAACTGGATCTCTTTGTTATTCAACATATCCAGATATAACAATCTGTCTATCACATGTTTGGCAGAATCATCATCGACCATACCCCATAGAAAAACCTTCCGTTCCTCTAATATTTTTTCATCGATTGTTTCCTGGACTTTGCTTTTTTTAGCGCTCATGTATACGTTACATTTTGAGCGGTAAAAGTACACAAATTCTTATGAAAATGTAATGCCCTAGAGAGTGTGTTAGTTGTGGATCTTTACTTTATTTTCGACCACTGTTTTAATCGGGACTACAATTTTGCCTTCTTCCGTGGAGAGGGTAAGACTGATGTTATCAATACTTTCAATGGTCCCTTTCAACTTACCTATACTGATCACATCGCCTACAGCATATTGCTTGCGGGTATAGAATGTACGCAGCACATCCCCGATGACATCACGTGATCCGAGTCCGAACCCAAGGGCAGCTGCCAGTAAAAATGCGCCCATGATCATCGTGATATTGCTGGTTATGATCGTAGTATCTATCCCGGCCTGGTTTAGCGCCGTGATGGTCACAAAAATGGCAATGATGTAGAAAACAATATTGCTGATGATCTTAGATCCACCAACACCCATTGAGTCAAATACAGTGATCAATGCCTTCTTTATGAGTCGGGCTGCATAGAGTCCGATCAAAAAGATCACCATGGCACTTAGCAGTATAGGAAGATATCGCAACAAGTTGGCGATCTCCTCGGAGATCACGGAAAGTTGCATAATATCAGCAGCAACAATAATAAAGACCAGCCATAGGAGCCATTTCACAAAGCTGAGCAAGATCACGGCTATATCTATCTTTACCTTGCTATCACCAAAGATCTGTGCTTCATTTATCTTATCAGAAGCTGCATCGATCTTTATGAGCTTAAAGACTTTTTTTAATATATAGCGAATGATCTTATTGAAGAACCATCCAAAGGCGAGTACAATAATCGCCCCTAATAAGCCAGGTAATGCGCCTGCTATATCCTGGATGATTTTTGACAGGGTATCAAAGGTCAGATTTTTCCATTCATTGATCGTGTCCATGAGTGCTGGTTTATAGTGTTAAGTTACGAATCTAGCGTTTATTTGTCCTGAATATTCCCTCCAAAACAGAGCCGTAGTTCAATGTGAGCAAGGAAGCCATATCCATGATAAACCTCGCAATTGCTATATCGCTCATTACCTTCTTTTTCATGTGAGGAGGCGCCTCCAGTAAGGAGCGTTCTAAATCCTTAAACGGGTTGTTTTTAAAATCAGCCATACTATTCTAAGGTATTATAGGTTTCTAATATCCGGGATTTCGCCCGTTTTAATCTCATTTTCACTGCACTCTCGCCTACTTCCAGCAAGATTTGCAGTTCTTTTATGGAAACATCATCCTGGTACTTTAGCAAAAGGATCTTTTTATCATCCGGATCTATCAGATCAAGTGCACGTTTCAATTTTTCGGAACGCATATCAAAAAGCGAATCATCCGATATGTCCTCTGTTACCTTGTGTTCAGATTTCTCGATCGGACTCGATTTATCGCTCATCTTTCGTTCCTTATTCCTGTTGACATAATTCACACAAAAATTATAGGTGAACGAATACAACCAACTGGAAAATTTAGACCTGCCTTGAAAACTTTTCAATTTTACAAAAAGCAGTAAGAACACATCCTGGGTCAGATCTTCAGCTTCATCTTCTGAACGTGCAAAGCCATAGCATTTATTATAGACCATTTTGACGTACCGGTCATAGAGTACGCCAAAAAGCATCGTATTATTATCCTTCGTGATCCGCTCAACGAGCTCCAGATCCGTTAGATCTTTATAAGGATCTTCCCTTCCCAATGTGTTCTTGGTCTGCTTGTTTAATAGTATAAGACACAATTGTTTGAGAAAAGTCACCATAAAAGAAGATCAATTTTATTCTACTGGCGGGGAAGTTGTCACTTTATTCAAAAATACATCAAAGTTGGCCTCAAAAAACGTTCTATATTTGACGAAAATCTATTTCTGTGAAACATTGTATCTATTTATTACTTGCCCTACTTATCATTGCCTGCCAGGAAGCTCCCAAAAGCACGGCGGAGACTGATGTGTCAAAATCGCTGCTAGACAGTATTGCAGACGCATATGGCTACCAGTCCTGGGGAGATGTTGAGCAGATCTCATTTACCTTTAATGTGGAACGCCCGACAAGGAAATCCGCGAGATCCTGGCAATGGGAGGTTAAAAACAGTTTGGTCCGGTCTACCATAGATTCCACTACTGTGGAGTATAATAAGTTTCAGGTAGACAGTACTATGATGGGTGTTGATGCAAGGTTTATAAATGATTCATATTGGCTTCTGTTCCCGTTTAAACTTGTGTGGGACAGGGACAGTTTTACGTATGAAGTTGAAAGCATGAATGAGGCATCCAATAAGGAGGTTGTAAATAGAAAAGTCACCATTTCGTATGGAGATTCGGGAGGATATACCCCGGGAGATGTCTATGATTTTTATATAAATTCCGATTATCATATTACTGAATGGACATGGAGAAAAAGTAATGACTCCGTGGCCAGGATCCGTACCAAATTGGCAAGACCTGAACACTTCAACGGATTGTGGTTTAATACACATCATCAAGGTGAGGATGAGTTATCAATTTACTTCAGCGGCGTAGAGGTCTTACTGAAGGATTGATCCCCTCCAATAAAAAAGTAAATTCCGTTTCAACTCCTCCAATACTCAAAGAAAAGCCTCTTTAAAATACGCTTTTCATCGAGCAATTGTGCAGCCCCTACCCCGATAAACAAGTAATTTAAACACTTGAACGAAGATTTTGATTTTAATCGAGATTTTCTGAACCTTAACCTTATAAATTCTTCTTTTACAGCACTTTAGCTGAAATTTGTCATTAAGAAATCAATAGATTCTAACCTGTCCCGCTAGAATTGGGACACAGATTGAAAGCAAAATTGATGACGAAAATGAAGTTGAAGAATTTAAAATCACAGCTGTAGATGCAGTAAACAAGTTAAAGCGTAAGTTTTCCCCTGAATCTACGAGCCGTTTCGTCCCAATCTAAACGTTAATCTTAGCCTATGCACAAGACTACTCAATCCTTTTACCTTACAAAATTTCTTCTTTTCCAGGACGACTTTATCGTTCCAGGGCATGGTCTCACTCATGTCAGTAATGCCTATGCGAAAAGATTTGAGGCTATGTCGAAAAACGATAAGGGTGCAATTGCCCTTAACCGACTTATAATACACTCTAAACATTTATTAACCGAAGAAGCGAGCAGCCTTGCTGGTAATGCTACTGCATATACTGAAAAGGATTCAGACCGGGTAACTAAAAGCCCTGTTAATAACTACTCATTAAGTAAGATTCACCCCATACGATAAATTATGAAGCACTTTTACCTTAATTCAGAAACCGGAAAAGCCTGCGCCCAATATTTAGTATTGGCGTTCTTTTCACTTTTTACATTTACAGGTTTTAGTCAGCAACCCGCTGATCCTTCAGATATACCTAATCCTTTAGATGATCCTTCATGTACGATTACATCCGGTGACTGTACCTCAAAAGATCTTGAATTGGTCGGGGCATTTTTGGATATCGATACAACGGGGTGTAATTCCTGTGATGAAGGAGAACAAATTGTAGCAAATTTGTATTTGAGTATAAATAATACAACGGGGTCAACACGGACCTCTTTTGCTGTATTTGGAAACTTAACGACGACGGATCCTTTAGGGAATGTTACCTCAGAGTCCATATCGCGTTGCAGTGGTAGTTTGCCTCCCAGTACGATAACCACCTTACCTTACGGGCAGATCACCTATACGTGCGGTGATGCATTAAGCCTTACAGATCTGGTTTTATCCTGGACGGATGCTTCACCCAATAGTACATGTGAAAACCATGATTGTGCGCAGATCGCACCAAAATGTGGTACAGTAGATGAAATTGTAATCATACCACCATTGCAATCTTCAGCAGTAGCCCAATGCGATGGTCCGGTAATAGATGTTAATATTTCCGTTCAGGGAGGTTCAGCACCTTTTAGCTATGCATGGACAGGCCCAAATGGATTTACTGCAACTACAGAAGACCTTAACGACGTAGCGCCAGGTACCTATAATGTAATAGTAACCGATGCGCAAGGTTGTACCACGACAGCCTCGGCCACTCAGGCTGAATGCTGCCAGTTCCTGGCTACATGTGATCTGGATCCTGCCGAGCAGGTGATAGAAGGCTGTGACATAAATGCTATACCCGCTCCCTTTACCCTTCCATCAGAAGTGTTTACGGTCGGGCCAAATCCATGCGGTGATCTTGTATTAACGCACAACGATGTCCCAAGTGGAGCTTTATGTCCGGACGGCATTTCTGTGATGCGCACCTATACATTATTTGATGACCTGAACAACAACCAAATTCTGGACCAGGGTGAGGATTCTGCAACCTGTGTACAGAATTTTAAGATAGTGGATGCCACTGTGCCGACATTTACAGTTCCTGCCGATGTCACTCTAGAATGTGACCAAGACGCGGAAGACCTTACTTTAACAGGCGATGTTACAGATGAATTGGATAATTGTTCCAGCGGAATAGAGGCCACTTACACTGATACTATCAATACTGGAAGTTGTCCTTCTGAATACACCATTACCCGTTCATGGTCTCTGACCGATGCTTGTGGTAATTCCGCTACATCAGATCAAACTATTACAGTTGTAGATAACAATTCTCCAACTTTCAATGAGGCATTACCTGCTAATACAGTAGCGGCCTATGATAATATTCCTGCACCTGAAGTCTTGACGGCTTCAGATATGTGCGATCCTAATCCTCAGGTTACGCTTGATGAATCTTACATCGGTGACAATACAAGTACAACATATATTATTGTACGAACCTGGACCGCTTCTGACTGTGCAGATAACCAAATTGAACATACACAAAAGATTTATGTTACTGAGAATGGTGATCCCATTGGACTGGCCATTAATGATACCAGCGTTAACGAGAATGCTGGTACGGCTACGTTTACGGTAACCCTAACTGGAGAAGTTGCTGGCGGATTTACAGTCGATTATTTAACGAATAATGGTACAGCAATCGCACCGGGAGATTTTACTGCCATTACCGTTTCCCAAATAGCATTTGGCGGAAATCATGGCGAAACCAAGACCATAAGTGTCTCAATCAATGATGATTCGATCGTTGAGGATACTGAGAACTACGAGGTGAATCTGTCTAATCTTACAACGACCGAGATCGGTATAAATAAAGGTATTGGTAACGGCTCTATACTGGACAACGATTCTGCTTCTGTTGCCGTATCCGATTTGATCGTAGACGAAGCTGTAGGAAATGCGCAAATTGTGGTAGTGCTCAGCGGGGATACTGAAGAAAGCTTTACAGTTGATTTTACAACTGCTGATGACACGGCAATTGCGGGAAGTGATTATACTGCGGTATCCGGACAAGTGACGTTCCCTGAGAATAGCCCTAATGGAGCTGTTGAGGTGATCAATATCCCTATAACGGATGATTCACTTATTGAACCTACAGAACAATTCTTATTGGATCTGACAGGTATCTCTGCCATAGGAGCTATAAATATTGCCGATAACCAGGGAATTGTTTCTATAACCGATAACGATGGAGACGGTTCAGGTGTATCCTTTGATGCAACCTCTGTTACCGTGAACGAAGGCGATGGTACGGCTACTTTTACAGTGCGTCTTTCAGGTAATGTACAGGGTGGATTTACCCTGAACTATGCCACCGACAACGGTTCGGCTATAGAGCCCGGTGATTATACAACTACTTCTGGTAGTATGACCTTTGCCGGTACAGACGGGGAGTCTTACGATATTATAGTGCCGATCAATGACGATTCACTGATCGAGCCTACTGAAAACTTTGTAGTA
>CAMYJF010000010.1:27629-105045 GCA_947258555.1 uncultured Eudoraea sp. | reverse complement strand
TTCCATGTAATTCTCATTGAAATGCTCCTGCATCAATTTCTTTCGAAATTTAAAATCCTTGATCAAAAGTACCACTGCTATTTCACCAGTTTGAAGATCTAGAATACCATTAACTTGATTATTGACTGCGACGATATCCTCCAGGGGAGAAGAGGCATCGAAGGAGATCACACCTTTAGAAGTGCGCAGCCGCTCCTGGCCTATAGCAGGATTTGGAATTATTAATAAAAGCAGAAGGGGAATTATATATTTCACAAGTTTTAGTTCTCAGGCATACCCAAATCTACCCAATCTTCAATTAATTGACGTGTACCTGTTGGAAGTTGGCCTGTTGGGGGCATGGGATTAGTTGAGCTGTTCAATCGTCCAAGAAGGTTTCTTGTTTCAACCGCGCTCCGTACTTCAAGATACGTTGTCAACGCCATGGGGGCATTGTTTGTAGGTGGGTTGCCATGACAGCCCGTGCAATTCGAGTTGATAATGCTTCTTATGGTACCAACATAGGTGAGTTCGTTACCGTTATTATTGTTATTGTCCATCTCAACACTGTCGTCACTGCTTGAGCAGGAAGTCAGTAAAATTCCAGTAAAAATGAAAATGGGTAGTAGATTTTTCATGATAATGCTTTAAATATTCATTTATCCATTAAAATTTAACATAAAAATTGCTAAACTATTATTCAAGAGATACTCATTTTAGCAAATGGTTGCTAATTTTTGTACCTTAAATTTGTTAAAAAAATAAACCAATTCAATTGCTATGAGATCTATTATCCTGGGCCTGTTGTGCCTTATCACACCTATTATTTCAAATTCCCAGAATACCTTACTGGATGAAATAGACAAAGACGATACCACAAATGTGGCAGCCGCTGCATTTAAAGGTCTTAAAGTCGTGAATTTTGAATCAACAAAGATGGTCAATCAGGGTGAGTTCTACTTCATTGTTTCCCATCGTTTTGGAAGTATAAAAAATGGCTTCGATGACTTTTTCGGCTTGGATTTCGCAAATACTCGCCTCCACTTTCTTTATGGGTTCTCTGATGGTTTCAACCTCTCTGTCTCTCGCTCCAGTTTCAATAAGACCTATGATATATCTGCTAAATATCGTTTCCTCCGGCAAGATGAAGATGTACCTGTTACAATCGTTGGTTACAGCCAGGTGGCTTTCAATACTTTGTTAGAAGAGGATCTGATCTTGCGCCCCGTTGATTTTAGTGACCGGGTTTCTTTTACACAACAAATCCTGATCTCCAGGAAAGTGAGTGAGGACCTCTCGCTGCAATTGATGCCAACCTACTTCTATGAGGGTTATGTGGATTATGCACCGCAGGATAACTCACAATATGCCCTGGGCATAGGGGCACGATATAAATTAGGTCCCAGGTGGGGACTAAATGTCGACTATGGATGGCATCTAAATAGAGCAGACGGATCCCCATTTGTCAATCCGTTATCTATAGGCGTAGACATTGAGACCGGGGGTCATGTCTTCCAACTTCATTTTACGAATGCACAGCCCACTTTTGAAAGCGGTTTTCTCGGTAATGCTGTCGGCGATTGGGGAGATGGGGATATATACTTTGGATTTAACCTGAGCAGGGTATTTAACTGGTAGGTTCTTCCCAGGGGAAAGATGTGAGAGCACTGTCAGGTCCTGTTTGATAACCATGTCCGCCAAAATAATCGCGCTGGGCCTGTATTAGCCTGGTAGGCAACTCAGCACGGGTGAAAGCGTCCCAGTACCATAAGTTTGCGCTCATACAAGGCAATGAAAGTCCGCTAAGTGCGGCATTTGCTACCACAAACCTGAGACTCTCAATATCTGTTCTTAATTGATCGCCAAGTGTTGGCACAAGTAATGGATGTGTTTTTATTGATTCAAGGGCATCGGCAAGGAAGCGCACCATTTGCGAGTTTATTATACACCCATTACGCCAGGTCTTCGCAACCTGTGCTAGTGTATAACTAAACCCATACTCTTTACTTGCGACTTGAAGCTGGTGAAAACCCTGGATATAGACCAATAACAAAGCTGAGTAAATGGCTTTTTCAACCAACTCAACATCTATAGCCGTGGCATTCTGATAATTAATGGATCCGTCAATGGAATTACTCAGGTCTGCACGAACCTGCCAATCTCCAGAGATCTGCCTCATCCGAATTGCTGCGTCAATCCCGGGGACCGGCACTCCTAGTTCCAGTGCATTTTGTGCAGTCCAACTACCCGTACCTTTTTGGCCCGCGGCATCAAAGATCTCATCCAATATAGGGCGCTCTCCAGAGGATTTGGCAAGTATGTTTGCCGTGATATCCATTAAATAGCCTTGCAACCTTCCATTATTCCATTCTTGAAAAAGCGCAGCACATTGCACATAGGAATAGCCTTCAAGTTCAACAAGAAGGTCGAATGCTTCTGAAATGACCTGCATCAAACCATATTCAATGCCGTTGTGGACCATTTTCACAAAATGGCCGGAAGCACTCTTCCCCATAAAATCGACACAAGGAGTGCTGTCATACGATGCGGCCAGTGCCTCTAAGATTGGTTTGACCTGGGCATAGGCTTCAGGGTCGCCACCAGCCATCATAGCCGGTCCTTCAAGGGCGCCTTTATGACCCCCTGAAATACCTAATCCTAGAAAATGGATCCCATCCTCGGCCAGCAGTTGGTAACGTTTATCTGTATCCTTAAAAAAGGAATTTCCCCCATCCATGATAATGTCCCCAGGTTCAAGCGACGGGCTTATGGATTTTATGACCTGATCAACGACTGCACCTGCCGGCACCATCAGAAGTATTTTTCGAGGCGATTCAAGTTGCTGGACCATATCCTGAATAGAACTGGCACATGGGATCTTGTAGTCTTCAGCAAGCCTGCGCTGTTTTTCTTCAGGGTCCCAGCCCAGCACTGTGAAATTTTTAGAAGTCACATTGCGGGCCAGGTTTAATCCCATTACCCCGAGTCCGACCAAACCAATATTATATGAAGTTGTATCCATGGTCTGTGTTTGAACTAGTTATGTAACTCGATCTTGACATTCTCGTTCTCAAGAGCATGAAGGTGGTTTGCCAATTCAAAATCTTCTTCATCGTAGATCTTACTTCGGTTACGTGCCTGTTCCTTACGTGCCTTAGATCTGGCAAACCTGCGGATGCCGTGTTCATCGGTTATGATAAGTCCCGGAACCTTGGTTGGATTTCCGTCCGTATTCTTTGCAACCATGGTGAAATAAGAAGAATTACAATGCTTTCGTTCACCAGTAGTCACATGCTCGGCTTCAACGCGCACCCCAACGACCATAGAGGTGCGTCCCGTGTAATTAACAGAAGCTTTGAGGGTAACCAGTTCGCCCACTTCAATAGGGTGTAAAAAATCTACCCTGTTCACAGATGCGGTCACACAGTAAGATTGTGAATGTTTGGAGGCCACGGCAAAGGCTATTTGATCCATTAGATTGAGGATATAGCCTCCATGCACTTTCCCACCAAAATTGGAATGCGATGGCAACATAAGTTCAGTGAGTGATAAGTGGGAATCTTTTGCCGTTTTAAATCTATTCATACTTGCTTATAAAGATTCGGCTTCTTCTTCCATATCGGATTCCTGGGCCTTTTTTAGGATACTCTCCGGCATAGATTTCTTAGCCTTGGCGCCTAATTTTTTGATTCTGTCAACCCTGGAGATAAGATTCCCTTTTCCGGTAGATAATTTGTTCATGGCCAGCTCGTACTCACCTTTGGCATCGTTCATTCTCTTTCCAACTTTTATTAAATCACCAATAAGACCATCAAACTTATCATATAAGGCTCCTGCTTGTTTGGCAATTTCCAGGGCATTTTTATGTTGTTTATCATTATTCCACCATGTATCTATTGTTCTGAGTGTAGCCAGTAAAGTTGTGGGAGTAACGATAACTATATTTTTTTCAAATGCCCTAAGATATAATTCCTCGTCCGCATTTGCAGCTGTTGTATAGGCTGGCTCTACAGGGATAAACATCAAGACAAAATCCGGACTTTCAATTTCATAAAGATCTTCATATTTTTTGGAGGAGAGCTGAGCAATATGTCTATTTAATGAGCCAATGTGATCTTTTAGGTGTTTATCCTTTAACTGTTCATCTGCGTTAACATACTTTTCATAGTCTGTTAGCGAAACTTTAGAATCCACGATCATTTTTTTACCGTCCGGTAAATGAATTATGACATCAGGCAATACACGACTTCCATCTTCGCGAGTAAAGCTTTTTTGAACAGAATACTCACGATCTTTTTCTAAGTGCGATTTCTCAAGGACTCGCTCCAGTATTAATTCACCCCAAATACCTTGAAACTTGCTATCTCCTTTGAGTGCTTTTGTCAAATTTTCGGCCTCTTGGGTGATCTTTAAATTTTGATTTTGAAGGCCAACCAGTTGTTCTTTTAAAGCAGCATTAATTTTTATGCGCTCTATTTGATTTCTCTCGACTTTCTCTTCAAAGGTTTTGATCTTCTCTTTCAGCGGATTCAGAACATGCTCCAGGGATTCCCGATTCTGTTTTGTGAATTTGGTGCTCTTCTCTTCTAAGATCTTATTAGCGAGGTTTTCAAATTCTTTAGTGAATTTTTCCTGGATCCGCTCCACATCTTTTTGCTGCTCCTCATGACGAGACCTGAGTTGTACGATCTCTGAGCTTTGTTTTGTTACTGTAATGGTTTGCTCATGCTGTTCTTTCCGCCAGGCTTCTTCACGGATCTGAAGCTCGTTAAGTTGATCTTGAAGGGTGGTTCGCTGCTGCTCAAGTGCACTGCTCTGCACCTTGTTTTTTAAGCCGCGGATATAAAATCCGATCAGGTAGCCTGCCCCCAGTACCAGCAAGCCAAGAATGATATATAGTAGTGTATCTGACATATTTTGGCAATAAAAGTAAAGATACAGTATTGATGAGAATTTTGATCAGGGCGCTGCCTCAAAAGTGAAGCTTTTACTCTTTGGATCAAAGAAGACTTCTTTATCGGGAAATAGTTGTTGCAAGGAATCATTTTGGATCAAGGCATCAGGACTTCCGAAACTTGCTCCATTTTTATTCATAACAAGAAGATGTGAGCACAATTGAATGGCCAGGTTTATCTCATGCGTGGAAAATATGATCAGCTTATCCAACTCACTTGCAATAGAGCCCAATATTTTTAGCAGCTGTACCTTATGTACAAGATCTAAATGCATGGTAGGCTCATCCAGTATGATCACGGGAGTATCCTGGGCCAGCGCCCTGCCGATCATGACACGTTGTAACTGACCATCGCTTAGTTCGTAACATATCCGATCCTGAATGTTCTCCAACTGAAGCATGGATAATACCTGGTCTATTTTCGTCAGATCTTCCCTGCTGAGGGTTCCCAGCCAGTTCGTATAAGGTTGTCTGCCCAGGCTGATCAATTCGCGTACAGTCAGATTCTTGGTAGCTATGGGATCGGTTAGGACAACACTGATCTTCCGACTCAGATCTTTGGGACTAAGTCCTGCAATGTTCTGCCCATCCAGTGAAACAGATCCTTTAAGAGGGGGTTGTAGTCCTGCCAGCGTACGTAAAAAGGTTGATTTACCAATACCGTTGCTGCCGATAACACCTACAAGATCTCCTGCAGAAGAATTGAATTGAATGCCGTCGCTTACCACGAGATCCTCATGTTTTTGAAGATAACCGATGCTCAGCGATTCAAGAGTTAGTTGCATTTTCTAAAGTTAAAAGATCATTTTACGTTTTCGAACTAAAAGCCATATAACTATTGGAGCACCTACTAAGGAAGTTATTGCATTAATAGGGAGCACATAGGCCGATGAAGGCATTTGGGCCACGGTATCACACAATAGAAGCAAAATAGGCCCATACAATAAGACAGCAGGTAATAACACCCGGTGATCTGTACTACCAAATAGTTGCCGGCATAAATGAGGTACTGCCAGTCCAATAAAAGCGATAGGCCCTGCAAAGGCCGTTACAGCACCTGCCAATATTCCTGTTGCGATGATGATCCAAAATCGTGAACGGGCTATTGAGACGCCCAGGCTAATGGCATATTGTTCCCCTAAAAGGAAAGAATTCAATGTTTTGATCAGCCCGATGGAAATTAGAACACCGATCATTACACAAATACTTAATATCCCTACTTGAGACCAGCTCAAATTACCAACACTCCCGAACGTCCAGAAAATAAAGCGTTGCAATTCTTCAGAATCAGCAAAATAAGATAAGATAGAAACCAGGGCGGCTGTTAGGCTGCCGAACATCAAACCAATGATCAATAAGGCCAGGGTGTCCCTCACCTTCGATGCTACATATACAACTACAGCTAACACAAGGAAACTTCCCAGGCTTGCCGCAATAGTCAAAGCAACATCCCCTGAAAAATAAGTTGCCGCCGCACCACCCACCAGGGCTCCGCCCATTAATAAAATAGCAGCGCCCAGGCTGGCTCCGGAACTTATACCAAGCACGAATGGGCCCGCTAAAGGATTTCTAAATAGGGTCTGCATTAACAGGCCGCTAAGGGATAGACCTGCCCCAACAAGAATAGCGGTAAAGGCTTTAGGAAGCCGATAATTCCGGACGATATAAGCCGTGTTTCCTTCTTGTGACTCAGCGCCAAATATTGAATTAAATATTTCTGAGAGCGGTATATCTACTGAACCTAATCCTATGTTGAGCAAGAAACACAGGCATAGCAGCAGAAATAAAAACAGAAAAGGAACAGTATGTTTTGCGCGTAAAAACACTTATTCTAAGGGACTAAAAAAATGTAGTTGATACGAAGGCATCAAGTCGGGATGAAAGATATGGATAAGGTCTTTGAGCACCAAATCAGGTCGCTGAGGTGCTGATTCAAAATAGATCAATCCCCCTGTCGGTCCTTTCTTTAGCGCATAGGTGTATATTTTCTTTTGTTTTAGGGGTTTGAATTGGGCGTAATGGCTACTTGCCCCCAGCATTTCTTCCAGGGATGTGAATTGGGAAGGGGAGACCCAGACATCCGCATCGGTAGCCCGTTCCAATACATGTTCGAGGCTTACCGACAAGCTGCCAGTACCAGGTGTATCTGCCCAGAGATAATCGGCATTAGCATCTTCAATAAATTGGGCTGCCCAGCTATCGCCTCCGGGAAGGTACCAAACGTCTTTGTATAGTGCCCCACTCATAACACTGGGCTTTTCCTTTGATCTGGTAGCAAGTTGTTTGGCTTCCTGATAATTCCTCTCGATCACGGAGAATATACTATCAGCTTCCTGTTCCTTTCCAAAAAAGGGAGCAAAAAACCGGATCCACTCGGCCTTTCCCAGCGGGCTGTTTTCCGTCCAATCCCCATTGTAGATCACCGGGATGCCGGCATCTTCCAGGAATTTATAGCTATTATTCTGATCAGAGATCGAAAATCCAAAAACAACTTCAGGAGCTAGCGCCAGGGTCATCTCTGTATTCAGGGATTCATTGGCTCCCAATTCCTGGATATGCCCAGAATCGATCAGTATTCTTGCCTTTTCAGAAGATACGTACTGGGTTCCCGGGAAGCCAACCATGCTATTCAAAGCGTCTAAAGACTCTAGTGCAGGAATATGTGTCGTGCTCGTCGCGATATATTTTTGAACGGGGACTTGTATCACTGCATCTACATCTACTTGCAACGAGTTTGGCTCCAGTTCTAAATCCCGAGGCGCTAACAAATACGTAAACTTTTTATCGGCCCCTGGCCAAGGAGAAGATACCTCCAGAAGTATAGTTCCATTTTCCCGCCTAGTCAGCTGAAAACCTGTTGCATATTTTATTTTTGCTGAGGCATCTCTCTTTATAGGGGTCTTTTCTTTCTCTGACCTGCAAGAAACAAACCACAGGGAGCAAGCACAAAGTATGAGTACGCATTTTTTCATAGGGCTCATTAGCATTCAAATGTAGGACTAAAATAAATGCCTCAAAAGGTTTGTCATTATTGTACCTTCGTAATCGTTCAGGTTGTTTCCATCTACTCAAGATGGGGACATTAAAAGGGAATCCGGTGAATACCTTAAGTATAAATCCGGAGCTGTTCCCGCAACTGTAAGCTGAGTTGGGAAACCAACGGGTATTGCATCCTTTGCCACTGTCTGTTTCTCGGATGGGAAGGCGCATTACTACGCGAGCCAGGAGACCTGCCTGATCTTAAATTAGTACGTAACACTTTCGGGATAAAAGTGCGTGTGAACTTCGGTTTTATGCGATCCCGCTAATATTGGTAAATGAGAAAAAGCAGTTTAACACTGATACTCCTGGGAGGGGTGTCTCTATGCAGTTTTAGTCAGGTTTCGACAGATACAACTCATATTAACTACTTGGATGAGGTGTTGGTCAGCGATACAAAATTTGAAAGTAAACGGCGGGAAAGCGGTAAGATGGTTATCCATATTGGAGAAGAAGAATTGTCACGATCAGTTGGGCAATCCCTGGCTGAGATCATCAACCGGCAAGCGGGTCTTGAGATCAATGGAGGCAGAAGCAGGCAAGGAGAGGTGTTAGGCGTATATGCCAGAGGAGGTCGAGGTCGGCAGGTAGTTGTCTTTATAGATGGGGTACGTGTGAGTGATCCTTCCTCATTTTCGGGAACCTATGACTTGCGTCTATTAAATCCAGCCTCTATCGAAAGCATCGAGATCATTAAAGGAGCCAACAGTACTTTGTATGGCGCGAATGCAGCAACTGCCGTACTATATATCACTACCAAAAAGGCATCAAAGGACGGTTTGTCTGCACAGATCACATCATCATTTGGAACTAATCAAACTACAGAAAATCAAGTATATAAAACTTCTACTTCAAGTAATAATATAAGTATAAATGGCCGGTCGTCAAGATTTACATACGGGGGTGATTTTGGTCATAGCTATACGGATGGGATCTCCTCAATTACTACTGAGAACAACGAAGAAGACAAAAATGCACAAACATCTGCTGCCGCCCATTTGGGTTGGGAGATTTCGGATTCCTGGGATGTGCGGGTCAGGGCGACACTGGCCAAGTTAAATACCGACTATGACGAATCTTTTGGTCTCCAGGATGCTTCTTATAGTTTTCTGAGTGAACAAAATGGCATATTCCTTTCCAGCAGGTACCGTACTGAAAAATCTGAAATACATCTGAAGGCCGGCACGAATTCTTTTATTTCCGAAAATATAAGTGCTTTCCCTGGTGTTTTTGAAGGCGAGAATACGATGGCAGACCTATATGGCAAATTCTACCTCACAGACAGAATTAATGCCATTGCCGGACTAAGTTATCTCAAAGAAAAGGCCGGGTTGGCTGAAAAGGAAAATTTTGAAATCTGGGACCCTTATGTACAGGTGCAGGGGATAGTGAGTCGCGGAGTACGGGTGAATGCCGGGGCAAGGCTACATTCACACTCGGCCTATGACACCGAGATGGTATATTCGGTTAATCCCGTGTTTACTACTCAACTAGGCACCACAGAAATAAAGATCTATGGAAGTTATGCAAGCGCCTACCTGACACCGACGCTTAACCAGTTGTATGGCGATTTTGGTGCGAATGCCGAATTGAAGCCAGAATCGAACAGGACTGCTGAACTGGGTGTACAACTAGTGTCAGACAAATCATTTCAGATAGAGGCGGTGTACTTTGACAGGGAGGAAGAGAATACCGTGATCTTTGACAATTTGCTATTTCAGTATGAGAATGCATCGACTCAAATTGAGGTAAAAGGGCTAGAATTGGAAATGGGTTGGAAAGCATCAGAGGAGTTGCTCTTAACGGCAAATTACACATTTACTGAAAGGCTAGGAGATGCAGCACTGCGTATACCAAAGCATAAAGCGGCTTTCCAGGGCATTTGGTCTTTCGTTAATGAAACCCAGTTGATGCTGCAGTATTCATACACCGGGAAACGCGTTGATACGGATTTCAATACGTTTTCCAATGAAGTCCTGAGCGCTTTTTCCTTAGTAGATCTGCACCTTAGCCACGACTTAATAGATAACAAATTTCAGTTGTTTTTGCGGCTGGACAACCTGTTTAACACCGAATACACCGAGGTCATTGGATTTAATACACGAGGGAGGAACCTTCGACTGGGGGCCCTAATCAACCTATAAAAAAAGGCGCCAATTCGGCGCCTTAGATTTTATTTGTCAAACTGAATATTCAACGGTTTATCAAGGATCATGTTGTCTTTGATAGGCTGGAACATTCTCGAACTGGTGTATATTTTAATAGGTGTACCTACGGTGAAATCACGTTTTGCACCAGCGCCGTCGATCTCCTGTAGCGCTCTGGCCAAAAGAGGTTCATTTGGATCGCCAAGTACTCCTAAATTTTCAAGATCTTCATCGAGCTCGATAGTAGGGGTAAAGCCGGCTGTATAATCGGAAAAACCTACGGAATTCTCATTCCGACCTACCAAAGGCTGTATGGCCCAGCTATTATCCGGATTGATCTGAGATTCCCTTGAAGAGGAATAAATATAAGGTGCCCCTTCGCGTCCCGGATCATCTACCATAGTCAGGGAAAACTCATTCTTTCCTCTGGTAGTCTCCCCAATAAGGATCACATCTATATATGGATTTAACCCATTGATAACCAATTCACTAGCCGATGCCGAGGAATTTGTGACCAACATGTAGACCCGACTTAAGGTCAGGGTATTAATTGGGCTGCCCGAGCTTGTAGTGGCAGCGAAGTAATCTTTTAAATCTTCCGGATCAAAGACATCGAGCAATTTTTCATTCCATCGCTGCTTGATATACAGTTGATCGGTAAAAGTCCCATAGATCATACTGGCAAGTAATCGGGACGTATTGACAGAACCCCCTCCATTGTAACGAAGGTCCAGTACAAGATCAGTAACGCCCTCTGATTTAAACGTACCAAAGGCCGCATTGAGGTCTTCATCATATTCGTTTGTAAAGCCATTGTACATCAGATACCCCACCTTTTGGCCATTTACATCTAATGTATTAGCAATAAACACGGGATTTTCAGACAGACCTTCTTCCTTGGTAAGTTCTACTGATTTGCCATTGGCTGAGATCACACCATCAGCTATATCAGCCATATTTAGAGTATAAGTGGCATTTTCGCCAAAGAGAAGATCTCTGTAATTATCAATATTTAATGTTTGCCCGTCCACTCCCGTAAAGAGTTCTCCGCGGGAAATATCCTTAGTAGAGGCATCCGAATTAGGGATGATGTATCGGACGTATCCAAATAAATCATCACTATCCTGGAACAGGAACAATCCGAATTCCAGTCCGTTACTCCTTGAAATACCTGATAGGTTCTGGGTTAATTCCGTATAATCTGAGTTTAAAAAGCTAAATCGATCGTCCGTAAAAAGGAGTCGGTCAAAGAAAAAATCAGAGGGATCTGAGGTGTCTGCCAGGAAATTGGTGTAATCCTCGTCTGTTGAGAAACGGTCATCGGCCAGGTTAGGTACATCGGACTGCCAGAAATACCACAGATTCATGGCTTTCCACATAAAATCCTGTACAGTAACATTGGCATTGGGGTCGGGCCCTCCGGGGTCATCGTCGCTTTTGCTACATGAGACAATAAATAGCAACCCCAGCAGTAAGGCATAAAACTTTTTCATCTTTTCAATTTTTTCAAGTTATCGCTGCAAACTTCATTCCAAAGAAATCCGCCCATACTGTGCCTAGGGTATATAAGGTGGAGGCCGGGTTTACTTTGGTGATTTTTGCTTTGAGAATGTCTAAATTACTGACATCTATAGGAAAAAAAAACTTTTTTGTAACAATTTAGACCAAGCGTCGTCTTGCTTATAGATTACCAGGAAACAGAAAGATAGCAACCTGAAATGACACAAGGAGAGTTTTTAGATGTAGTTATGCCTTTTAAGGACAAGCTGTATCGACTGGCAAAAAGGTTGCTTGTTTCGAGGGAAGAAGCTGAGGACGCAACTCAGGAAGTTCTTTTGAAATTGTGGAATAAGAATTCGGATATGGGCGAATATCGCAATGTAGAAGCATTCGCCATGACGATGACAAAGAATTTTTGCTTGGATAAATTAAAATCCAAGCACGCATCAAACTTAAAACTGGTTCACAGTAATTATGCTGCAACCGGAAGTAGTTTGCAGCAGCAGGTAGAGGTCATGGACAGCCTTTCCTGGGTAGAACGCATCATGGAAGAATTACCTGAGCAACAAAAAATGGTAATGCAACTGAGAGATGTAGAGGAATACGATTTCGAGGAGATAGCAACATTATTGAATATGAAGCCAAATACCGTACGAGTGAGCTTATCCAGAGCACGGAAGGCAGTACGGGAAAAATTACTAGAAAAGCACAATTATGGCATCGGATAAGATAAAAATATTACTAGACAAGTACTTTGAAGCCGAAACCACGTCGGCAGAAGAAAAGGAACTTAGAACCTATTTCAATTCAGGAGACGTTTCTCAGGAATTAGAACAGTTTACACCCCTTTTCCAGTACTTAAATGAAGCCAAGAAAGAACAGTTCACCGGCACGGTACCACTAAAACCCAGAAGATTTAACTATAGGTGGTTGTCCGTAGCAGCAGTAGCGGTTCTGGCTTTTGGCATATATTTTGGTAAAAACTACCAGGAACAACGCGAAGCGGAATATGCATACAATGAAACAAAGCGCGCGTTGGAATTACTGGCCCAGAATTTGGATCGTGGAAACCAAAAAGTGGCCTATTTACATGAATTCGAAAAAACGAAACAAAAGATTTATAAACACAATTAAATGACAGTCATGAAAAAATATGTATTAATAACCCTTATAGCACTGATGCCATTAGCGGGCTTTTCCCAAAGTATCTTTGACCAGTTTGAAGATCTGGATAACGTAAGCTCTGTGGTAGTCAATAAGAATATGTTCAATTTGCTTGGCAAAATGAATATTGATTCTGATGATCCTGAAGCAAAGGAATTTATGGAGATCGCACAGAGTTTAAGCGGGCTCAAAGTTTTTGCAACAGAAGACAAAGCCATTGCGGCAGATATGAAAGCCACTGTGGATAAATACCTTAAAAGTTCCTCTTTGGAAGAATTGATGCGCGTAAAGGATAAAGACGCCAATATCAAGTTCTATGTGAAAAGTGGTAAAGACGAGGATCACGTAAGTGAATTGTTAATGTTCGTTTCCGGCATCAAGAATGTGGATGTGGAAGTTAATGACCGGCAAATTGAAACAGTCCTCCTTTCACTTACAGGAGATATTGATCTGACAAAGATCGGTTCCCTTACCAGTAAGATGGATCTTCCCGATGATCTTAATAAAGCCGGGAAAAAGAATTAATAGTATTTGAATTACATATGGGTTAGATGGGTCTTGCGCCCATCTTTCTCTCTGTTATCAACTTCCAAAAAAGAACACCATGAGAAAAATAGTCGCCTTTGCCATCCTGGGGATGTTATCCCTGAGTTTGTTTCAAGCCTGCTCCTCCAGCCAGAGTTTGCAGGAATATTATGTTGACAATTCGGAGAACCCAAACTTCCTATCCTTAGATGTGCCTGTCAGCATTTTAAATTTAGACGAAGTAGAACTTACTGAATCTCAGAAAGAGGCCCTTTCGTCTTTACGTAAGCTGAATCTGCTTGCTTTCAAAAAAACTGAGAACAACCAATTAGAATACCAGGCAGAAATTGAGAAAGTAAATGCCATTCTCAAGAATGATGAGTACAAGGAATTGATGAAACTCAAGTCCGAGTATGGAAAAGGGGTAGTCAAATATCTGGGCGAGGACGAATCTATCGATGAGGTAGTCCTCTATGGGAACAGTAAGGAAAAAGGATTTGCACTAATACGGGTTCTTGGAGAGGATATGAATCCTGCACACCTGGCCCAATTGATCCAGGTCTTACAAAAAGCAGATTACGATTCTGACGCTCTGGGTGAGATTGGGGAATTCCTTAAAAGCTAATAAGCTTAGATGAATTATAAAGGCCGGTGTACATCACACCGGTCTTTTTATATCCCGGTATAGTTAGAAGGGGTGATCGACTTTAATTCTTTCTTTAATTCGGATGAAATATCAAGATCTTCTATAAAGGACTGGATAGCATCCTTGTCAATAACGGAATTAGTGCGTGTAAGCGCTTTTAGCGATTCATATGGGCTTGGATGACCTTCACGTCTTAAAATGGTCTGAATAGCCTCTGCGACAACAGCCCAGTTACTTTCAAGGTCCTGTTGTAATTTTTCTTCATTAAGGACTAACTTATTTAAACCTTTTATAGTGCTCTTAAAAGCGATCAAGGTATGTGCGAAAGGCACACCTATATTCCTGAGTACTGTACTATCTGTTAGATCTCGTTGTAAACGCGATACCGGAAGCTTAGCTGCCAGATGGCCAAACAACGCATTGGCCAGGCCTAAATTACCTTCGGCATTCTCAAAATCGATAGGATTCACCTTATGGGGCATAGCTGAAGAACCGATCTCATTTTTCTTGATCTTCTGTTTGAAGTAGTTCATGGAAATATAGGACCAGATATCCCTGTTGAGATCTATCAGAACGGTATTGATCCGCTTCAGTGTGTCGAACAAGGCAGCCATGTGATCGTAGTGTTCTATCTGTGTGGTTGGATAAGACCGGTATAAACCGAGTTTTTCCTGAACGAAACTATTGGCAAATTCCTGCCAGTCGATATCGGGATAGGCTACATGATGTGCGTTTAAATTCCCTGTAGCGCCTCCAAATTTGGCTGCACTAGGAATATCATTCAGAAGGTTGAATTGCTCAGCTAACCGCTTTACAAATACGTCGATCTCCTTGCCTAGCCGGGTAGGGGATGCAGGTTGGCCATGTGTATGGGCCAGCATAGGAACGTCTTCCCATTGTTTTGCCAGCAAGCTCAATGTATCTGTCAGCGCTAAATACTGAGGCACATAGACATCGTTCATGGCTGCTTTCAAAGAGAGCGGAATGGCCGTATTATTTATGTCCTGAGAGGTAAGCCCGAAATGTATGAATTCTTTATGCGCGCCAAATCCTCTGGCCTCTACCTGGTCTTTGACGAAGTATTCCACGGCTTTCACATCGTGGTTGGTTGTTGCTTCAATTTCCTTGATCTTGACAGCATCATCAGTACTGAAGTCGAGGTAAATGGACCGTAAGTCATCTTTCTGGGCTTCATCCAAATTTGGTAGTTGGGTCAGAGGGATTTCACAGAGGGCGATAAAATATTCGATCTCTACCTGAATTCGGTATCGGATCAAGGCGGATTCTGAGAAAAATGTTTTCAATTCTTCGGTCTTAGCAGTGTAGCGACCGTCAATAGGGGAGATGGCTTCTAAATTATATGTATTCATAGTACAAAACCAGGATTACAGCAAAGATGCAAAGATACTTATATGCCATGGAGTAAAAAATTTCTGGGTCAGGATTAGGAGGATAAGGTCTTAATCTTATCAAGTACTTTCCGGGCACGTGATCTATAACCCGCGCTTCCTAGAGGGTAGCCTCGTTGTAAAATGATTTTCAATTCGGGATGTATCCAGTCAAATTCTTTTCCTAATTCAAACAGACTGGTCATGGCAAAAGCTTTTGCCGCTACTTTGTGATCACCTATTAACCAATCAAAACAGGCTTCGGTCATGGTTTCCAGGTGTTCAGGTTTGAGGCTGTTTATGACATGTCTATCCATTTTTTGAAAATAGGCTACCAAGAGCGATTCACTGATCTTGGCAAAGGAGCGAATTGCAGATTCATTGGTAAGTTTAAGGAGTCCGTCACAGAATTTATCAAGGGAAGGAAGGATTAAATGGAGATCCTCCTGAAGGGCCAGGTCCAGGGCCCAGCCTCCTCTTAATCCATATTCTTCACCATCGGCAATGATCATATCCAAAAGCATTGGAATGCTATTGGGATATTCCCTTAGCAGTGAGGCTGCTTTAAAGCGCTCTTCACGCATTTGACACATCAACGTTAAACATTCTTTAAGTACTTCCTGCTCCACTTGAAATTCTATATTTTAGTGCGTCAAAACCAATTTATGAAACTTCTGAAAAAAATAGCGTGGGTACTGCTCATATCTTTCATAGTGATGCAATTTATTCGTCCGGAAAAGAATACGGCATCCGCAGATCATGCCTCTTATTTTGAGCAAGAGACGAATCCACCTGATGAAGTTTTGGTGGTACTGAAGAATACATGCTACGATTGTCATAGTGATAACACTGTCTATCCATGGTATAACAATATTGCCCCTGTTTCCTATTGGCTTGCAGATCATGTGGATCACGGGAAAGGGCATTTAAATTTCTCTGCCTGGGAGAGTTATGAAACAGATAAGAAGGATCATAAGCTAGAGGAAGTGATCGAGGAAGTGAAAAAGGAAAATATGCCTTTGAAAGAGTACAAGTGGACACATGAAGATGCACGCTTAACAGATGACCAGATCAGTGACATTTCCAGTTGGGCTGCCAAGACTAGAGCACTCTATCAACTAGGTCAGCAACCAGAGTAGGGACGCCCTCAGCCGCTCTTTTCGTTATAATTTCCAGATTGTCGTATTGATGCGCCGATAGCGTCGGATTAGGATCTACAAAATACTTCGGTATACCTTGTGGTCCATAATGGATAAGTGAGGCTGCCGGATAAACCTGCATAGAGGTGCCAATGATTATGAGGATATCTGCGCCGGAAGTTAGTCGTGCGGCTTCGGCCAGCAGGGGTACATCTTCTCCAAACCATACAATATGGGGCCTTAACTGATGCCCTAGTTCACAGAGATCACCAAGAAAAACATCTTCGGTCCAAAACCGGATATCGGTCGGATTCCCAGTGCTTCGAATTTTGAATAGTTCTCCATGTAAATGCAAGACATGACTACTTCCTGCCCTTTCGTGTAAGTCGTCTATATTCTGGGTAATAATAGAAACATTGAAATATTGTTCTAAAGCTACCAAAGCGGTATGCCCGGTATTTGGCTCGGCTTCTTTAAGTTGACGCCGGCGCTGGTTGTAGAAATCCAAAACAAGTTCCGGATTTGTTGCAAACCCCTGAGGAGAAGCCACTTTCATAACATCGTGACCTTCCCACAAACCATTGGCATCCCGGAATGTGCGCAGTCCACTATCTGCACTCATCCCTGCTCCGGTTAAGATCACAACATTTTTTGGCATAGTCAAATCTTCATATATAAAGATACGTTTTCTTACTTTAGACCTATGGTTGATTTAGACCTTTTGGCATATCTGGAAAGCTTTGTTTCAGAAGAGCGAAAAGCGCGCTTCCGAGAAGTTTTGTCTAAGCGGACAAATTTCATTACCGTAGTCACCGAAGATGTTTTTCAGGTTCATAATACCAGTGCTGTAATCCGAAGTTGTGATGTATTTGGAATTCAGACTGCCCACCTTATTGAAGAACGATTCGGGCAGCGCCTGGACAAGAATATAGCTATGGGCGCACAGCAATGGGTAGATGTCCACAGCTATAAGAAGGCTTCAGACTGTATAAAACACTTGCGGTCCAAAGGGTATACACTTGTGGCCACAACACCAGATAGCGGAGCCATTCCCCTGGAAGATTTTGCATTTAAAAGGCCTGTTGCGCTTTGTTTTGGCACCGAAAAAGAAGGATTAAGTGATGAAGTAATGGATCAGGCCGATATTAAATTGAGAATCCCAATGGTTGGGTTTACCCAAAGTCTGAATATTTCAGTTTCTGCAGCCATCATTCTTCAAAAGCTGACACAAGCGCTGCGTAGTTCTGATCACCCTTGGGAATTAACTGAGGAAGAGAAATTAATGAGGCAGTTCGATTGGACGGTAAGGTCGATCAAGCATGTGGAAGAGATACTTGCGCGGTATCAAAAAGACGCTAAAATTTAATATCTTATCCCTTCAACCCGCTCACTAAAACAAAAATGGAAACATTACTTTACATTCTTATTGGTATCGTCGTGCTGATAGCCGTTCTAGGCTTGATCGCCCCAAAATCGTATGACGTTTCAAGATCAATTGACATCAATCTTCCGAGAAACGAGGTGTTTAATTATGTGCGTTCCTTGCAAAAACAAGATGAATGGAGTCCATGGGGCAAAAGAGACCCCAATATGAAGAAACAATTTGAAGGCACAGACGGCCAGGTTGGGGCCATAAGTAAATGGCAGGGGAATAAGGAAGTTGGGGAAGGAGAGCAAGAGGTCACCAGGATCGTAGATAACGACCGCATTGAATCTCGTTTACGATTCTTTAAACCCTGGAAATCGGAATCAGATGCATACTTGCAATTAGCTGATAATGAATTTAATGGAACTAATTTTACCTGGGGTTTCAGCGGGAAAAATAAATTTCCAATGAGCATAATGATGCTCTTTATGAACATGGACAAAGCTGTGGGCAAAGACTTTGAAGAAGGCTTGAGTTCATTAAAAGAAATACTTGAAAAATAAACTCAGATGGATAGAAATTTAATTGGTTGGGTAGAGATCCCCGTTCTTGATATGGAACGGGCAAAGACATTTTACGAGAAAGTATTTAATATCGCAATTAGCGTTCATGATTTGGGCGGAGTGATCATGGGCTGGTTTCCGATGGGAGAGAACAAACCCGGATCATCAGGTACCCTTATGCAGCATGAAGAATACAGACCCAGTCTTACACATGGCTCAGTAGTGTACTTTTCCTGTAGGGATGTTACTGACGAGTTATCTCGTGTAGCTTCCGCCGGGGGAGAAGTTCTTCAGGAGAAAACGGAGATCGGTGGTGGCCATGGTTTCATGGGGTTAATAAAAGATACTGAGGGCAACCGGATCGCCTTGCATTCCAATCAATAAGGAAATACTTATTGCGCCAGTTCAAGCAGGGCGATATCATGGTCATTTTCAAGCGTGACTTTTCCTTTTTCGACTACGACAGTAGTTTCGGAGTAGGCGTCGTATAATGTCGTTCCGTCTCCAAAGAAGCCTTGTACCCAAAGCGATTTTTTACCCTTTGGAAGGTCTAGCCCAATTACCACTTTGTCCTTGAATTCATCTTCAATATACGTACGACTGAACACATAAGGTTTTCTGGCCAATCGTCTGTGTTTTCCGGCGCCTATGGCAGGGTGATCCCTTCTGAACTTTCCTAATTTCTGATAGTGTTTGTGAAGGGCTTTGGTTTCTGCCAAACTGTCCAGATCTGTCCAGTTCATAAAGGATCTCAAAGTGGCATCACCTTCAGTGCCTTCAATGATCAGACTGCGTGCAGTTTCATCGCCGTAGTATATCTGTGAAGTTCCCTGTGTCAGGAGCAAAACGTTGGCCGCCTGGTAAGTCTTCTCGCGTTTCGGATCAAAAGGAGACCCATCGTCATGAGAAGTTAAATAGTTCATCACGCTCTTGCCTTTGAGCTTTGTATTAAGCAGCGTATTATACTTTCTGAAAATAGTCTCATAATTTTTTTCTGCGTCTGTTTTAAGGTCAAAATTGATCAAACTCTGAAAACCATGATCATAATAATCCACCTTTTTGTCGCCAAAATCAAATTCGCGTCCACCGGAAATGGCATAATTGTACACTTCTCCAACCATATAGAAAGGGGTGTCATCCAGGGTTTTATTTGGGTGTTTTTGTTTCCAGGAATCAAAGGCAAGGGAAGCTTCCTTGTATAACTCTGCCCAGGTATGCTCATCTGCATGCTTGACGGTATCGACCCTAAAGCCATCTATTCCCAGGTCTTTTACATAGTCTGTAAGCCACTTGATAATATAAAATCTTGGAGCCCTTGGATATCCTGTTCTGTCAAAGAAAACCTGCAACTCGTCCAGCTCATTACTAAGCCTGCCTTCTTCTTTCCATTTAGCAAGTAAGGCGTCCGGGAGTTCAACCGGTTCGCCTGATTCGGTATAAATGTCCGGGAGGTTTTCTACCAGGGTGCAGGATGTCGTATTTTCATAAGTGGTGAATTCACATGTTGGAGAAGTCCGAACCCATTCCTCTGGCCAAATAGGATCCGCTTCAGTAACGGGCCCCGTATGATTGACAACAACATCCAGTAAGACTCTTATATTTCTGCCGTGTGCCGCTTTTACTAAAGCTTCAAGATCCTCTTTTGTCCCAAAGTTGGGATCTAAAGCTGTCCAATCCTTTGTCCAATAACCGTGATAGGCATAGGTATTTCCTGTGCCTTCATCAACATCTCCATGAACTTGCTCTACCACGGGCGTAAACCAAACAGCGTTAACACCTAGATCGGTAAAGTAGCCTGCATTTATCTTTTGGGTAATGCCTTGGATGTCGCCGCCTAAAAATCCTCTGAGAACGGCAGTTGGATTCGATCTGTCGAAGTTTACATCATTTTCCGGATTCGCATTGTTGAAACGATCAGTGAGCAAAAAATAGACATTGGCCGCTTCCCATAGGAAAGGTGTATTCTTAACAGATGTACTATCAATTATGGCGCTGGCGTCTGCCACCACAGTTTTTTCCCTCTCTTTACAGGATCCCAGAATAAGTAGGACCAGGCCGAGGAATAGCCAATTTTTCATGGGTAAAGATTTTGGTTAAAGCTAAACATTGCGGTCGGAAAATTAAAATTTTCTTTCTATGGCTAAGCGAGGAAAAAATAAAAGCGCAGGAAGCTAATTAAGAAGGTTAAAGACAAGGCAATATTACTCAGACCCGCGATTCAGAACCCGGTATTCCTCGTAACAACTGCTAATGGCATCCAGGATCTGGAGGTCATTCGCTGTTTTAATAAAGGATTTGGAATAACTACAATTAGATAAGATATCATCTATATCAACCTTTTCTATCTGAAGGAGCTCTGTGAGTGTTTCCCGGTCAAATTTAGAAGCAAGAAGGTCCCGGATCTCGTCATCTTCCTTGATCAGGCGGAGTTTGCGCATCTGCCTCGGTTTCTTCCCAAAGAGATTCCGTAGCAGATCTACCGGGTTCAGGATAGCCCCTAATACTTTGGTTACAGCACTGGGGTTTTTGGATCCGGCTTCATAACTGCGGGGAAGTCCTGAAATGCTATATTGATAGGCCGTGTTAATGGGCAGGTTTTTGATATCGATCTCCAGGTAGCCGGTAAGCTGATAAGGCTGAAGTATCACTTCCTCCAGCGCATAAGCTAATTCGGTCAATGCCACCTTAGTGTCCTGGAATTTGAACATATCATTAGTAATGCGGATCTTTTGTGACTTAAAACCTAAATAGGAGAAAAATAAGGTGTCATTCACACTGGCTGTCATAGTAAAGGCACCTTTGGCATCTGTAATGGTACCTATTACTTTATTCAGGTTTATCACGTGTACACTTTCTAATGGACGTTGTGTTTGTGCATTAATTACTGTAGCTCGAAATTCCTGCTCCTGTTGAGGCGCGACCACATCCTGACCATGGGAGGCTATCCCAATTAGAAATACCAATATGATCACAATCCTGTTCATAGCAGTCCTTTATTTGTAAGTCAAATAAAGCAAAAAATTTATGGCTAGCTCTCTTTTAATATACTATTAACGTAAAATGTAGATCTACCTATTTTTCCGGCGTTTACCAGAAGATTTCCCTTTCTTTCTTTTACCTCCGTAAAAGTTATCTCGTTTATTAAACTTTGAAGATTTACCACGGCTTTTCTTTCGTCTTCTTCCACCTCCTCCTGGTGCGATCTCAGGATTTCTGGAGATTTCTATACTTATGGGCCTTCCTTTGAATTCACTTGCTGAAAGTGTTGATAGCACAAAATCCTGTAGATCGGGTGCCGTGTTGAAAAAGGAAAAACTCTCTTTTACATCTATCCTGAAAATCTCTTCGCCTTGCAATTTTAATACGCCTGTTACAAAATCCTTAAGCGACTTCCAATCTAAGCCATCACGCTCTCCAAGGGTAATAAAATAGCGTATCGTATCTGGTGCATAGGATTTTGAACGACTTTTTGCTTGTCGGGATTCTCCATTGCCAGAGGGTGAATTCAGATCTTTTGACTTGCTGTAATAATTGTGGAATCTCTTGAACTCCACAGACATCATTTTGTTGATCAATTCTTCCCGGGTAATACCTTCAAGTACATCGTTGATAGCAGGAAGATATCCCTCAATGTCTTGATCTATGGCCGTTTCCTTGACTTTATTTGCAAGGTGATATAACTGTATCTCGCAGATCTCCAAACCAGTAGGGATCTTTTTGTTTACAAACTCTTGCTTGATTTTCTTTTCTATCGCATGGATCTTTCTCAGCTCGCTTCGTGTAGCGATCACCATTGAGATCCCGGATCTTCCCGCCCTTCCTGTCCGGCCGCTCCTATGGGTATATGTTTCAATTTCATCAGACAGTTGGTAGTTGATTACATGCGTAATGTCATCTACATCTATCCCTCTGGCTGCTACGTCAGTGGCTACTAATAATTGCAATTGTTTTTTACGAAAGGCGTTCATTACCAAGTCTCGCTGATTCTGACTTAGATCGCCATGTATAGCACCGGCATTGTAACCGTCTTCAATTAACTTTTCAGCGATCCGCTGCGTATCGCGCTTTGTACGGCAGAAAATGAGAGAAAAGATACCCGGATTGGCATCAACCAGTCGTTTTAAGGCAGGGTATCGATCACGTCCTCCAATCGTATAATATTCGTGGCGGACAGAATCCGTGGAGGTATTCTTTTCGCCAACGGATATTTCAAAAGGATCATTCATGAACTTCATGGCAATCCGTGATACCTCTTTTGGCATTGTTGCCGAAAATAACCAGGTAGCTTTATCATTGGGGCTTTTAGAAAGAATTTCCTTTATTTCAGGATAGAAGCCCATATTCAGCATTTCATCGGCCTCGTCCAGGATGCAGAAGGAGATCTTACCCAAGTCAATATAACCACGAGACATCAGGTCCTTTAGTCGCCCAGGAGTCGCAATGATGATCTGCGCACCTTTTTTAAGCTGTTTTGCCTGCTCGCTTATGCTGGCACCTCCGTAGACCGCTACTGCATTCAGACCTTTAAGGTATTTGCCATACTGCTTAATCTCTTGGGTGATCTGCATACAAAGCTCCCGCGTAGGGGAAAGGATTACGGCTTGCGTAATCCGACTCTCCACGGCTATTGATTGGAGCAGGGGCAGACCAAAGGCAGCCGTTTTTCCGGTACCTGTTTGCGCCAATGCGATCAAATCGGTCTCCCCGGATAATAAAACAGGAATTGTTTTTTCCTGGATCTCAGTGGGTGTTTCAAAACCCAGGTCGAGGGTAGCATTAACAAATGGCTCTTCGAGCCCTAATGCCTTAAAAGTTGTCATGTCAATGGATTGCCTATGCCAATTGGCATAAATGAGCGGCAAAGATACGGTGAATTTAGCTGCCTGTCACTCAATTCCCTAAATAACTATATGCACTACAACGTGGATAGGAAGGCGATAAGCGAATTAAAGGCAAGGGCACGGTGACTAATACTATTCTTTGCTTCTGATGGCAATTCTGCAAAGCTGCGATCGTATCCTTCGGGCACAAAAATGGGATCATAACCAAATCCCCCTGTGCCTATGGGTTCATGGATTATCCTCCCTGCAATTTCCCCGCTGAAATAATGGACGCTCTCTGCTGTTACCAGGGCAATGACTGTTCGGAAATAGGCGTCTCTTTTATCTGAGCCTAAAAGTTCTGTAAGCACTTTTTGCATATTGCCCCTGGAATCGGGAGGAGAACCTGCATATCGAGCACTTAGTACACCTGGTGCCCCATTGAGAGCAGGAATAAAAAGTCCGGTATCATCGGCAAAAGAGGGGAGTTTACAAGCATCGTAAACAGCTTGTGCCTTTAATAGAGCATTACCTTCCAAGCTATCTGCGGTTTCCGGAATGTCTTGATGAAATCCAATATCAGCCATGCTTTTAAGCGAAATACCGCTGGGAAGGATGGCGCTAACTTCGCGTGCTTTGTGTGTATTATGAGTTGCAAAAACAAGTTCCACTCTGAAGTTTTGGTGGTCGAATGTAGTAAATTTGAGAACGTTAAATTAGACAATGCGACTCAAACTCCCACCTGCCGTAATATTCTTGATTTTTGTATTACTGATGTACGTACTGGATCGATTTCTTCCGGTGGGAGAATTCGAATTCTTCGGTCGAAAATACCTCATCTTGACTCTTGTAAGTATAGGATGGGTTCTTGCTATTTGGGCGATGATCCTGTTTTTTCTAAATAAGACCACAATAGATCCCAGAGAACCAGGTAAGGCCAATGTATTGGTCATTAGCGGGATTTACAGATTTACCAGAAATCCCATGTACCTGGCTCTGTTATTATTTCTTCTTGCATATGGAATATATCTGGGCAATGCCTTCAATACCCTGGTTGCAGCCGGTTTTATCTCCTATATGAATGCCTTTCAGATCAAGCCAGAAGAAGAAGCCTTAGGTAGCTTGTTCGGGGAATCCTACACTAAATATTGTAAAGAAGTTAGACGCTGGTTCTAAGAATAAGTTGAAAGACTTACTTTTTAATTTATTAGCTAATTGGATAATATTTTAATATATTAGCGTTTTAACTAATAATTATGATTGCAATTCTAACTGGTGATATCATTAATTCTGCGGCCCAACCTGATAGTTCATGGATGGATCCGCTTAAAGTTTTTTTTAATCAGAATGGGTCGACCCCAGCCACGTGGGAGATCTACCGCGGGGACCAATTTCAACTTAAAGTACCTGCTGCAGATGCATTGAAGGTTGCAATTCAATGCAAAGCCATCATACGGTCACACTCAGAATTGGATGTGCGTATTGGGATAGGGATCGGTGAAGAAAGCCACAAAGCAGAGCGGATAAGTGAATCTAACGGTACTGCCTATCAGCGTTCCGGACGCACTTTTGGCGTATTAAAGAAGAAGAAGTCTACACTAATGTTGTCTACGGGCAGCTCGGAATTCGATGAGACTTGGAACCTGATCCTTGCCCTTGGCTTGAATTTTATGGATCACTGGAGCCCTGTATCGGCAGAGATCACAGCCCTGTCTTTGGCTCATCCCAACAGGTCGCAAATGGCTTTTGCCAGGCAATTAGACATCAAACAATCTGCCATCAGTCAGCGTAGAAAAAGGGCAAGATGGAAATTGGTTACATCCATGTTATCTCATTATGAAAAACAAATTCTTAACTTATTTTGATCGGTACCCTGTTGAGCTTTGGCTTATCCATTCTGGCCGGATTGGCCTATGTGTTCCTTAGGTAGACCTCATTATTGATAATTTAATAGTATCCCTATCACAAATCCGTAAAAGATCAGGTTGTTAATAAGAAGAATGGCAATTTCGCTATGTCTGTATCCGGTTCGATGAGATTATTCCTAATTTTACACCCTTAAATTTTATACCTGTATCGTGGGACGTAAATATGTATTTGATTTTGATAGTACACTGACCCGGGTGGAAGCCCTGGACGTACTGGCCGAACTCACACTTCAAGGCGATAGGCGCAAAGGTGAGATCCTCAGAGAGATCCAGCAGATCACAAATCTTGGAATTGACGGCGATATTTCATTTACAGAATCGCTGGAAAGGCGCATCAAATTGTTAAAAGCACATAAGGATGACCTGCCCGGTCTGGTGGAAGAATTACAGCAAAAGATCTCTAAATCTATTTCCTCAAACAGAGAATTCTTTGAAAAATTTACTGATGACATCTATGTGATCTCCTGTGGTTTTAAGGAATTCATAGATCCCATTGTTGCCGAATATAACATTCCTTCAGATCGTGTGTATGCCAATACCTTCAAGTTCGACAATGAAGGACAAATCGTTGGTTTTGATGAAGAGAATCCGTTAGCAAGCCACAATGGCAAGATCGAATGTCTCCGCCAACTGGATCTCGATGGGGAAGTACAGGTTATTGGAGACGGCTATAGTGATTATGTTATGCGCGAAGCTGGCATTGCTCATAAATTCTTTGCCTATACAGAGAATGTACACCGTGAAAAAGCAGCGGACAATGCAGATCACGTCACGCCAAATTTAGATGAGTTTTTGTTTGTGAACGATTTGCCACGGAATCTGTCTTATCCTAAAAACCGGATTAAGATCCTGCTTCTTGAAAATGTACATCCGGTGGCATTTGACAATCTATCGGAAGACGGTTTTTCTGTTGAATTAATTACCACCAGTATGCCGGAGAAAGATCTTATCGAAAAGATCAAGGGAGTCCATGTTCTCGGTATCAGGTCCAAGACACAGGTAACTAAGAAAGTACTGGAAGCAGCTAATAAATTATTGGTTATCGGAGCGTTCTGTATTGGGACGAAGCAGATTGATCAGGATCAGTGCCGGAAGAAAGGTGTCGTAGTCTTTAATGCCCCTTACAGCAATACCCGTTCTGTTGTAGAACTTGCCATTGGTGAGATCATCATGATGATGCGAAATGTATTTCCCAGGAGTGTGGAGATGCACCAGGGTAAGTGGAACAAAACAGCGAGTAATTCCAGGGAAGTCCGCGGAAAGAATCTCGGGATAGTTGGCTATGGAAATATTGGCAAGCAGTTATCCATTATCGCTGAGAACTTGGGTATGCGTGTTTATTACTATGACCTGGAATCAAGGCTTGCGCTTGGTAATGCCATTCGTTGCAGCACACTTGAGAACTTGCTCAATGTTTCAGATGTGGTATCAGTTCACATAGATGACAATAAATCCAATACTAATTTTATAGGGGAACGAGAGTTCAACCAAATGCGGGATGGTGCTTGCCTTATTAATCTTTCCCGGGGCTTTGTTGTGGATCTGGAAGCATTGGAGAAAGCTTTGAAGAGTGGAAAGCTGGGTGGTGCCTCAATTGATGTATTTCCGGAAGAGCCCCGTTCTAACGGTCCGTTTAAATCAGGGCTTCAAGGTATTGAAAATGTGATACTCACACCTCATATAGGAGGCAGTACAGAAGAAGCTCAGCGCGACATCGCCGATTTTGTCCCGAACAAGATCATGGATTATATAAACTCCGGTAATACGGTAGATGCGGTTAATTTTCCAAATATCAGATTGCCAAAACAGATTAATGCACATAGGTTTTTGCATATTCATGAAAATGTCCCTGGTATTATGGCCAAGATCAACGAAGTACTTGCTTCGTACGACATGAATATTACCGGACAATACCTGTCCACAGATAGCGAAGTGGGATATGTGATCTCAGACCTGGATAAGGAGTACAATAAAGATGTGATCAAGGCCCTCAAGAATATTGAACACACCATTAAATTCAGGGTGCTTTATTAGGCCGAGATCAATCGTGATGGTAGGGTTCCCCTTTGAGGATCGTACACCCCCTGTATAGCTGTTCTACAATAAATAGTCGCACCATCTGATGGGAGAATGTCATTTCTGACATAGAGATCTTTCCCTGGGCCCTATCATAGATTTCATTGCTGAATCCGTACGCACCGCCGACGACGAGCACCCATTGCTTATGTCCGGCATTCATTTGTTTCTGAAGCAATTTCGCAAATCCACGAGAAGAATAGGGCTTTCCTTTTTCATCGAACAAAAAGACAATATCAGAAGGTTTCAATCGATCCAGAATGGCCTTTCCTTCTTTGTTTCGTACTTCCTCATGAGAACTATTCCGGGATCGTTTTATATCGGGGATAACCTCCATTTCAAAAGGTAAATAATGACGTATCCGGCCCATATACTCATCGATCAAGACCTGTAATTCCATCTTATCTGTCTTCCCCAGAACGACTAGTTTAAGCTTCATGCACTAAAGGTATGATATAATTGACAGGCCATTAAATAGGCCCTAATTTTAGTACTTTAGCATAGTTTAATAAAAAGCATGATATCAGCAGAAAAATTCGAAGAAGAACTCGATTTAATCATTGCAAATGCCATCCGGGAAGATGTAGGGGATGGGGATCATAGTTCCCGTGCATGTATACCTGATTCTGCAAAGGGTAGGGCACATCTCCTGGTCAAAGATGAAGGGATCCTTGCCGGGGTGGATTTTGCCAGCCGCGTTTTTAAATATGTAGACCCATCCTTAAAAATGGAGGTGCTGATACCTGATGGCACAACTGTGAAGTATGGAGATATTGCTTTTCAGGTTTTCGGATCATCACAGAGCATCCTTAAAGCAGAGCGACTCGTATTGAATGCTATGCAGCGCATGAGTGCAATTGCTACAAAGACACAGGAATATGTTACACTTTTAGAAGGTACAAGTACAAAAATATTGGACACTCGTAAAACCACACCCGGTATCCGCGCTTTGGAAAAGTGGGCGGTCAAGATCGGTGGAGGGGAGAATCACAGATTTGCCTTATATGATATGATCATGCTCAAGGATAATCATATAGATTTTGCCGGTGGAATTAGCAAAGCTATACGAAAAACACATGCTTATCTAAAGGAGGAAGACCGGGATCTGAAGATCATTGTTGAGGCAAGAAATTTAGATGAAGTAGCCCAGATCCTCAAAGAAGATGGGGTTCACAGAATATTACTCGACAATTTCAGTTTTGAGGATACGCGGGAGGCCGTAGCACTTATTGGCGACAATTGTCAGACAGAATCGTCTGGCGGGATAAACGAAAATACACTGCGCGCCTATGCGGAATGCGGTGTTGATTATATCTCCAGCGGTGCACTGACCCATTCCGTTAAGAACAAAGACCTTAGCCTAAAGGCATATTAAATATGATAGAAGCTAAATTGAATAAATTACCTGTGATACGCCAGGTTTTTGGTCTTCTCAAAAAGATCAAGCTTAAAGCCTTTGAAGGTCTTTCCATGTACGATCTGTTGAAAATGTATGTTAAAGGGATCGTTGAGGGCACTTTGAGTACACGGGCAAGTTCTATTGCCTTTAGCCTTTTCATGGCGATCTTTCCACTGCTCATTTTCTTGATCACCCTGATTCCATTTTTAATTCCCTTTGTAAGTGTGGGGAATGAGAATTTTGACGGTCAGTTTATGTTATTCCTGGAATCCTTCCTGCCGGATGCAACCGGGGAGTATTTTACAGAAATCTATCAGCAAATCAAAGATCAAAAAAGAGGCGGACTCCTGTCTTCAGCATTTATTATTTCCATATTCCTGATGACGAATGGTGTGAATGCTATTTTCGAGGGATTTGAAAATTCGTATCATATAGAACTTACACGGAATTTTTTCAAGCAGTATGCCTATGCGCTAATTGTAGGTATTATTCTTTCTGTACTCCTGATCATTGGTGCAATCGCCTATGTATATTTTGAATTTTACATACTGGAATATCTCGGCGAATGGGCGGCAAAGACGCAGGGATACGATTTTACCAAAACTGATTTGTACCTGGCCAGGATTGGTAAAGTGCTCTTCTTTATCCTTATCTCATATTTGACTACTGCAACCCTCTACTATTTTGGTACGGCCGAAGGGAAAAATGCCAAATTCTTTTCTTATGGGGCATTGATCTCCACGCTCTTATTCCTGTTGACATCGTACCTCTTCGGGGTTTATGTTGAAAAATTCGCCAGATACAATGAGCTTTATGGTGCTCTGGGGGGACTGCTCATCCTTATGGTCTATATATGGATAAATGCCAATATTCTGTTACTCGGATTTGAATTGAATGCCACATTGAATTCCCTGCGCAAAAAAATAAATATATAGGATTCCCTATGCCTTATGTTGATGTCATTCTTCCACTTGCCTTAGACAAGCTCTATACGTATTCAGTTACGGATGATCAGGCTGGCATTTTGCGACCCGGCATGCGCATTGCAGTACCCTTCAAACGATCTAAACTATACACAGCTCTTGTTCACTCACTTCATGAGGATGCACCCCAAGGCTATGAAGCCCGGCCTATTGATCAGGTCCTTGACCAGGAGCCCATAGTTTTTGAAGATCACCTGGCATTTTGGCAATGGATCGCATCTTACTACATGTGCACATTGGGGGATGTGATGCGCACTGCACTTCCGGGCGCTTTTATGTTAGAAAGCGAGACTGTTATTCTTCCATCAGTAAAAGAAGAGGCAAATGAAGCGGAGTTGACAGATAATCAATTTCTGATCCTGGAAGCCTTACAGAATAATAGCGCTCTTAAAGTAGGAGACATACAGCGCATTTTAGAGCGTCAGCGTGTTTTACCGGTTCTCCAGTCCATGATGGAAGAAGGATTGATCCAGATGAAGGAGAAGATACAAGAGCGGTATCGACCTAAGTGGGTCAAATACATACGTGTACTACCTGATTATCAGACTGATGAAGGGTTAGCTACCGTTTTAGAACAATTGTCCAGAGCCGAAAAACAGAAAACCCTGCTCATGCACTATTTTAAGCTGGCGGGTAAATTAAATGATTGGATCTCGTCCTCTGAACTTATAAAGTCGAGCGGTATTTCAGCAGCGATCCGTAAATCCTTACTTGACAAAGGTATTTTTGAAGAGAAGAAGGTCAGGGAAGATAGGTTGAATACCGAGCTGCATGTAGAGAAAATATCGGATATCAGCTTGAACCCACAACAGTCTCAAGCCCTGGCAAACACTGAGGACCACCTCGATTCAGGCAAAGTAGTACTGCTGCATGGAGTCACAGCCTCTGGGAAGACAGAGATCTATGTCAAATTAGCTCAGAAAGCCTTAATCAAGGGTGAACAGGTGTTATACATGGTGCCGGAGATCGCCCTTACGGCACAGCTGATAACACGTTTACAACAGCACTTTGGAGATGCTATCACAGTCTATCATTCGCGTTACTCTGTCCATGAAAGAGTGGAAACCTGGAACAATGTGCTTAAGGAATCTCCCAAGACAAAGGTGATTCTTGGAACCCGTTCTTCTTTGTTCTTGCCTTTTCGCAAACTGGGGCTAATCATTGTAGATGAAGAACATGACCCATCTTATAAACAATTCGACCCGGCGCCCAGATATCATGGCAGGGATGCAGCTGTGGTATTGGCAAAATCCCTTGGTTCACAGATCGTCTTAGGATCTGCGACGCCCAGTGTTACTTCTTACAATAATCACAGTACAGGAAAATACGGCTATGCCCAAATTCCGGATCGCTACAAGGAGATCCTGATGCCAGAGGTACATCTTGTAGATCTGAAGGAACAGCATCGAAAGAAAATTATCCAGGGGCATTTCTCTGTACCATTGTTAGAGGCAATCGGCGAAACCCTGGCCAATAAGGAGCAAGTCATTCTATTCCAAAACAGACGGGGATATTCCCCAATTGTAGAGTGCACCAGCTGTGGACATATACCTCAGTGCCAGAATTGTGATGTGAGTCTAACCTATCATCAATACCGCGGAGAATTGCGATGTCACTATTGCGGCTATCATGAAACCCTGGAAGTGGGTTGTGCGGCTTGTGGAAATCAAAGTTTGGATACCAAAGGCTTAGGTACGGAGCAGGTGGAAACAGAATTGGGTACGCTGCTACCGGATGCCCGGGTTATGCGAATGGATTATGATACCACCAGGGGGAAACACAGTTATTCAAAAATAATTACCGCTTTTGAAAAGCGCGACATTGATATCCTTGTGGGTACGCAAATGGTCACTAAAGGACTAGACTTTCGGCATGTAAACCTTGTAGGGATCATGAATGCAGATACGCTGTTAAATTTTCCTGATTACAGAGCACACGAACGAGGCTATCAACTTTTAATGCAAGTGGCGGGCAGGGCAGGACGTACAAAGAAACAAGGGCAAGTGATCATTCAAACCTATCAGCCTGTACATCCCGTATTAAAACAGGTGCTGCATGGAGATTATAAGGCCATGTTTGACAGGCAGATGAAGGAGAGAGAACAATTCAGATATCCTCCGGCTATACGTATCATTCGCATAGAATTCAAGCATAAGGAGTACCAGCGAGTACAGGAAGGGTCTTCCTGGTTTGCAAGGTCTTTAAGGCAGGAATTTAGCAGTAATGTGTTGGGACCTGAATCGCCTTTGATCAGCAGGTTGAGAAATCAGTATATAAAGCAAATACTGATTAAAATCCCATTGGAAGTGTCCATGGCACAAACGAAAAATAGCATTAAAAGAATCCAAAGATCCTTTAATGCTATTTCCCAATACCGGAGTATCCGCGTGATCTATCACGCAGACCACATTTAATTAGACATTATTCAATGCCTCTGCGAGCTCCGTTTTCTTGTTGCGACTAAGCGGGATCGATCGTCCACTCACTTCAACATTTTTACTGTTAAAGCGTTCAATTTTTTCCAGGTTCACAATATAAGATTTGTGGATCCGGAGAAATTTTTCAGACGGTAATCGCTGCTCAAAAGCTTTCATGGTAGAAAGGATCACAATATTGGCTTCATCCGTTACCAATTTAATGTAGTCCCCAAGGGCCTCTATCCACTTTATTTCGTTAAGAATTACTTTTCTTTTCTTGAGATTGCTCTTTACGAAAATATGCTCCTCATCTTCGTTTACCTTGTGTATTTGCTCATACTTGCTTACTGCACGCTTTACCGAGGCATCGAAACGCGCCAAAGTGATTGGCTTGTGTAGATAATCGGTTACGTCGTAATCAAAAGCTTTTAAGGCGTAATCTGGTTTTCCTGTTATAAGGATCACCTGAGGGCGGTTTTCTAAAGATTCAAGTAGGTCGAATCCACTGATTATGGGCATTTCAACATCAAGAAATATGAGATCTACCTCATTGTTCTTAATGCCATTCTTTGCTTCAATAGCATTGCTATATTCCGCAACCAGTGCAAGATTTGGGTGGTTATTGACCAACTTAGCGACTGCCATACGCTGCATTGATGAGTCATCAACTACAATACTTCTAAGTTTCATAAATGGGTTGATTTGTGGGGTTAAATCATCGACAAATTACATAAAAAGTCCGTTCAACTGCAATAAAAGTTGTGAACAGGGCGTAAATTCTGGTGTAATGGCCAATAATTGATGTTTTAGCTTTATAGGTTAAGTTCAAATTTGATAATTCTTGTACCAATAACGAAGAATTTGTGAAATTCTTGTAAGTAGGAGTAAATATTCTTAATTTTGCAATCCTAAAATTAAAACAATATATGAGCAATTACGAAACTGTTTTCATTCTTAATCCCGTTCTATCTGATACGCAGATAGAGGAAACAGTAAAGAAATTTGAAGGTTTTTTAACCAAAAACGGGGCCAAAATGGTATCCAAGGAAAATTGGGGACTCAAGAAATTGGCCTATCCGATCCAAAACAAAAAGAGTGGGTTTTACCACCTTTTTGAATTCACCTCCGATGGAGCTGTAATTAACCCTTATGAACAAGAGTTCAGGCGAGATGAGCGCGTAATGCGATTCCTAACGGTAAAGTTAGATAAGCATGCAGTCGCATGGGCTGAAAAGCGAAGAACCAGATTAACTGAAAAAACAGCATAAGGTATGGCTTCTATAGAACAACAAGCTAAAGGCAAAAAGGACGGGGAGATCAGATATCTGACTCCGTTGAACATTGAAACTAGTAAGCAAAAGAAATACTGCAGGTTTAAAAAATCAGGTATTAAGTACATTGATTATAAGGACCCGGATTTCTTGATGAAATTAGTAAACGAGCAAGGAAAAATTCTTCCAAGAAGGCTTACAGGGACATCTCTGAAGTATCAGCGCAAAGCGGCCCAGGCGATTAAAAGAGCCCGTCACTTAGCATTAATGCCGTATGTTGGCGATTTGTTGAAATAATAAAGAGAATTCGAATGGAACTCATATTAAAAGAAGATATAGTCAATCTTGGATATAAGGATGATATCGTAAAAGTTAAGAACGGCTACGGAAGAAATTTTTTGATCCCAAGAGGCATGGCCATTTTAGCCACTCCATCAGCCAAGAAAGTTTTGGCAGAGAATATCAGGCAAAAGGCGCATAAAGAAAAGCAAGAGATCGAAGAGGCAAATACACTTGCCGAAGCACTGGGTGCCCTGGAGATCAAGATTCCTGCAAAGGTTGGTTCTGCCGACAAATTATTTGGATCGGTATCAAATATCGATCTGGCTGCAGCCCTTGACAAAGAAGGACACGAGATAGAAAAGAAATATATCATGGTAAAAGGAGGTATGGTAAAAAGACTTGGTAATTACGAAGCCAAGATCCGACTTCACAGAGAAGTAAACCTTACCCTACCTTTTGAAGTAATCGCCGAAAAGAAGAAGTAGGAAATTATTCATGAAAATTCTTGAAAGAGCTATGCCCGCATAGCTCTTTTTTTTTCTTATTTTTAACAATGCAACTAATTTAAACTAACTCAAAATCGTGATTCATGAAAATCAAAATTGTTTCCTTCCTGTTGCTTCTCTTAGTTGGATTGACGGGAACAGCCCAGGTAACCACCTCGAACATGAGAGGGACGGTCACTGACGATCAAAATGTTCCCCTATTAGGCGCTAATGTTATTGCCATTCACATCCCGACAGGTACAAAATTCGGCGGTATTAGTAATGAGGATGGTCGATATAACCTAAGGAACATGAGGGTAGGTGGCCCTTATGAAGTAACCATCTCCTATGTGGGATTTGCTGATAAATCGCAATTTGACATCTTTCTAACACTTGGTAAGACATATATACTGGATGCGGCTCTCACGCCGGAAGCACAGGCTCTTGAGGAAGTGATCGTAGTTTATGACCATGATATTTTTGGAAATGACCGTACAGGAGCAGAAACGAGTGTGGGGTCAAGAGAATTGACAAGACTGCCTACTATTTCCAGATCGGCTGCAGATTTCACGCGCCTCGAACCAACTGCTTCTTCAGGTACATCCGGCATTTCCTTCGGAGGTAGAAATGACCAATACAATAATTTCTCACTTGACGGTGCCATCTTTAACAACCCTTTCGGCTTGGATGCGGCTACTCCTGGAGGACAATCAAACGCCCAACCTATTTCCCTGGACGCTATTGATCAGATCCAGGTTACTACTGCACCCTACGATGTTACTCAGGCAGGATTTACCGGGGCTTCTGTGAACGCCGTAACAAAAAGTGGAACAAATGAGTTCTATGGCACGGCTTATGGTTTCTTCCGTAATGATGATCTAACTGGGGGAAAAATCGAAGGAAGCGATGTATTCAAGACCGGATTAAAGCAAACTCAATATGGCTTGAGTATCGGAGGGCCTCTTGTAAAGGACAAGCTATTCTTCTTTTTCAATTACGAGAACGATGATCTGACCGAATTAGGTACCGCAGGATTTGTACCTAATGCCGGTCAAGGTACACTATCTGAATCCAGAGTTTCTGCTGCAGATTTCAGAACTGTGGACAATTTGCTACGTCAGGTTGTCATCGGACAAGATGGATCTGGAAATGATATATTCTATAATCCGGGACGTTTTGAAGGCTTCAATTTTGCGCAAGAATCGGAAAAAGGGATCATCAAGCTGGACTGGAATATCAATGATAAAAACAGGATTGCCGTAATCTATAATTGGCTGACAGCTTCTAAGGAGAAACCGGCGCACCCGTCTGCACTGGGTTTCCGAGGCCCGAATATATCTACCCTGCAATTTGAGAACTCCGGGTATGAGATCAATAACAATATTAAATCGATACAGGTTGAATTAAACAGCCAGCTCGCAGATAATGCCTCCAACAAGTTACAGATAGGCTATACCCATTTCGATGATTTCCGCAATCCGTTATCTACTCCTGCACCTACTATAACTATTTTAGATGCAGCTGGAGCTTCCAACTACATTATTGCAGGGCACGAGCCATTCTCAATTAATAATAGGTTGGATCAGAAAGTTTTCCAACTTACGAACAACCTGAATTATTATCAAGGGAGTCATACCTATACCGTTGGTTTTTCCTTTGAAAAATTCCAATTTGATAATTCATTCAATCTTGGCGTTTATGGAGCGCAAGGGGTATTTTTCCCAACCACCACTATTACAGACTTTCCTGATTTTGCTAGCTCGGGATCCTTACAGGCCGCTTTTAATACAGCTATTAATGCCGATAGAGGTTTCAATGCCGCAGGAACTGGAAATCCCGGTGGATGGGCGCTATCTGAACTTAATGTTGGACAGATGGCCTTTTACCTTCAGGATGAGTGGGATGTTAATCTGAAATTCAAGCTTACGTATGGGATCAGATTTGACAAACCTCTCTATTTTGACACAGTTGATAAAGTTCGCGAGAATATAGAACGTAAGGGAGGTGCCATGGGCACATATATTCCAAGTATTCAATATTTTGACGGAGATTCAGGTGATGCTACCTCCCTCGATTCTGAAGTAATGCCATCAAACGATTTCCTTGTTTCACCAAGAGTTGGATTCAACTATGACATTAGCGGTGGGAATACAGAACAATTACGTGGTGGAACCGGCGTATTTACGGGTAGATTCCCATTTGTATGGCTGGGTAATCAGACACAGGGACTAGATTTCTTTTTCTATCAAGTAGTGGATCCTGATTTTAAATGGCCACAGGTATGGAGAACTAATATTGGTTATGACAAACAATACGATAGCGGCTTGAAGCTTTCAGCAGACATTTCCTATACCAAAGATCTCAATGCAGCACATGTACAGAATTGGGGACTGGGAGATCCTTCCCTGACCTTAAGTGGGCCTGATAACCGTCCTGTTTATTCCAATGACGACAAGGCTATGATCTTTGGAGGACCTACCAATGCGTATGTATTTACAAATTCTGATAAGGGTCGCGTGTGGAATGCCTCATTAAAAGGTCAAAGGACCTGGAATAACGGACTGTATGCCATGATGGCCTATAGCTTTTTAAATTCTAAAGAAGTAAACTCCATTGAGGCAGAGATAACCGGTGATGCCTTTGCGGGTAACGCTATCTCCGGAAATGCAAATGAAGATGTCCTTGCCTTCTCACGTTATGGAGATAACCATCGTTTTATTGGGGTGCTGTCTAAGGAATTTAAAACGGGAACCACGGTTACCACCTTTTTTGAATATGCCAGTGGAGCTCGCTATAATTACATCTATGGAGGTGACATTAATAATGATGGTTCGAGCATTAATGACCTGATCTACATTCCGACATCTTCGGAATTGAGTTCTATGAATTTCAGTGGTGCAGGTCAGGCCGAAGCCTTCGAGGCATTCATTCAGCAAGATGACTACCTAAGTGATAACCGGGGGTCTTATGCCGCACGATATGGTGCAAAAGCTCCGTGGAAAGGACGATGGGACCTAAAAATTCTTCAGGACCTGAAATTCAATAACAAGAATAAATTACAGTTTAGTCTTGATGTATTGAATGTAGGGAATTTTCTAAATTCTGAATGGGGTATTGTTGAGGATCCTGCTTTTAACCAATTATTAGGGGTTACAGTTGATGCTTCTAATGTACCAACATATACTTTTGATCCGGATTTAACGAAAACATATAACACAGCTACAGATGAGCGCTCGCGTTGGAGAGCTCAGGTAGGACTGCGATATATTTTCAATTAAGAATTTAGGGAATAAATATTGGTCGCCCCATTCCTTTTGGGGCGACTTTTTTTATGAAATACGCACGACTTACTAAAGAGCAATTTGAAGAATTACACGAGGAATTCAGTAGATTCCTGGCTACACGTTCCATATCTCATGACGATTGGGTTGTTATGAAAGCTTCCCGGCCAGAGGAAGTAGAGGAGGAGCTGGACTTATTCAGCGATCTGGTTTGGGAAGGAGTATTAGCCAATGTGTCATACCTGGAGAGTATTTCAGAGCAGCAGATGCATTTGTTTTATGCCGCAGAGAAGGAGATACGCCTTATCTCCGTTAAAGTGCTCAATCCTGAAATTGATCTTAGAAGCCAGGAAGGTTTTTCCTGGTTTAAAAAGAATTGGCAAACAGATTTCGTGGAATACCTAACGGCGTCTAAATCGTTTTCGGAAGAACGCAGCCAGGAACTGTTCGATCTAATCCAGCAAGGTGCAACAATAACCAAAGGTGAACTCTTCCTGTGGTTCGATGAGATCGTTGAATAAATAAAAACTGCCGGACGAGACCTGCTTCAAACTATTATATTTGTACCATATTACAACAGATGTCTAAAAAACCTGCCATACCAAAAGGAACCCGTGATTTTTCTCCCCAAGAGGTTGCTAAGCGGGATTATATTATAGGCTGCATAAAAAATCACTTTACCACTTTTGGTTTTGCACCCATCGAGACCCCTTCATTCGAAAACCTGGACACCCTGATGGGAAAGTACGGGGAAGAAGGAGATCGGTTGATATTTAAGATTTTGAATTCGGGTGATTTTATTAATAAAGTGGATGACGTTACCTATAGTTCAAAAAACTCCAAGACATTATTGCCAAAGCTTACGGACAAAGCCTTGCGATATGACCTGACAGTCCCCTTCGCCCGGTATGTTGTCATGCATCAGAATGAGCTGCAGTTTCCTTTTAAAAGATACCAGATCCAACCCGTTTGGCGTGCAGACCGTCCACAGAAAGGACGTTTTAGGGAATTTTATCAATGTGATGCAGATGTAGTTGGGCCCGGGTCGAAGTGGCAAGAATTAGAATTGCTGCAGCTGTATGATCGTGTTTTCCACGAACTCGGTTTTACTGATATTACTGTTCGTATTAATCATCGGCAAATTCTCTCCGGTATCGCAGAAACAATTGGTGCCCAGCACCACCTCGTGGATTTTACGGTAGCACTTGATAAATTAGACAAGCTGGGCAGCGACGGTGTGATCAAGGAGATGGAAAGCAAGGGCATTGCTAAATCGGCCATTGATAAGGCCGCTCCCTTGTTTGCATTGCAAGGAGACAGTGCCCAGAAAATAAGAATCCTCGATAACTTTTTGGAGAATTCTAGAAATGGAATTGAAGGAGTGGTAGAAGTCGCTGACATACTGGATGCAGTTTCCGAAATGGATTTAAAATGCATAGAATTGGATCTGGATGTAACCCTGGCCAGAGGTCTTAATTATTATACGGGATGCATTCTAGAAGTAAATCCTCCAAAGGGTATTAAAATGGGATCTATTGGTGGCGGTGGCCGCTATGATGATCTTACAGGGATCTTTGGTTTGGAAGGCCTTAGTGGGGTTGGCATTTCTTTTGGCCTGGATAGGATCTATATGGTTATGGAGGAATTAAACCTATTTCCCGAATCAATTACACATTCTGTAGATGTGTTATTTGCCAATTTTGGCATGGAGGAAGCAACTCGGGCATTCACATTATGTGCGCAATTAAGGGATCTGGGCATCCGAGCCGACCTCTACCCCGTTGATGCAAAAATGCAGAAGCAGTTAAAATACGCCAACAACAGGAACATACCATTTGTGATCCTTGTAGGTGCCAACGAACTTGCAAACGATACGTTTGTGGTAAAAGATATGGAAGGCGGCACGCAAACAACGTATACTACTTCTGAACTTCAGGATTTTGCTTCCAGGATCAAACCTGCTTCCTGATCATTTCAAGTACATTCCGTATATAGATTTTTTCATGAGGCACGTGCCCTACCGCAACCGGCTCTTGAAGGGCTGCAGTAAACTCTTGCATTGAGATCAACTTGAGGGCAGCTACCTCAGATTCCTGAGGTATTAATGCATCAACCGAAACGGATAAGGGGTGAATATATGTATTCAGGAACTCAGCATCTATTAGTGCTTCGTTGTGGACTTTGTAGCTTTTGAAAACCCCTACTTTTTGCAAATCGGCTGCCTTAATATGCAAGCCGATCTCTTCTGCTACTTCCCGTATTGCGGCATCTTCCGCTGATTCTCCGGCTTCCATATGACCGGCAACAGAGACATCCCATAATAGGGGAAATGTTTTTTTAGTAGCCCCCCGTTGTTGAACTAAAACTTTGCCATCCGGGGTATAGAACCAGATATGAACACAGGGATGAAACCAGCCCTTAGCATGAGCCTCAGATTTCAAGCATGTCCTACCGCTAGCATCGCCATCCTCATCCAGAATGTCTACCCATTCATCCATCAGAGTTTTATTTCCGATTTTAACCTAATCGAAGTAGCTAAATGTCTCTCCCGCCTTTATGGTTAGCAGGGATTCATATATAAGTCGGATTACATTCTCAACATCATCTCTATGCACGGATTCTACCGTAGTATGCATATAGCGTAAGGGTAAAGAGATCAGCGCGGAAGCAACACCGCCATTGCTATAGGCAAAGGCATCGGTATCTGTTCCTGTAGATCGGGAAGATGCCAATCGTTGGAATGGGATCTTTTTCTTTTCTGCTGTTTCTATAATACGTTCCCGCAGTTTATTTTGAACGGCAGGCGCGTAGGATATTACAGGGCCTGATCCAATTTCAATATGGCCTTCTTTTTTCTTCTCGATCATTGGAGTAGTTGTATCGTGACAAACATCCGTAATGATAGCAGCATCTGGCTTAATAGTTTCAGTGATCATTTGTGCCCCTCTCAGGCCTATCTCCTCCTGTACGGAATTCGTCACATAGAGACCGAAGGGGAGTTCTACTTTATTTTCATGTATGAGTCGGGCTACTTCTGCGATCATAAAGCCTCCGGCTCTATTGTCAAGTGCACGACAGACGAATTTATTTTTGTTCAGGACCTCGAATTCATCGGGATATGTGATCACACAACCCACATGCACACCCATTTTCCCAACTTCGGCTTTATCTTTTGCTCCGATATCGATAAAGATATTATCTAATTTTGGTGGTTGTTCTTTTGCCCGGTCTCTTGTATGGATCGCCGGCCACCCAAAGACACCACGTACGATACCTTTTTTTGTATGGATATTCACCCATTTGGATGGTGCTATTTGATGGTCGCTCCCCCCATTTCGAATGACATAAATGAGACCTTCATCCGTAATATAGTTGACATACCAGGAGATCTCATCGGAATGGCCTTCGATCACAACTTTGTACTTGGAATCAGGGTTGATAATACCTACTGCAGTTCCATAGGTGTCTGTGATAAATGTATCGACATAAGGTTTTAGATAGTTCATCCAAATCTTTTGTCCCTCCCACTCGTAACCAGTTGGTGCGGCATTGTTCAGGTAACTTTCAAAGAAATCGATCGACTTTTTGTTGAGGATTTTAGGCATATCAGTGTTTAAATTAATTCCTTACAAACTTAGCAATATTCACTTTTATTTAATAGCCGCTAATGCCGATAATGCTTAATTTTGGCAAGAATTTTGGGTATTAACTGATATGAGAAAGGAATTCTTATTCGTACTGTTCATGATCTTCGTGACCAAGGGCAATGCCCAGGTACCCGAACAGGTATTGGATTCGGTTGCTGAGAAGTTGATCATTATTGAAGGTGATTCTATCTTTAAAGCCAGCATAGACCTTGAGGAAGTATACATTTTTGGCAAGCTCGAATTTGGCTCCTATAAAGAAAAGTTGCGTTATTATGTCCTGAGACGAAAGACCATCAAAGTATATCCCTATGCCAAAATGGCCTCTGAGCGACTCGTTGAGCTCAACGATACCTTGCACATGATCACGTCTAAACGAAAGAAAAAGAAATACACCAGAAAGGTCCAGAAGTTCATTGAAGAGGAATTTTCAGAGGAGCTCAAAAAATTAACCAGGACAGAAGGCCAGATCCTTGTAAAATTAATATACCGGCAAACAGGTAATACGGCCTTTAGTTTGGTAAAGGAATTACGAAGCGGATGGAGGGCATTTTGGTATAATACAACCGCTAAAATGTTTGATATTAATATTAAGGAAGAGTTTCACCCGGATGAGATTCACGAAGACTATTTGATAGAGGATGTTCTACAGAGAGCCTTTGCATCCAGTAAGTTACAAAGGCAAAAATCAGTACTTGATTATGACTATGCCACCCTGACTAATAAATGGGGAAAATCAAAAAATGAAGAATAAAATAGAACTTCATATAAACATTAGCCTACAAAATTATGGAGCTCACTTATCACCGTGAAGAAAAATTGAATGCCTGGTCCCATGGATTAGGCGTGCTTTTGAGTATACCGGGCTTTTTTATCTTGTTGTTTGAATACTCAGGTAGCGATCCATATGGCACTTTTGCCCTCACTGTTTATGGCCTCTCGCTTATATTGCTTTTTTCAGCTAGTACCCTTTACCATTTGGCTTCTCATCCAAAGATTAAGCGCCGGCTACATATTTTGGACCATATAAGTATTTTTATGCTTATTGCCGGAACCTATACACCTGTGGCTCTAATCAAATTAGCAGATGGGAATGGATGGATCATTTTTACAATCGTTTGGTTGATCGCCATGGTCGGGTCTGTTTTGAAACTATTTTTTACAGGTAAGTATGAGATCATTTCCTTGGGCCTCTATCTCATAATGGGTTGGTTGATCGTATTTGATGTGCAGAATTTGATTGTATCTTCTTCCACTCTCGGCCTTACTTTGCTGGCTCTAGGAGGATTTTGCTACACTATTGGGATCTTGTTCTACGTCTGGAAACGTTTAACACATCATCATATGATCTGGCACTTCTTCGTCCTCGCAGGGGCCATTAGCCACTGGTGCTTTATTTTCATCGACGTCATTTAAAATCTATATAAAGTAAGCCAGGATTGAACCGAGAATGATCGCTATCACTTTTCTAAAGTTAAAGGTATGACCTTCAGAACTTTCGAATAAAATGACGGTAGATATGTGCAGAAACATCCCTACGACAATTGCTTTTAAAAACATTTGGTAATCCTCAATTGCCGGGAGTACAGCTGTTAGATAAGTCCCAAGTGGTGTCATAAGAGCAAAGGCACTCATAAACAGGGCAGCTTTTCCTACTGAAATGTCTGACTTAAGGAAAAAAGCACTTAAAATAAGCGCTATGGGAATCTTATGTATCACTATGCCGAAGAGAATTTGCTCACCGCCGGCAATTGGAATCCCCTCCATTATGGCATGTAGAGAAAGACTAAGAAAAACGATCCAGGGAAAGTTACCTGAAATTTTAAAATGCATGTGGCCGTGCTCCGCCCCCTGGCTGAAGAATTCCAGGATGATCTGCAAAAGAATGCCTCCCAGAATGCATACACCCAATACTTTGTGATTGTCAAACCGGTAAACATCAGGTAATAATTCAAAGACTGTAAGTGATAAAAGAAAAGCACCGCTGAAGGCCAGCAATAGCTTGAAGGACCGGTCACGGATGCCTTTTATCGCGATCATAAGGAGAAAACTTATGATCACCGCCAGAAAGGGAAGCAAATATTCCTTCATATCCTTTGTACACAAGGGTAATTGGGGGCGTAAAAATAGCGTATTTTTACGCACTTAATTTAGAATATGTCTGCAAACTTTCCCATCATAGCCAAAACACTCTTCGGATTTGAGGATCTCCTGGCAAGAGAATTGGCGCGCCTGGGTGCCAGTGATATCAAACCCGGGGTAAGGAATGTTTCCTTTAAGGGAGATCATGGTTTTTTATATAAAGCAAATCTCAATTTGAGGACGGCATTAAAAGTGCTAATGCCTATAGCCACTCTTAAGATCCATACTGAAGATGATCTTTACAGGAAGATTCTGGCCATTAATTGGGATCTCTACTTGAGTCCTGATCAAACCTTTGTTGTGGATAGCGTATCTGTTTCACCTATATTCAAACATAGTTTATATCTCTCTCAAAGGGTGAAAGACGCCATTGTAGATAAATTCAGGCAAACCCACGGCAAAAGGCCATCCGTAGACACAGATAATCCGGATTTGCGTATTCATGTGCATATGGGAGAACGGTCATGCCACATTTCGCTTGATAGTTCGGGGAGTTCACTTCACAAAAGGGGGTACAGGACGATAACGAATATTGCACCCATAAATGAAGTCCTTGCCGCAGGATTGTTACTACACAGTGGTTGGGATGGACGCTCTCATTTCCTGGACCCAATGTGTGGGAGCGGGACCATACTCATTGAAGCGGCTATGATCGCTTGTAATATTCCTCCCAACATTAATCGTGAGGAGTTTGCTTTCATGAAATGGAACAATTATTCCCCGGAGTTGTTTGAGACCATCAGAAATGCCAGCTTGAATAAAATTCGTGAACATCATTATTCGATCACCGGATACGATAAGGCTCCATCTGCAGTAGAAAAAGCTAAGCAGAATGTCGAAAATGCCAACCTGAGTGAATATATAAACATTGAACGCACAGATTTCTTTCATACCAACAAATCCGTGGAAGGTCCTTTACATATGGTATTTAACCCACCTTACGGAGAGCGTTTGAACATACATTCAAAGTCCTTTTATGGGTCTATTGGGGATACATTAAAAAAAGGGTATCCCGGCACACAGGCCTGGTTTATTACAGCCGATCCGGAAGCACACAAATTTGTAGGCCTGAGGCCATCGCGTAAAATCAAAGTGATGAACGGGAATCTTGAAGCTCGTTTGCTTAAATACGAGATTTATGAAGGTAGCAAAAAGGCTAAATTCCAGAATCCTGGCTGATCGGGTATTACATCTCAGCTAAGAAGCCAAGTATATGGACTTACTGAAAATAGGAGGGGAGACTCTCCTGAATGAAATATTTCCATCCACCTACACCACTTTCTCTCTTAAATTCGGGAATGTCGTCGGGGAAATCTTCCAAAACTTCTGCCTGAAGTTTCAACTGTGAACCCATAGGTTTTTCAGCTATAAGAAAAGTAACATGAGAATCCCCGGGGTATTCTGAGAATTGCCATCGGACAGTGATCTTCTCAAAAGGTATCACTTCAACTACTGTCCATTCATGTGTAAAATTCCGCCCTTCATTACTGATCAGGAAATCTGTGTAAAACCCTTCTTCTGCTTTAAAATCTGCCATTTGAGGAAAAAACCATTGCCTCATTTCGTCAGGATCCGTAAGGGCCGACCAGAGTTGGCTTGTACTTACTTTAAAATCTTGTTCCACTATAATCGGCGGTTCTGATGTTGTCATAATAGTGCCTGTTTTTCTTGGACAATACAGTCCAATTCGGTTTCAACAAGCCATTCGTCATTAATGAAGCCCTTCACCACTACAAACGTGCAGGCCGGTTTAATATCCATAAAAAATTCGGAATGAGCCCGGGCAGCGTCGGCCCAATGCTTTTGCTCTTTTAAATAGATACGGGTTCGGAAAGTATCATTTAAATTCCCACCAGCTTCTTTTACGGCTCTTTCCATGATCTCAAGACAAACCCTCGTCTGTTCATATGGATCACCAGGCGAAGCTGTCTTACCGTTCGCTAACAGTGGGGCTGTGCCTGAGACAGCAATGATATCCCCGACACGCACAACACGTGAAAACCCTATACGATTCTCGTAGTTTGAACTTGCATCCATAAGTCAAGCTGTGTATGAAAGATACAAAATATGGAGCTTGAGGGGAATGAGGGGTCAGGAGATATCTTCCGACGCTTCGAGTTCTTTCAGAATGTCATCTCGGATACCGGTGGAATAAACCCAGCCAATGATCCCACCGACAACTCCTGAAATGATGGTCAGACATAGCATATTTGTCAATGTGCCTGTCAGGTTCGTCAGATTCGTTGTTCCAAACTGGATCAGATCGACAGTACAGCTACCCAGGAATCCAATTAGGGCTCCTGACACGGCTCCTTTGGAAAATGTATCAATGTTACTCAGTTTGCCAAGGATATAAGCCAGAAGTAATCCCCAGGCAAGATGCCCGATAATGACCGGGATCATTAGCATGTCTTCCCGCACAACGCCTTCAGCACTTCCTGCATTGGCCACAAAGAAATCTTCCAGTAGAAAGGCAAAAGTCAAAAAACCCAGCATGAAGACCACGATACCGCCGATCAAGCCCGCTAATAGGATCTTTCCAGTATTCATTAAAGTTTGTTTTGGTATAAGAAAATTACGTATTCCATCCATGAATCAAATAAGAAAAACCTTAGAAGAACTATAGGTGTTCTTAGCTGGGTCTTTCATATTGGAATATTAATACGATCAAATCCAGGCGAACTTGGCTCCGAATAGCCAAAATTGCCTAAATTTAGAAGATAATACCACGCTCATATGAGGCTGCTATTGCCAGTCCTGATCCTGTTTATACTTTCCCTTACAGTACCTCTATATGCCCAAAGCCCCGAGCTTTTTGCATCATCTGACCCTATCAAAATAAAACTCCAATATTCTCGAAAACAGCTACTTACCATAACTAATGACAGCACATACATGCCTGGCAAAATGTGGTATTTAAATAATGGGCAGTGGGAAGAAATTAAGTGCGAGATTAGGGCCCGAGGTAATTATAGAAAGAAAAATTGCTACTACATCCCTTTAAAAATTAAAATAGGATCTGCCACCCAATCTGATGGCCCTTTCGATCATGAGCAAAAGTTTAAGTTAGTCTTGCCATGTAAAATTGAAAAGTTAAACGACGATGCAGTAGTTAAAGAATATCTGGCGTATAAGATATATAAAGTGCTTTCCCCGGTATATTTCCAAACCAGACTCGCAGACTTAGAGTGGATAGAGACTAGTGGTAAGCGCGATAAGTCAATTAAAGCGACGACGTTAATATTTGAGGATGTAGACGAAGCGGCCAGCCGTCTTGGCATTCCTGAGATTCGTAGAAACATTCCGGCCTTGCAACAAGATGACGTGGCATCTGTAAGATTAGCGCTATTCCAATATATGATCGGAAATACAGATTATTCAACCAAGGGGCGTCATAATATTAAGTTACTTTTTCAAGATGGGAAGATCATACCTGTACCATTTGATTTTGACCTCTCTGGTTTAGTTAATGCCTCTTATGCACATGTATCAGGTGCTCATGATCTTTCAAAAAATATAACAGAAGTCACTCAAAGAGCATATAAGGGTTATATTAGAGATAAAGAGATTTTTTATCAGGTTCGGGACGAAATACTAGAAAAAGAAACTCAAATTTTGGAAGAAATCAATTCAATTGAAAACTTGCTGGAAGAGAAAAGGGATTTCAAAAGGATACACTCTTTTGTCCGTGAATTCTTTGAAATACTACGTGACGAAAAAAAGTTTGAGAAGCGTATCGTTCGACATGCCCGTCAATCCTGACTGAGCATCAATTAAAAAGGGTCGATATATAAGACCGACCCTATCTAATTTTTTAAGAAGCTGCGCTATTCCTGTTCAACAACCTGAACAGCACCCATGTCCATAGAAGGATCTAGTCGGTCATACCACACTCTGGAGAGAACAATTTTACCTTCTTCGAATCTGAACACCCGGTGCCATGGCACATCGTAGGTGTAGTCTCCTTCTTTAGCGGAATAATTGCCCCAAACAGACACCCATTCGCCGGCCAGTGGTCCTTCATTGACCACAAGTGCATTGTTTACAAATACTCCAGCATCCTGGTCTGTCCTGTTGGCGCTTCTTGCAATAACCCCCGCCAGGAAATCATTAAGGGCGACGGAATCTTTTGCGCCAGGGCCATAGTCCCAGTAAGAATCAGCTACAAAGGTTCGGGCCAGTGCTGTGTCATTAGCCATAATGGCATTTATATAATTAACAGCCATATCAATATGCGCTTCTTCATTAGAACTAATGTCATAGGCCCTGGATTTCTCTACTGTTTCTACCATAACCGCTACGGATTCTTCTGCCTGCTGTTTGCAAGAAACGATTAGAATGCCCACCATAAACAAAACGATTAGGGACTTAGACAACGTACTGAATATTCTCATAATAGAATTTATTTAATTAATAAATAGGGGAAGGAATACTTTTAAAAGGTACACATAATTTGTTAAAAGTAATGGATTTTTATTCGGACGTTTCCGGCTGGGGAAGCTTTGTTTTTTTATACAAAGGGAGGAAATAGGAGAGGGTATAATTAAAGCTTGTGCCAAAATTACTGCCATCGGTGACCTTGTTGAAACCTGGGATCCACAGATTTGGGAAATCTTCTGCAGACTTTTGAGAAAATATATATCCCAGGCGTACACTAACCCCCAAATAAAAATTCCCGAATATTTCTGCATTTATACCCACGACCATTTCCAACCATGAGGCGTTCAAACCTCCAAACTCTTGCGCGGAATCCGTAAGCAGAGTAAATCCGTTAGGATCCCAATACCGATTGCTATTAAAGTAAGAAGCGGAATTAAGTGTATGGCTGAATGTACTAAAGGCATAACGCCCTCCTACATAGATGACGTTATTCATACCATACCAATTTTGATATGAATTAAAGTTTACGCCTAGTTTAACATAACTCCCCTTGGTGGTATAATCATAAAGGACGTTAGAGGGGCCCGGATCTTCTTCTCCCAGGATCTCACTCTGACCTTTTTCTTCATTTCCGAGTTCTGCAGCCAGGAAAAGCCGGTCCCGTAGTCTGAAATCCCCTACCAATTCAATACCTGTGTACCTGTCATTAATAAAGGATAACACGGGCCTACTTAAATCTACGCCAAAGCGGATCCCGTATGGATCTGTTCGCTCAAGGGAGTCTGCTTGGGATGCTGAGGGATTTTGATCCTGAGACCATGAAATTCCCAAACAAAGTAGGCACAATAAGCTAATGAAATATCTTGACATGTGCGCTATCTATTGATTGAACAAAAGGTGTTGATATTTCTATGCTCTGGATCCAATTGTCTGCATCTGTAGTAAGTTCCGAACTGAGGTCTTCATATTGACCGATAAATCCACATGCCCTGGAAACAAAGGTGCTTGAAGGTATATAGGTGAATCGAAGGGTGTCCTGGTTGCCAATTTCCATTCCATTATCATCTTCCGAATTGGTAATAAAAACAAAATCGGTTGCTCCCATGTCTAGTCGTAGAGGAATGCCAATTGAGTCTAAGGTAGACCTATCTGCAAAAGATGAAACTGCTGTGCCATTTCCAATCCCAATCACCCGGATCCCGGCAACGGTTTTTGTCGACTCAGGATCTGCCTGGTCATAGAAACGAACAATGAGCAAAGGCGTATCTCCGTCGCCACAAATATCATCCTTCTCACATCCAGCCATAAAAATTACGGAGAGTAAGGTCAGACTACACACTATGAGAATGGAAGCAATTGGGAAGGGTCTGCTATGCATAGGAATTTAGGCCTGAGTAGCTCGTTTTTTCAAAAGTACAACATTTTCCACATGATGTGTTTGGGGAAACATGTCTACAGCTTGCACTTTTTCAACGATATATTGTTCATCTAACAAGGCCAGATCTCTCGCCTGTGTTGCACTATTGCAGCTTACATAAATAATAGTTGGCGGATCCATTTTTAATAATTGTGTGATCACATCTTTATGCATGCCATCTCTCGGAGGGTCTGTAATTACAAGATCCGGAGGGCCGTATAGATCTACCAAGGTGTCGTTTAGCTCATACCTCATATCTCCTGCGTGAAATCGAGTATTGTCCAATCCATTCAGTTCTGCATTTTCCCCGGCAGCTGCCACAGCATCCGGTACAGATTCAATACCAATTACCTGGCGTGCATCAGCGGCAATGAATTGAGCAATAGTACCGGTTCCGCTATATAAGTCATATACAAGTTCCTTACCTGTTAGAGTAGCAAAATCTTTAACCACCTTATACAGGGAATGGGCCTGCTCACTGTTAGTTTGGTAGAAGGATTTTGCAGTTATCTTAAATTGAAGTGGACCCATTTTCTCCATCAAATGATCCTTCCCATCATAGCAGAAGATCTCCTGATCATAGATCGTATCATTGGCTTTCTGGTTGATTACATATAAGAGCGAAGTGATCTGAGGGAAGTTATTTTTTAGGTGCTCCAGAATCAATTTGATCTGTTCCATACGCGGCTCAAAGCATTGCAGCAATACCATGATCTCTCCCGTCGAAGTAGTCCGGATCATTAGTGAACGCAAAACTCCAGTATGCCGTTTGGGATCAAAAAATGAGATTTCATTTTCGAGAGCGTACTTCCGAATAGACAGGCGAATATCGTTAGAGGGATCTGCTTGCAATAAACATTCCTTCAGATCGAGTACACGATCCCAGCGGCCTGGTATATGAAGGCCAAGTCCGTTCCTGTGAGCCAGTGTATCTTGTGTAGCAACTTCCTCTTCTGTCAACCATCTTTGATTGGAAAAGGAGAATTCCATTTTATTCCGATAGTGATACGCTTCAGCTGCGCCCAGGATAGGTGACACTTCTGGTAAGTCAATATGTCCAATTCGTATTAAATTGTTTTTTACCGTTTCTTCTTTTATGGTGAGTTGCTCCTTGTAATCGAGATGTTGCCATTTGCAACCACCGCATAGGCCAAAATGAACGCATTTCGGAGCCGTACGCTTGTCTGAAGCTTTATGGATCTTTACGATCCTCCCTTCCATGTGCGATCGTCTCTTCTTTGTGACCTGCACATCAATGATATCACCAGGTGCACTAAAAGGTATGAATATAACGCGCCCATCAGGGCTTTTCCCGACACCTCTTCCTTTGGCCCCGGCACCTGTAATTTCGACTTGCTCAAATAGCGGTAGTGGACGTTTTTTTCGCATGCGGCAAAAGTAGGTTGTTTTTCACAATCACCCATAAAAAGGGACATAGAAGCCATCAAATATTTGTAATTTAGCGAACGACCTGGATGATTTCTCTCCACTAAGCAGGAATGGACAAACAGTAATTTCTAAACTTTATTTCTATGTCTGTAGTAGATAGATTAACATCTCAGGATGCTATTGGGAGAAGGGGTATTTGTTTGGGATGTAGAAGGGAATAAATATTTTGATTTCCTCTCTGCCTATTCCGCAGTAAACCAGGGACACTGCCATCCAACTATTATAGGAGCTCTGAATTCTCAAGCTGAAAAACTCACCTTGACATCGAGAGCTTTTTACAATGACATCCTGGGGAGATACGAAAAATTTGTAACAGATTTCTTTAAGTTTGACCGTGTACTTCCGATGAACACGGGCGCAGAAGCTGTTGAAACTGCGATCAAGTTAGCGCGCAAATGGGGATATGAAAAGAAGGGGATCCCTGCCAACAAGGCTAAGATCATCGTATGTCAGAATAATTTCCACGGACGTACCATCACCATTATCTCAGCTTCTAATGATCCCGTTGCTACAGAAAATTTTGGCCCCTTCACTCCGGGCATTGTCTCTATTCGCTATAATGACCTGAATGCACTCAGGGAAGCCTTAGATGATGCTCATGTGGCCGCATTCCTGGTAGAACCTATCCAGGGCGAAGCCGGAGTCTATACACCTGACCCTGATTATTTAAAGGAAGCTCATGCGCTTTGTAAAGCGAAGAATGTCTTGTTTATTGCTGATGAGGTCCAAACCGGTATAGCCAGAACAGGCAGACTCCTCGCTTCCTGTGGAAATTGTCAATGCGCTGATAAACTTTGTAGTGGGACTCCTGACGTGAAACCAGATATTTTGATACTGGGCAAGGCGCTTTCAGGCGGAGTATTTCCCGTTTCAGCAGTGCTTGCAAACAATGAGATCATGGAGGTGATCAGACCCGGGAATCACGGATCCACATTTGGGGGGAACCCTCTTGCTTGTGCCGTAGCTATAGCGGCCCTTGAAGTAGTTCGGGACGAAGGCCTTGCAGAAAACGCAGAAATTTTAGGTGAAATTTTCCGGAATGAGATGGAAAAATTGGAAAGAGAATTCGATTTGATCACCCTGGTTCGAGGTAAGGGCTTACTAAATGCAATTGTCATTAATGATACAGAAGACAGCTCCACAGCATGGGATATTTGTATCGCCCTAAAGGATAATGGCTTGTTGGCAAAACCAACCCATGGGAATATAATTCGGTTTGCGCCTCCTCTGGTTATGATGGAAGAGCAATTGCATGAGTGTATTGCCATTATTAGGAAAACGATCAACGAGTTCCAGGCATGATACCCGGATAGTTAGAATTAAAAAACCCTGATATTCATGTGAACATCAGGGTTTGTATTTTGGGGGAAATCCGTTATTTCCTCACTTCCTTAATTCTGGCTTTCTTACCACGTAGTCCTCTGAAATAGAAGATCCGTGCACGCCTGACTTTACCTTTTTTATTTATCTCAATTTTTTGAAGAGCGGGCATGTGGACAGGAAATATTCTCTCTACTCCAATGGTACCTGACATTTTACGGATCGTAAAAGTTTCTGTGGCACCTTCGCCTCTGCGTTGAATGACAACCCCTTTAAAGAACTGGGTTCTTTTTTTCTCGCCTTCTTTGATCTCGTAATAAACGGTGATCGTATCTCCGGCGGAAAATTCGGGAAGGTCTTTCCTAGGAACAAATTCGTTTTCAACAAAACGGATTAAAGATTCCATGTTACTATATATTTAGTTTACTCAAACCAACATTCACGGCTCTCGTCAGCGGTTGATTTAATGGTGTGCAAAAATAGTCCTTATTTTATAATTCCCAAGGCCTTTCCTTAAAAAAAGAAGGAACCTTTACTTAATCTTCAAACAGGTCAGGCCTGCGTTCCTGGGTGCGTTTATGGGCCTGATCTTCCCGCCACTTTTCTATTTCTGGTGTATTTCCGCTTAGTAATATGTCCGGTACTGTTAGTCCCTTGTATTCACGAGGCCTCGTATAAACAGGGGGTGCCAAAAGATCATCCTGAAATGTATCTGTCAAGGCCGATGTCTCATCATTTAGGACTCCCGGCAATAATCTGATCAGGGCGTCGGAGACAACGGCTGCGGCGAGTTCTCCTCCGGATAACACATAATCGCCAATAGAGATCTCTTTTGTTATAAAAGTATCTCGTACACGTTGGTCGACTCCTTTATAATGTCCGCACAACAGGATAATATTCTTTGAGAGGGATAGTGAATTGGCCATTTTCTGATCGAATTGTTTCCCATCGGGAGTTAGATAGATCACTTCGTCATAGCTACGTTCCTCTTTAAGAGCAGATATACATTTGTCAATAGGTTCAATCATAAGGACCATACCGGCCCCTCCTCCGAATTGATAGTCATCTACCTGTTTATATGCGCCAATGCTGTATTTCCTAAGATTGTGAAAATGTACTTCAACCAGGCCCTTGTCAACGGCTCTTTTTAAAATAGAGGCCTCAAATGGGCTTGCAAGAAGTTCCGGTAAAACCGTAATAATATCTATGCGCATGATATGGAACCTGATCTAATGTACAGGTGCTGTCCAAAAGTAATGAAAACAGTGCGTATCCTTTTCCCATCCCAATTTTTCATAGAGTTGTTGTGCGGGATTTTCAGTTGCGGTTTCCAGGCCTAAGCCTTTGTAGTTAAGTTGACTGCAATATTTCTGCGCATGTACCAGAAGGGCCTCGCCAATTCCTTTTTGCCTGTACTCATTGTGTACATAAAGGTCGTTTAGGATCAAAAGAGGTTGCATGGATACAGAAGAGAATGAAGGAAACAACTGTGTGAATCCAACGGCCTTATTATTGAGGAATGCCATAAAAATGATGGATTCCTTCTTGGCGATCCGCTCTTTTAAGAACGATTTTGCCCCCTGGAGATCAGAGGTTTGCTCGTAAAAGATCCTGTATTCATCGAACATAGCTGCCAGATCATCAAGATGTTCAAGGCTACCCTTTATTAAGGTGATCATAGATCGAAAGGTGTGGTTTGTTGATTGAACTACTTCTTGTTGCGGTATTTATTGATCTCATCCTGCAACTCCCTGCTAATTCGCTGTTCACGTTCTAGGGCGCGCCTTCTGTGATTTTCATATTCAGTTTCTAATTCAGTCAGATTATTTTTCGCTTCCTGGGTCAAATAATTGCTCTGACGGAATTTAATAATGAATAGCAACATTCCCAGTAAAAGTCCAAGAACTGCAGACCACATGATAATGTTGTAGGTTGTTTTTGAAATATACTTACCGAATATTGAAATACTGTCTTTCTGGTCTGTAATGGTTTGAAGCTGCTCTTTGGTATTACTAAGATCAGCATTTAATGTACTGATGGTAGTTTCGTTTCCTTCTATAGTAGCTTCGAGTTCCTTTTTCTTTTTTGTAGCAGCTTCCAGGCTGTCTTTGACATTTTGCCGGAGTTTATCAAGCTGAATGATTCGTACAACTTCATAACGCCTTCCTTCGGCTCTGTAATTTCCAGAACGCCTGTAGATAAATTCAAATTGACTGTCGATAGTGCCAGAGTCAAGTGATAATTGTTCTGGTTGGGTTTGATTAGAGCTGCTTTCCTGGGAAAAAGAAGCGGTTACTGAAATCAAAGCTAATCCCAAGAGAAAATAGCTTAATTTTTTCATAAGTAAGAGTTCTATTATTGATTTGATGATCCAGAGAAATCTAAAGTAAACCATTCCTCTGAAATACTAAAGAAAAATGTTAACATACTATTATACTGTACGTTAATGACTACCTCTTTAGACTACATGTAAGATTAATAATACGTGTAGCGCCGCACCTTGGCAATATATTTCGCCAGACGGATTACCTGGTGTGTATAACCAAATTCATTATCATACCAAACATAGAGGATAATATTCTTACCATCAGGGGATACAATGGTAGCAGTACTATCATAAATAGCTGGGGCAGAAGTTCCTACAATATCCGTTGAAACAAGTTCATTACTGAGGGAATACATAATTTGTTCAACCATGTCACCCTCCAGTGCATACTTCTTTAATATAGTGTTCAGGCTATCTTTAGAAGTTTTGCGACTCACATCCAGGTTCAAAATAGCAAGAGATCCATTTGGTACGGGTACGCGGATCGCATTGGAAGTTAGTTTGCCTTTTAGGCCAGGAAGTGCTTTCGCAACTGCATTTCCTGCTCCAGTCTCTGTGATGACCATATTGAGTGCAGCCGCGCGTCCTCTTCGGTATTTTCCATGAATATTATCCACCAGGTTTTGGTCATTGGTGTAGGCGTGGATGGTCTCCAGATGCCCTTTCTTTATCCCCAGGGAATCATCGATCACCTTTAAAACAGGGGTAATGGCATTTGTCGTACAGGATGCAGCCGAATAGATCTTGGTTTTATCAGGATCAAATTCATTTTGATTTACGCCATGCACTATATTGGGCATATCCTTCCCGGGCGCTGTTAGCAAAACTTTACTCACACCTTTAGCATCCAGATGCTTACCTAATGCGGCCTTGGTCCTGAATGCACCTGAATTATCAATTACCAGTGCATTTCGAATCCCGTATTTTGTGTAATCGGTCTCTGAAGGATCATTTGCTGAGATCATATGGACAGTAGTGCCATTTATGAGGAGGGCTTTGTTCTTAAAGTCGGTTTCAACCGTTCCTAAAAATTGACCATGGATCGAATCCGTACGCAAGAGAGTGGCCCTTTTTTCCAGCATATCCTTGGTGAGCTCTCCGCGGGTCACAATGGCCCGTAACCTGAGTTGCATGCCCTTGCCTGTTTTTGCCATGAGTTCGCGTGCCAATAAGCGCCCAATACGACCAAAGCCATATAAAATGACATCTTTAGGCTGTATTGGTGAGCGTTCTTTAGCCTCTCCCAATTTGTCGAGTGCAAAAGCCTTGACATCATTATAAGTTGAACTGGCCTGAGAATGATATTCGTATGTGAGTTTTCCGATATCCAGCTTGGAAGGCGGCAATGCAATCTCTTTTACAGCCTGCAGTATCTCTACCGAGTCGAATATGGATATAGGTTTTTGAACAAATTCGCCGGCATATTCATGCAGGTTTATTATATCGCTGACATTTTTATCGATCAACTGGTTGCGAAATAGTACGATCTCAATTCCACGATCGTACCACATATCACTAACGATCTTTATAAATTCTGTAGTGGCTTTTCGACGATCGGCCTGGAAGGCCAATTCTTTCTCATAGCTTTTAAGTGGGCTCATATCTGAACAGCTTTTTCAGATGCAAAAATACTATTTCCCACGTTCTCGTTCGAATAGTTTGTGCATAAAAAAAGCACTCCGAAGAGTGCTTTTTAAAGTTTATGTGATCTATTGGAATATCAGTCGCTCCCGCTCGCCCTCATCATCGATCATGGTAATGCTGAAACGCTCATAGCGTGAAATATCAGCGAATAAGCGATTTGCATCGTCAATATTTCTGACGGTATCGTCATCTATCTGTATAATTACTTTCCCATCAAGTCCGTATCCGCGATACCGCTCTGGCACATTTGTGATCTTCACACCATTCTTCACCTTAAATATGCGTTTATCGCTATCTGAAAGATTCCTGACTTCAATCCCGATTCCGGGGACAATTGCCGACTGTCGTTTTTTCAATACGACAGGAACTACCATATTTCTTCCTTTTCTACTAATGGTTACCTCTACCTTGTCTCCCGGGCGTTTTGTAGAAACATAGCCTGTAAGATCGCCAAATCGACGTACCCGAATATCATCGACCTTTTTAATAACATCCCCCGTTTGCAAACCGGCATCATCGGCACCTGATTCATCTTCAATACTGTCAACATAGACGCCATCAATTTCATTTACGCCCTTATCAACAGCTTGTTGGGTGTTCAGTCGAACTGTGGTTATGCCCAGGATCCCTTTTTGTACATCTCCGAATTCCATGATATCCTCAATCACTTTTTTTGCCAAATTGCTCGGCACGGCGAAGGAATAGCCTACATAAGATCCTGTTTGAGAAGTAATAGCAGTATTTATCCCAATTAGATCCCCATTGGTATTGACAAGTGCGCCTCCACTATTACCGGGATTTACAGCCGCATCTGTTTGAAGAAAGGATTGATTTCTACCCAGATTCCTGGCTTTAGCACTAACGATCCCTGCAGTGACAGTAGAAGTCAGATTAAAAGGATTTCCAACAGCCAATACCCATTCCCCGATCTTCGTATTATCTGAATCACCAAAGGCGATATAGGGTAGGGGCTGCTCAGGTTCAATTTTTATCAAAGCAATATCCGTCGTTGGGTCCGCCCCAACGACAGTGGCTTCATATGAGCCATTATTATTTAGGGTTACGTGTAATTCCTTGGCTTTATCAATCACATGATTATTTGTGACGATATACCCATCGGGTGATATGATGACCCCGGATCCTGAGCCCAATTGAGGCCTTGAATTCCCTTCCGAACCATAGAAGAAATCAAAAATGCTGGTCGACCCTTTAGAGGTTGTTAAGTTTTTGACGTGCACAACTGCATTGACTGTTTTTTCTGCAGCGATCGTAAAGTCTACATCTTCAATGGCACTGTTTCCCAAAAGTGATGGTTTGCTCGAAGTTGAAATTACAGGCATTTCACTGGAAGCGGTAACTACTGTGGAATCAGGGTTGTCAAAAAACAAGAGATAAGTTCCCAAGGTTAGGGCCCCCGCAAAAACGGCTACTACGAAAAGGCTTGCTATATTCTTCATATCGGATACTATATTATTAATTTGTAGTAAAAATAAACAAAGGGGATTTTCATCTATTTTGATTTAACGTCTCTTTAACTGCTAAAATTAGCTTAAATAAAATTCTATCTTTACGTTGCATAACTATGCTCCTGCATTTCTATAAATATCACGGAACCGGCAACGATTTTATTCTGATCGATAACAGACAGGACAACTTTCCCAAAAATGATACCAAGCTGATCCGCAATTTATGCGACAGACATTATGGTATTGGGGCAGACGGACTCATTCTTTTGGAGCGGGACCATTCCCTGGATTTTAAAATGGTCTATTATAATTCTGATGGTAAGCCAGGCAGTATGTGCGGGAATGGGGGCAGATGTATAGTGGCTTTTGCTCATTTCCTGGATCTGGTTCAGGACAAAGCTTCCTTCAGTGCCAACGGTGATCACTACAAAGCAGAAATAGAAAATGACGTAATATCCTTGTCTATGCGTGATGTGAGCGATGTAGAGACCCATGATTCCCACTGGTTTGTAGACACTGGATCTCCTCATCACATAGAGATTGTGGAGGACCTGGATGCTTTGAATGTGTCTGAAAAAGGAGCCAAATTACGGTATGAGGCCTATGGAGAGGCAGGTAGTAATATTAATTTTGTAAGCCCTGGATCAAAAGATACTTTCGAGGTGCGGACCTATGAGCGGGGTGTCGAAGATGAAACCCAGTCATGCGGCACAGGGGTAACTGCTGTAGCTTTGGCCATGCATCATTCAGGGAAATCCGAATCCAGGAAAATAAAAATAAAAACGCTTGGCGGCGACTTAGAAGTTCACTTTGATGGCGATGCTTCAGGCTATTTCAATATTAAACTAAAAGGACCGGCAGTGCAGGTATTCAAAGGCTATTTGGAATGTTGATATTACAAGGAGAACATATCTATTTGAGGGCACTGGAACCGGGCGATCTGGAATTCTTATATGAACTAGAGAATAATTCATCTATTTGGGAGATCAGTGGGACAAAGACGCCTTATGCGAGGCATGTATTGCGCACCTATTTAGATAATGCCTTTAAAGATATTTACGAGGTAAAGCAATTGCGCTTGGGTGTCTGCGATAAAGAAGACCGACTTCTGGGCCTGATCGATCTGTTTGATTTTGACCCTGGCCATATGCGGGCGGGAGTGGGAATTGTCATTCTGGAATCCAATAACAGGAATCAGGGAGTAGGAACAGAAGCCCTTACCTTGCTGCTTAATTATGCATTTTCAACGCTTAACCTGCGACAGGTTTATGCTAATGTTGGGAAGGACAATAAAATGAGCTTACATCTTTTTGCCAAGCTTGGTTTTGAGGAGATCGGGGTCAAAAAAGACTGGATCCGAAGTGCAAATGGATTTAAAGATGAGGTAATGTTACAGAAAATAAGCACCTGATATGTATCTAAAAAGACTCGTGCTATTGGTCTTACTGATAGGTCTGATACTTTGTGCAGGCTTTGCCTATATGGTGTATAATGCCCTGCTGTCGTCAAATACAACTTTTGAAGAGTCTCAGGTTACCGTATTTATCCCGACAGGATCAACGATAGACGATGTCGCGGAAATCCTGGAGCCTTATATAGACAATTCGGATTCATTTTACCAGGTTGCCCGAAGGAAGCACTATGATCAAAATATCAAACCGGGTAAATATGTCTTGATGAAAGGCATGAATAATAATGATCTGATCAATACAATAAGAAGCCAGAATACGCCGGTCAGCGTGTCCTTCAACAACCAGGAAACCCTGGCAAATCTCGCAGGACGCATCAGTCAGCAAATAGAAGCAGACAGCATTTCCCTTTTAGAAGCATTTCAGGAAGACACCTTCTTGAAGAACAATGGCTTTACCAATGAAACAGCGTTGGCAATGTACCTGCCAAATAGTTATGAATTCTATTGGAATACCACGGCAGAGAGTTTCAGGGATCGAATGAATGAGGAATATTCACGCTTCTGGACTGAGGCGCGGGAAAAGAAAGCGAGGGCCTTAGGAATGAGTAAAACAGATGTGGTCTCCCTGGCTGCTATTGTACAGAAAGAAACAGCCAAAGTTGATGAAAGGCCCAGGGTAGCCGGTGTGTATTTAAACAGGATAAAGCTAGGTATGAAATTGCAGGCCGACCCTACCGTGATATTTGCCATTAAACACAGCAGCGGGAATTATGATACTATAATCAAACGGGTCTTATACCGGGATCTAAAATTGGATTCCCCCTATAATACATATAAATATACTGGTGTTCCTCCCGGCCCCATTGCTATGCCGGACATCTCATCTATTGACGCCGTACTCAATAGCGAAAACCATGATTATCTCTATTTTGTGGTTAATGTAGAGCGTTTTGGGTACCATATGTTTGCCAGTACCTTAGCGCAACATAACCGAAATAAAACGCAATATATCCGATGGCTTAATCAACAAAATATCAATCGCTAGCTTAATTGTCGGGTTATTCCTACCATTCACCCATCATTTCATCCATTTTATACATATTTTAAGAAAAATCCCTGTTATCTGGAGTAATTTCGTCTTGTGAAATGAGCGCAGTCCATAATTGGATGTAAGTCGTTTGAAAACACTAGTATGAAAAAGTGGATAGGCACCATCGGTATGCTTACCATGATTTTTATTTTAGCAAGTTTCACTAGCAAAACAACCAAAAAAGTTAGTGTACCCAGTTCGCTAAAAGTAAATGAACCTACTATGGTTTTGTTTCCCAAAAACAAAACCACGCTACGCACGACTTCGATATTCCCACCGTTTATCGGAAGTTCGTATGTGGGTTTCAAGGAAGCACTTGGCTTTAAGGAATCTTCAGGCAATTATTTTATCACAAACACCTATGGTTATTTAGGCAAGTACCAGTTTGGTATTGCGACGCTAAATTTAATGGGCGTTTATAATGCGTCTCAATTCCTTCTTGATCCTGAACTTCAGGAACGGGCATTCTATACCAATATGGCCAGAAATAAATGGATCTTGCGGAAGGACATTGGCAGATTTAAGGGAAAGCGAATTAAGGGAGTGCAAATTACTGAATCTGGTATATTAGCGGCTGCGCATCTGGCCGGGGCAGGGAATGTAAAACGCTTTTTGAGATCCTATGGAAATCATGATAAATGTGATGCGTATGGAACTAGTATTTCTGCATATCTCCAAAAATTTGGAGGGTATGATCTTTCCGGAGTAAGTCCAAAACGAAATCCTAAGGTTTAAAACTAAGCCTTACTTTATAAATTAACCCTGTAGTACCTACTACGGGGTTTATGCTTTAATGAGAAACATGGCAGGCCGTTTGTGAAGATCGGGAACTTCTTCTCGCCACTCATCGATTGTTTTGGTCGAAATTATTTCTGTCGGAAGGGTTAGATCTGCTGCGATGCAAAGACGTGTTTGTTTAGATAAAGCAGCGAGCAGGTCGCGGATCAAACTGTTATTTCTATATGGAGTTTCAATAAAAAGCTGTGTTTGATCTTTCTCCCGCGACTCTTTTTCCAATTCTTTGATCTTCTTTTTACGATCAGATCCGTCTATGGGTAAGTACCCATGGAAGGCAAATTGCTGGCCATTCAGTCCACTTCCCATTAGCGCTAAGAGAAGGGAAGAAGGTCCTGGCATGGGAATTACTCTGATACCTTTCTCATGAGCAAGCATGACAACTTCGGCACCCGGGTCTGCTACGGCCGGGCTTCCAGCTTCTGATACAACTCCCACGTCCTGGCCTTCAAAACAAGGATCCAGGAAACTGGGAATTTGCGAAGCATCTGTAAATTTATTTAAGGGCATTAACACTAGCGATGCCTGGGATTTCCGAGGATGGACTTTTTTGATAAATCTACGTGCCGATTTCTCATTTTCAACTATGAAATAAGTGATCCGTTCGATGGCCTTCTTCACGGAAAGTGGCAGTACTTCCAAAGGTTCAGTGTCGCCTAGTGTTGTGGGGATTAAATAAAGGGCACCCGTTTTTTTACCTTTTTTTTTGGACATGGTTACAGATTGTTAATGTCTTCACAGAATTTGTCGCATGCCCGGTTTATCAGATCAAATACATGATCAAAACCATCGACACCGCCATAGTATGGATCAGGCACTTCATTTTCTGATCCGGGGAGGAGGTCTAAAAGTAAAGAAACTTTTTTTCTGGCGGCCTCATTGGGTGCTAAATGAAGGATGTCTGCAAGATTATTTCGGTCCATGGCATAGATCAAATCGAAATCTTCGAAATCGGCCACTTCAAATTTACGGCAGCGTTGCCGGCTTATATCGATCCGGTTCTTTCTGGCAACGGCAATAGATCTGGGATCGGGCGGATTACCAATATGGTATCCGGCTGTGCCTGCAGAATCAACATAGATCGGGATATCGGTTACCTTAGATTGCAGTATGCCTTCGGCCAGGGGAGAGCGGCAAATGTTGCCAAGGCAAACCATGAGCACCTTGGTTGGCATCGGGGATTAAGCGAATTTCTTGGTTAGATCTTCTATATACTTACGGAACTGCTTATCAGTTTCAGCAAGATTGTCAACAGTTTTACAGGCATGAAGCACTGTGGCATGGTCGCGCTTACCAATTTGTGATCCAATACTTGCAAGCGAGGCTTTGGTGTACTTCTTGGCAAAGAACATAGCCAACTGTCTGGCTTGGACTATATGCCTTTTTCGGGTTTTAGATTGCAGAGTTGCCACATCCATTTCAAAATAATCGGAAACCACTTTCTGAATGTAGTCTATTGACACCTCCCGTTTGGTATTCTTTACAAATTTTTCGACTACCTGCCGGGCCAATTCCAATGTTACTTCTTTTTTGTTGAAAGAAGATTGAGCAATTAGGGATATAATGGCACCTTCCAGTTCCCGAATATTAGTTTTGATATGCTTTGCGACATATTCGATGATGTCTTCAGGCATTTCAACCCCATCCCTGTACAACTTATTCTTTAAGATCGAGATCCGTGTTTCGTAGTCAGGATTTTGCAGTTCAGCAGACAGTCCCCATTTAAAACGAGATAAGAGACGCTGCTCTATGTCCTGCATATCTACAGGTGCTTTGTCTGAAGTTAAAATCACTTGCTTCCCGTTCTGGTGCAGGTGGTTGAAGATATGAAAGAACACATCTTGAGTACCAGTCTTTCCACTAAGGAATTGAACATCATCAATGATAAGCACATCTATCAATTGATAGAAATGGATAAAATCATTTCGCGTATTCTTCTTAACAGATTCAATATACTGCTGACACCAATGGCATGGGCCAAGTGCGTCTTGCCCAAACCAACACCACCAAAAATTAACAAGGGATTAAAAGAAGTGCCCCCCGGTTTATTGGCTACTGCCATCCCTGCCGAACGCGCCAAGCGGTTGGAATCTCCCTCGAGGAAATTCTCAAAATTATAATTGGGATTTAATTGAGATTCTATTTTGATATTGCGAATACCCGGAATGACAAAAGGATTTTTTAATTCCGGATTTTTGGAATGAATAGGCACATTCATTTCTTGAGGTGAAACACCGCCCCTGTTCGTACTGGGTATCCGCTCGGTAAAAGGTTCTGAATTTCCGTAAGTATTCTCCATCTTTATTATATAGACCAACTTTGCACCTTCACCAAGCTCTTTGGTGAGGGCTACTTTCAACAATTTCACATAGTGCTCTTCCAGCCATTCATAAAAGAATTTACTGGGCACCTGGATGCTTAATGCGTTGTCTTGAATTTTGATGGGTTCGATGGGCTCAAACCACGTTTTGAAAGCCTGCGGTTGGATATTGTCTTGGATAAATGCCAAGCAATTGTTCCAAACGGAATTCGCAGTTAGACCCATCTTAAAAATACTCTATTGAACGGTTAGTGATTACTTCTGCAGGTAAAAGATAGCTCTTGACGATGCTAATTTACAAGTGAGACAATTTCAGAGTACGGTATGCCGAAACCGATCAAATGGGTGTGGTATATCACGGCAATTATTTGCAATACCTTGAGATGGGTAGAGTAGAGTGGTTAAGGGCTATGGGAATTTCCTACAAACAAATGGAAGAAGACGGCATCAAATTACCGGTAATTTCTGTAAACCTGAAATACCTAAGATCGGCAGCCTATGATGACTATATAACAGTAGTCACAAAGATCAAAAAATTACCTCAGGTCAAGATTGAATTTGACTATGAGATAAAGTCGGAAAGTGGAGATCTACTGGTAGAAGCAAATACTGTTTTAGCCTTTATGGACATGGCGACAAACAAGCCTATACGCTGCCCGGATTCATTACTGCAGAAAATTGAAAGAACGTATTTCTAAAAAAGGGCAACTAACAAAATACTTACCACAGCCAGGCCTATTCCTGCCCAATTAGTCCTACTTAGATGCTCCTTAAATAAAGCAATCCCAAGCAGGGTTGTACACATAACAATGGCCACATTATTTAAGGTAAAGACCGTGGCACTGTTTAAAGCTGGGGTATTTAATGCGCGTAATAAAAAGTAGATCGAGAAAAAGTTGGGAACACCTAGTATGATCCCGGCAAGCACATTGCGTTGTCCAAACGAAAAGAGGCGCTTGGCTCGTGTTGCACTAATAAACACCAATCCTGTCACAGCTGCCGCAGCAAAAACAGCTGCACTAAATATCGGAAATTCTGCCTCTGTGACGAGTCCGTCCTGAATGTATTTGATACATATATCTATGATACCCGAACCAAGAAAGACCAAAGCAGGCAGAAGCAAACCTTTGCTTCGAAAATTGGACCCTGGCTTTACAGAGGCGTAATAAACGGCTAATAATGCCAGGATGATCCCAGCAATTTTTAATACGCTCAAGGTCTCATTATACAACCAAACCCCGAACAACACAGGTATGGCCAAAGACATTTTGGTCGCCACTGATGCCACTGAAACACCTAGGTCCTGAGACGTTTTCGCCATTAAATTAAATACTATAATAAACAGCATTCCAAGGGCAATAGCAGGAAAAAACCAGGATTTTTCCGGGAGGGTTGTTAAGGGTATGGATTGCCCGAAGAGGATTAGACCTACACTGCATGCAGTAACATAATTAATAATGATAGCAAATAATGTTTCAACCTTATAGGTGGCAAACAGCTTAAATATGACAAAGATCAAACTGGAGCAAACTACAGATAATAAGAGATCAAGCATTTATAGTTTTGATTTGAGTTGGGTAATGTCTTCCGCGCCCACCTGCAGATGCCAGGTTTGAAGTCCGACGGATTTTGCAGATTCAATATGTACCAGGGTATCATCTACAAATAATGAACAATTGGGTAAGAGTGCATTCTCAGCAATCACCTTTTGAAATATGTTGGGATCGGGCTTGCTCATCTTTACTTCATGGGATAGATATACCTTATCAAATAAGCCGAAAAAATCTGTCATAAGATCTGATCCCAATTCATCAAAACAATATTGTATGTGCAGTTCATTAGTGTTTGACAACAGAAAACAGCGATATCCTCCCTCTTTTTTAAGTGACTTAAGAAATTCTATTCGTTCCTGTGGCAGGTCTAATAATATAGCGTTCCATGCTTTTACCAAGTCCTCCGCCTTATGACCAGGTAGTATGGCCATAACCTGAGCAATAAAGTCTGAGGTGGATATCAAGCCTTTTTCATAGCGGTCGTGGCATTCAAATAACACAGGCGGGATATCCGGGACGCCTAATTTTTGCAATTCTCTAAGCGTTGCCGGTTTATCCAGGTTGATAAAAACATCGCCAAAATCAAAAATGATGCTATCTATCATTCCTATATATTAACAAGGTATCAGAACCAATTTTTTCACGATGAGTTATTTGTCCTTTGGCTTCAGGGGCCCTAAGTCCTTCCCCAAATTCCATATTTCCTGTTAGAACCCGCGCTTCATCCCACAATCCCACCTCCATAAATGTCAGCAGTGTTTGCCTACCGCCTTCTACAAATAGGCTGTTTATCTTTTTATGATGCAGCTCATTTACTAAATTCTCAGCAAGTTGATCGTCAAAAGGGATCGTAATATGTTGCACATTTGAAGGAAGATCCGTCCTGTTTTCCGGACTCACGATCCAGGTGAAGGCTGCATCGTTACATACCCTGTGGCTTTCTTTGACTTGATTTTCTTGATCTAAGACAACGCGCACCGGTGATCTTCCGCTCCAGCGACGCACATTAAGTTCCGGATTGTCTTCGAGGACTGTTTTGGATCCTACCAAGATAACTTGCTCCTGGCTTCGCCATTGATGCACACGTTGCCTTGCCCGGGTGCCGGTGATCCAATAGGGCTTTTTTTCGCCCTTTCGTAATCCATGCTCAGGTGCCATGAAACCATCTGAGGTCTGCGCCCATTTTAAGGTAATATATGGACGTCTCTTTTCATGATAACAAAGAAAACGCTTGTGATGTTCACGACAAGCTGGCTCAAGTACATTGGTAATCACTTCAATGCCGGCATTTTCAAGTGAGCTAATGCCTTTTCCGTCAACAACAGTATTAGGATCCCTGATCCCAATAACCACCCGGGGGATCCCTGCAGTTATTATGGCATCTGAACAGGGAGGAGTCTTCCCATGGTGTGAACAGGGTTCTAAGCTCACATATAAGGTGCTGTTTTTTAATAGACGTTTGTCTTGAATTTGGGACAAGGCATTTACTTCTGCATGAGGACCGCCATAGGGACTCGTAAAGCCTTCTCCAATGATTTTATTTTTGAGTACGATACAGGCACCTACAGCTGGATTTGGCGCAGCACTACCGATGGCATTCTGACCTAATTCCAGGCAGCGGATAATATATTTTTCATGTATCTTCACAGGGCAAAAATAGGATTAAAAAGGCAACCATGAATTCGACCATTTACAGGGCGATACAGGCCGAAGATAATCCGTATCTCGCCCGGATTATCACCTCAATTTTAGAAGAAATGGAAGTTTCGAAAAAGGGAACAGGTTTTGCCGACTTATCTATACAGAATATGTATGCTGCCTTTAGTAAGACAAGGACTTTTTATTTTGTGCTTGAGCAAGATGGTATTGTGCTGGGCGGCTCGGGTATAGCCCCTCTTTCAGGGGCATCAGAGGATGTTTGTGAATTGCAGAAGATGTATTTAGACCCTGCTGCACAAGGCAGGGGTCACGGAAAAAAATTACTCCATTTTTGCCTGGACAAAGCCAGGGAGTTCGGCTACATAATATGTTATTTGGAAACTATGTCCAATATGAAAACGGCACAAAAATTATATCTGAAAAATGGGTTTACCTATCTAACTGAACGTATGGGCAATACGGGTCACTTTGCCTGCCCTGTATGGATGCACAAGAAATTATAAAATGCTGTTAAGAGAGATCAAGAATATTTATCACATGGAATTGGATACGATATACCCTAAAGAGGAAGTGGATAGTCTGTTTTCTCTTGCCCTCTCGCATTATCTTAAGATTGACCGGTTCATATTAGCAGTGCAACCCGATCTGGTGATCAGCAAGGAGGAAGAACAACCGCTCTTTGAAGCACTGGCGGCATTAAAACAGCATGTTCCCATTCAGTATATTCTCGGTGAAACACATTTTATGGATATCCCCATCAAGGTAACTAAAGGTGTGCTCATACCCCGACCAGAAACCGAAGACCTCGTACGTTGGATCCTGGAGGATACCGCTGAAGATAAAGAATTCACTTGCCTTGACATTGGCACCGGGAGCGGGGCCATAGCCATAGCCTTAAAAAAAAGCAGGCCTAAGATCACAATGTACGCACTTGATAATTCCAGTCATGCTATTGAAATATCCTCAGAAAATGCCCTGATCCAGGAAGTGGAAATTCAGCTGTTTGAATTCGATGTGTTGGGAGCGTATTCCTTAGATTTACTTGTTGATCTTGTTGTATCTAACCCGCCCTATGTCCGGGAACAGGAGAAAAGTTCAATAGCACCCAATGTATTGGATCACGAACCCCATGAAGCCCTTTTTGTACCTGACGAAGATCCCCTGCGTTACTATACAGCAATTCTCGATTTATGTAAGAAAACTTTAGTCAAAGGCGGATCTGTTTATTTTGAGATCAATGAAGCCCTTGGGGAGGAAATGAAAGCGCTATTAAAGAAGTATGGCTATTCGGATATTCAACTGAAGAAAGATATATTTGAAAAACCCAGAATGATCAAAGGCAAGAAGGGCTGATATGAGTGTCAAAGACGAAATAGAACTACTGAGAAAGGAATTAAGGGAACATAACTATAAGTATTATGTACTCGCGGAACCTCTGATTTCAGACTATGAGTTTGATATGAAACTAAAGGCCCTCCAGAAACTGGAAGAGGCCAACCCAGAATATTATGACCCTAATTCTCCTACGCAGCGCGTGGGTGGGAGTGTTACCAAGAATTTTGAAACTGTTGCCCATTCTTTCCGAATGTATTCGCTGGACAATTCGTATTCCAAGGAAGAAGTACTTGAATGGGAAAAACGTATTCGAAAAATATTGGGTGATATGCCCATCTCTTTTACTTGTGAACTTAAATATGACGGGGCTTCTATTAACCTTACGTATAAGTCGGGAGAATTGCATCGCGCGGTGACTCGTGGAGATGGTGTGCAGGGCGATGATGTAACGACTAATATCAGGACGATCAGATCTATCCCTCTTAGATTGCAGGGCAATTTTCCTGATGAATTCGAGGCTCGGGGAGAGATCATTCTTCCGCTGCAGGGATTTGCCAAAATGAATGAACAGCGGATAGAAGCCGGAGAAGACCCCTATATGAACCCTCGTAATACGGCAGCAGGTAGTATCAAACTACAGGATAGTGCGCTTGTGGCAGAACGACCGTTGGAATGCCTTGTTTATGGCCTGGCAGCAAACAGACTACCACTATCATCTCAATTTACCATGTTAGAAGATGCGCGTAAATGGGGATTTAAAGTACCTATTGAGGCGAGGGAATGCAATAGCGTAGACGAGGTCATGGAATTCATTGAGCAGTGGGATATAAAACGACAAGAACTGCCCTATGAGACGGATGGTGTAGTAATTAAAGTAAATGACCTTGTTCAACAGGAAGAATTAGGGTATACCGCCAAGTCGCCCAGATGGGCCCTGGCCTATAAATTCCAGGCAGAAGAAGCAACAACGGTACTAAGAGAGATCACATATCAGGTAGGCAGAACGGGGGCGATCACACCAGTAGCCAATTTAGAGCCTGTCCTATTAGCCGGCACAACGGTAAAGCGAGCTTCCCTTCACAATGCAGATCAAATAGCCAAACTGGATGTCCGTGTAGGAGATACGGTATACGTAGAAAAAGGAGGGGAGATCATTCCAAAGATCACGAAAGTAGATTTGGCTAAACGTGCCTCAGGATCTCAACAAACACAGTATATAACCAATTGTCCTGAGTGCCAAACCCCTTTGGTTAGAAATGAAGGGGAGGCGCAACATTTCTGTCCCAATGAGATGGGCTGTCCGCCGCAGATCACCGGTAGGATCCAGCATTTTATTTCCAGGAAAGCCATGGACATTGAAGGCATGGGCAGTGAAACTGTTGTTCTTCTCTTTAATGAGGGGCTAATTACAAATTATGCAGATCTGTATACCCTGACAAAAGCACAGATTGAGCCCTTGGAGCGCATGGCGGAGAAATCGGCAGAAAACCTCGTTGAGGGTGTGGCTGCTTCCAAAGAAATTCCGTTCGAGCGCGTACTCTTTGCCCTTGGGATCCGCTATGTGGGTGAAACAGTTGCCAAAAAACTGGCAAGGGCATATGGCAATATAGATGCTCTTATGAATGCTTCTTTTGAGGAATTGATAAACGTGGATGAAATCGGTGATCGGATCGCTCAAAGTGTGAAAGACTTCTTCGCTGATGAGCGAAACAGGGCGATCATTGAACGATTGAGGAGTTACGGACTGCAATTTTCATTGAGTGAGGATCAATTGGCGAATCAATCTGATACCCTAAAAGGGAAGACTTTTGTAGTATCCGGCGTCTTTGAGACCATCAGTAGAAATGAACTAAAGAAATTGATCGAAGATAATGGCGGAAAAGTTTCCTCTTCAATTTCGTCAAAGACATCCTATGTAGTAGCCGGGGCAAATATGGGTCCTAGTAAGAAAGTTAAGGCAGACGATCTGGGGATTCCAATTATAATTGAGTCGGAGTTTCTTGCCATGCTTAATTCCTAAACTATGATCACCAATACAACCCAGCGCTTTTGGGGGGCTCTAATTTCAATCTCGGCACTATTATGGCAGGACAGACGCACGCGCAGTTGGCTTATAGGTCCGATGCTCCTTTTAATTGGTGGCTTTTTTATTCCACAGCAGATGATCATACCGGTGAAAGGAGCAAGCACGAACAATTGGGATATAAAATCATTTTGGGCCTACCCCTGGGGAAGTTCAATTACTCACAAAGGGATCGATATTTTCGAAGAAAGGGGGACAGACGTGATCTCTGCTACTCATGGAGTGGTAGTTTACACCCATGAAGGGGGTAAGGGAGGAAAATCTGTTATGATCCTGGGGCCTAAATGGCGATTCCATTATTATGCCCACTTGGATAGTTATGATGCGGTAACTTTTCAGCCAGTACGAAGAGGGGCAGTAATAGGCACAGTGGGGGATACCGGAAATGCCGTAGGGAAGCCACCCCATTTGCACTATGCGATCACTTCACCATTTCCTTATTTCTGGCTTTTTGATTCAGAATCCGTTCATGGATGGAAGAAAATGTTCCACCTAAATCCTGATACCTGGCTTCGCCCATAGGGCATTCAGAGCCGAACCAAGAATTTGAACGTATATTAATTACATTTGTAGTAAGGCAGAACCGAATGATAAAGGGGATCAAAGACAAATTTAAAGTAAAGTCGGGCTTAAAATTCCTTAAGGCCGAGCTTGAAAATCTACCCGCAACAGTATCAAGACCCAAAGGGCTAAGATCAATTGGTGTGATCGTGGATATGGATAGTTTTGATAGATCCGAAGAATTTTATGATCTCATTACCGACTTCAAATTAAGGCCTAACGGAGTCAAGATCATAGGTTATAAGAGCTATTACGATACAAACTCACCGTATGCCATACCCGTCTTCTCTGACAAGGATCTTGGGTGGAACGGAGATATCGAGAATAGCTACGCACTGGAATTTTTAAGCCGGGAATACGACTTGCTTATTAATTACTACACCAAGGAAAATCTGATGTTGCAATTAATGACCATCAAAACCAAAGCGAGGTTAAAAGTTGGTTTTTCTGAAGTAGATTCCATCTTTAATGACCTTATCCTTAGTTCTCCGTTATTAGATTTTGACACTTTCAGAACGGAACTGCAAAAGTACTTGCAGGTAATGGATGAATTAATGCTATGAAAGAACTTGAAGGATTAGGTGTTGCTTTGGCCACCCCCTTTACTCCAGAGGGTGAACCGGATCTTGTAGCCCTTGCTCGTCTTGTAACCCATTGTATTGACGGTGGGGTTGATTATTTGGTTGTAATGGGAACGACCGGGGAAGCGGCTACCCTGGACAAAGGAGAGAAAGAACAGGTGATCAGTACGGTTATAGACACAAATAAAGGTCGATTGCCTTTAGTACTTGGTATTGGAGGGAATAATACCAGGACATTGGTGCAAGAGTTTCAAAATACTGATTTGCAGGAGTTTACCGCGATCCTGACGGTTTCACCTTATTATAATAAACCCACACAGGATGGGATCTTTAAGCATTACCAGGCGCTGGCTAAAGTAGCCACCAAACCCATAGTGATCTACAACGTCCCCTCGAGGACAGGGAGTAATGTGCTGCCTGAAACCATACTAAAACTGGCGTTCTCTTGTCCGAATATTTGCGGCGTTAAGGAAGCATCCGGAGATCTGGGCCAGATCAAGGAGATCCTGGATGGAAAGCCTTCCAGCTTTGCCGTTATTTCCGGCGACGATGCTACGGCTTTGGATACAGTTTTACTTGGCGGCCAGGGTGTGATCTCAGTTTTGGGACAGGGATTCCCCGAATTATTTGCCGAGATGATCCAATCAGGATCAGAAGGAGAAACTCAAAAAGCAAGGGAGCTGGAAACTTCATTAAAGGAGGGAATGGACTTAATTTTTGAGGAAGGGAATCCTTCCGGGATCAAGGCTTTACTCCACAGATTAGAGGTCTGTTCCCTGGAAGTTAGACTACCCCTGGTGCAAGCTACGGTTGGTCTGCAGTCAAAGATCAATCGCTATGTAGATCAATTAATTCCATCTAATTCCTAGTCATCAGCTGTTAAATCTTCGTGAAATGAACCCAGATTAAGGGAATGCCTATGTATTTTCGAACTGTAATTTTTGTTTTGAATTCCGTTCAGAATGCCTAATTTTGCAAAATGTTTAAAAATTCTGGGTACGCCCTTCTTCTTTTAATTCCAGTCCTTTTCCTTACTTCATGCAATGAGTACCAGAAAACACTCAAGAATGAAGATTTTAAGGTAAAATATGACATGGCTGAGAAATACTACAAGGAAGGGGATTTTAAACGTGCCAATCGCTTATTCCAACAAATAGGTCCTAAATACGTGGGGAAACCTCAGGGCGAGCGTGTAATGTTCTTCCTGGCCGATTCATATTTCGAGATAAAGGATTACAATTTCGCCGGCTACCAGTTTGAGCGGTTTATTAAATCTTATCCTAAGAGTGATAAAGCAGATGAAGCCGCTTTTTTGGGCGCAAAAAGCTACTACCATTTGTCTCCACGATATTCTTTAGATCAAACAGATACGGAAAAGGCGCTCACAAAGTTACAAGGGTTTATCAATGCCTACCCCGAATCAGAATTTCTTGAAGAGGCGAATGCAATGGCCCGGGAATTGACGACAAAAAAAGAGAAGAAATCCTACGAGGTTGCAAAACAGTATACGAAACTTGGTAGATCTTACATACTGGAGTATAATGTTTCTGCTATAGCAGCTGTGGATAACTTCATTTCAGACCATCCAGGTTCAATATACCGGGAAGACGCCCTTTTTCTTAAAATTGAAGCGTCTACGAATCTGGCGATGAATTCTACAGAATTGAGAAAGAAAGAAAGACTGGAAAATGCGAAAGAGGCCTATGATGCCCTTTTCCGCTATTATCCTGAATCTAAATATGAAAAGGAGGCCGGAAATCTCCTGAATAAAGTTAATAAAGAACTCGCATCTTTGTGATGTATTAAACATAAGAGGAATGAACGATCTTAAAAATTCGAAAGCTCCCGTTACCACTGTTACGATCAATCGTGATAATTTTGACGACAAGACTGATAATCTGTATGAAGCTATATCTATTGCAGCCAAAAGAGCCATACAGATCAATTCAGAGATCAAAAAGGAGTTATTAGAGAAATTAGAGGAATTTGCGACTTATAGCGATAGCCTCGAAGAAGTCTTTGAGAACAAGGAGCAGATAGAAGTATCTAAATTCTACGAGAAACTACCTAAACCTCATGCCTTGGCCATTCAGGAATGGTTAGAGGACAAGATCTATTACAGAAACACCGAGAAAGACGAGGAATAAGATGTTGCAGGGCAAAAATATCCTGTTAGGAATTACAGGGGGTATTGCCGCTTACAAGACAACATTCCTGGTCAGGATATTGATAAAAGCCGGCGCTAACGTTAAGGTGATCCTTACCGAAAGTGCCGGTTCTTTTGTTTCCTCCCTGACCCTGGCAACCTTATCTAAGAATCCGGTGATCTCTTCTTTTGTCAAAGAGGAAAGCAATACGACAGACTGGAATAATCATGTAGAATTAGGCCTTTGGGCCGACATGATGATCATTGCACCTGCCACGGCTAATACCCTTTCAAAAATGGCTAATGGCACTTGTGATAATTTTCTACTCGCTACCTATCTGTCTGCGAAGTGCCCTGTGTTTTTTGCTCCTGCAATGGATCTTGATATGTACGCTCATCCCACTACCAAAAAGTCTATTGACACTTTAATTTCATTTGGCAATTTGCTTATTCCTGCAGCACATGGTGAGTTGGCCAGTGGCCTGGTAGGCGAGGGCAGAATGGCAGAGCCAGAGGAAATAGTTCAATCCTTAGTAGATCATCTGAGCAAAGATCTTCCATTAACTGGTAAAAAGGTCATGATCACTGCAGGCCCCACATATGAAGCCATTGATCCGGTACGATTTATTGGAAATCACGCCAGTGGGAAAATGGGATTTGCCCTGGCCGAAGAAGCGGCTGCTCAAGGGGCAAGTGTTTTACTGATCACAGGTCCATCCGCGCTGGAACTGGAACATACAAATACGTCCCTGAAGCGCGTTACGACTGCAACTGAAATGTTCGATGAGTCACATGCCCATTTTGCCGATATGGACTACGTAATCTGTGCGGCGGCGGTAGCAGATTATCGTCCAAAGGAAGTGGCAAAAGAGAAGATCAAGAAAAAAGATTCAGCCATGGTACTGGACCTGGTTAAAAATGAAGACATCCTCGCCTCACTTGGTGAGATCAAGAAAGATCAATTTTTAGTAGGCTTTGCTTTAGAAACAGAAAATGAGCTGGAGAATGCCAAGAAGAAGCTGAAATCCAAGAATTTAGATGCAATTGTCCTGAACTCACTGAAGGATGAAGGAGCAGGATTTGGTGGTAACACTAACAAAATCACCTATATAGACAAGAATAATGCAATTAAAACGTTTGAACTTAAAACCAAGGCTGAAGTAGCCGCGGATATATGGAATGAAATTCTTAGCACGGAACATGCGTAATCTACTTGTCATAATTTTTAGTATTGGAATTCTCACTGGTGGGTCAGCCCAGGAGTTGAATTGTACCATCACCGTCAATTCAGACCAGGTGGGACAAACTAATCAACAGATCTTCAGAACGCTGGAGCGCTCTCTCACAGACTTTGTCAATAAAACTAAATGGACAAATAGGGTTTACAAAGAGAATGAGCGACTTAATTGCAGAATGTTCATCACGGTAACGAATTTCGATTCTAACCGCTTTGAAGCCAATATTCAAATTCAATCTTCTCGCCCTGTCATATGAGAGTCCTGTGTTTAACTATAAGGATAATCAATTCAATTTTGAATACATTGAATTTCAACCTCTGGTATATAACAGCAATGTTTTTGATTCCAATTTAGTGGGAGTTATTTCATACTATATCTATATCATGCTAGGCCTGGATGAAGATACTTTTGCCCTGGAAGGAGGGACGGAAAATTTCCAAAAAGCACAGCAGATCGTTACCCAGGCACAGGGAAGTGGCTTTACCGGATGGAGTCAGTCTGCATCTGATAACCGTACCCGTTTTGTCTTAGTAGACAACCTTCTTTCCAACACATTCAGGGAGTATAGAATAGCCATGTACAATTATCACCGTAAGGGATTAGATATTCTTGGAGACAACAATAGTACGGGTAAGCAGGTGATCGCCGGGTCTATGCGCCTATTTGAATCCCTCATCAAAAGAAGGCCTAATGCGTTCTTGATACAGACCTTTTTTGATGCCAAAGCGGAAGAGATAAGAAATATTTTCTCAGACGGTCCAAAGGTTGATATTGTGGCCCTGAAAGAAACCCTGAATCGGATTGCGCCTTTCTATTCCAGTACCTGGAACGAGATCAACTACTAAGGATTTATTCTTCACATTTTCAATGCACATTCCCTGCTTTTTTTTAGCAGGAATAACAAGTATCTTTAGCCACTTGCAAAAGATACCAGATTGCTCGCTTCAATTTCCATAAAGAATTATGCCCTGATCAACGATCTTCAGATCGATTTTGGTAGGGGTCTCAACACGATCACCGGGGAGACAGGTGCGGGAAAATCTATCTTACTCGGGGGATTGTCAATGGTTTTGGGGAAGCGTGCCGACATGTCTGCACTGCGCGATAAAACACGAAAATGCATTATTGAAGCTCAGTTTGAGATCCAGGCCTATGAGTTAAAATCCTTTTTTAAAAACAATGACCTGGATTATCATCCAAGCACCTGGATACGCAGAGAGATCCATCCCAGTGGTCGTTCTCGGGCTTTCATCAATGACACCCCTGTTACTTTAGATATTTTAAACAAGCTGAGCAGTAAGTTGATCGATGTTCATTCGCAACATGCGACTATTGAATTAACACAGGAGGCTGTTCAACTTAAAGTGATCGATGCATTGGCGGGAAATCAAAACTTAAGGCGCTCTTACATGGAAACCCTGGATCGGTTTAGAGCACTTTCTACACAACGCGATCAGTTGGAAGAACAAAGGCAGGAAGCTATGAGGGAGTTGGATTACAATCAATTTCTTTTGCAAGAATTAGATGAAGCACAGCTAGAGCCCGGCATGCAAGAGTCCCTGGAAGAACAACAAAGCGCTTTAAGTAATGTGGAAAATATCCAGGCAGATCTTTCCGCTGCTCACCAACTTCTTCATGATGAGACCATAGGAATTATAGGACATCTGGCACAATTGAGGCAGATCACCTCTCAATTAAGCTCATACGGAAGCCAGTATGAGTCGGTACAGAGTCGGATTCAGTCTGTCCATATTGAATTGGACGACCTGGCAGGCGAGTTTCAAGCACTACAGGAGGGCTTGGAAGCAGATCCGGAACAACTTGAAACAGTGAATTCCAGGTTACAGCAGCTGTATAGTTTACTTAAGAAGCACAATGCATTACAGGTTGAATCTTTACTTGAGATAAGAGAGAATCTAGCTTTAAAAGTAGATACCTCTGAACAGTTGCAATCACGAATAGAAGTACTGGATGGCCAAATAAGTGAAACTGAGAATAGGCTGGTTGCCTATGCCAATGATCTGCATACTAAACGAGAAGCAGTGATACCAAGGTTGCTAAGCAAGCTGGAAGAACAATTAAAAAAATTAGGTATGCCCAATGCCTCTTTTGCACTTTCTCTTGAGCCTTCAGCGGACTATAAACGCAATGGAAAGGATGCCTTGAGCTTTAAGTTCACCGCCAATAAAGGGAGTGAACACGGGGAGTTGAAGAAAGTCGCTTCGGGTGGGGAGCTGAGTCGGATTATGTTAAGTATTAAATCGATCCTTGCCGAATATGAGACCTTACCTACATTGGTCTTTGATGAGATAGATACTGGCGTCTCAGGAGATATTTCAAATGCCATGGCCAAGATCATGAAGGGCATGAGCACACATATGCAAGTGTTTTCTATTACCCACCTCCCACAAGTGGCCTCGAAAGGCGATCTCCACTACAAGGTATATAAGGAAGATGTGAATGATGTGACTCAAACCCGCATTAAACTTTTATCCGAAGATGAACGCATCGTTGAACTAGCCGAAATGCTGGGAGGAAAATCCTTATCTGATTCGGCTCTGGCCCATGCTCGAGAACTACTGAACTAGAATTCCTGATCCCTCCATTTCCACAGAGGATAGGGCTGCAAGTGGTCAATTTATAATATCTTTACGGCAGTTTTAATCATTCTAACCAACGGTATTAATAACTTATGAGCCATAATTTATTATCAGGAAAAAGAGGGATCATATTTGGGGCCCTAGATGAAAATTCAATTGCCTGGAAAACAGCAGAAAGAGTTTTTGAAGAAGGAGGCAGATTCGTTCTCACAAACGCGCCTATTGCCATGCGAATGGGTCAGATCAACGAACTAGCCAAAAAAACGAGTTCTGAGATCATTCCGGCAGATGCCACCAGTGAAGAAGACCTGGAAAATTTGGTTACTAAGAGTATGGAGATCCTGGGCGGAAAGATCGATTTTGTTTTGCATTCCATCGGAATGTCTGTGAATGTACGTAAGGGTAGGGCATATACGGATGAAAAATATGACTTCACTACAAAAGGTTGGGATGTATCTGCACTGTCATTCCATAAGGTGATGCAGAGTCTTTACAAGGTTGATGCAATGAATGAATGGGGGAGTATTGTAGCCTTGACTTATATGGCTGCACAACGAACATTCCCGGATTATAATGATATGGCAGATAACAAGGCTTATCTTGAATCTGTAGCCAGGAGTTTTGGTTATTTCTTTGGAAAGGAAAAGAAAGTACGGGTCAATACGATTTCGCAATCTCCTACGCCAACAACAGCGGGGCAGGGGGTTAAAGGATTTTCTGGCTTCATTGCCTACGCGGAGAAAATGTCTCCGCTGGGGAATGCTACGGCAGATGATTGTGCCAACTATACGGTGAGCATGTTTTCAGACCTGACCCGAAAAGTGACCATGCAAAATCTGTTTCACGATGGCGGATTTTCTATGACGGGCGTTAGCCAAGAGATCATCGATCAATTTGGGTAGCC
>CAMYJF010000010.1:0-27609 GCA_947258555.1 uncultured Eudoraea sp. | reverse complement strand
AAATTTGCTCGTTGTCTATATACTTCTTAACACAATCTGATGCAGTGCTATTTCTCTTTTATAATCCCAGTCTATAACAGGCCGGGTGAGATACAAGAATTATTAGAGAGCATTAGCATACAAACATTTGACCGTTCTTTTGAAGTGGTAGTCATTGAAGATGGTTCCGAGGATTCCGCAAAAGAGGTAGTAGACTCCTATCAGGGCAAACTCAATATCCGCTATATTTTTAAAGACAACTCCGGTCCGGGCGACTCCCGGAATGTAGGAATGCAAAAAGCGGCCGGAGACTATTTCCTGATCCTGGATTCTGATTGTGTACTTCCAACAGACTACCTGGCCATTGTAGACAAGAATCTGCAGGAGGAATATGTTCATTGCTTTGGGGGGCCGGACGCGGCTAAAAAATCCTTTACCATTTTGCAACGCGCCATTAATTATTCGCTTACCTCACCGCTGACTACCGGAGGAATTAGAGGGGGTAAAAAAACACTAACGCGTTTTCAGCCCAGGAGTTTTAATATGGGGATATCCCGGGAGGCATTTTTGCGCAGCGGGGGATTTGGTAAAATTCATCCGGGAGAAGATCCGGATCTTGTCATCCGATTATGGCAACTGGGATATGTGACCCGCTTGTTTGCAGATGCTCATGTCTATCATAAGCGTAGAATTGAAGCCAGTAGTTTTATGAGGCAGGTCTATAAATTTGGACTTGTCCGGGCTATTTTGAACCATTGGCATCCTGATAGTCAACGTTTTGTCTACTGGTTACCTACGCTATTCTGTGCCGGAATTATTGATATGGGCCTCTATTTTCTGTTGGGTTGGACCTTCATGAGTACGGCTGTGGCCATTATATATGGAATGTATTTGGGATTGATCTTCTTACATGCATTGGTGACGACTAGAAATTTCCTGGTGGCTGTTCTTAGTCCTTTTACCACGATCATTCAGTTCTTGGGTTACGGATATGGTTTTATTAAATCCACAATCTTGGTTAATTTTATGAAGAGGAATCCGCAAACTGCCTTTCCTCAATTATTTTTCTAATACTTCAAGAATGTTCAAGAAGATACGTCATGGCCTCAATCAACGAAAGGTGCAAATATTCCTGCTGTTCTTGCTTGTTGCATTTATGTTGCGATTAGTAAGCAAGCTATCAGAAGATTACACCAAACAGAGTTTCTTTTGGGTAAGTTATAGCAGTCAACCAGATAGTATCAGGATCCTACCGAGTACACCAGACCAGATCCCGGTGCGACTAAAAGGCAGCGGGTTTACTTTTTTGTCATATTCCATCAATCCCAAATCTATAAAATTGGACTTATCTGATATGAACTATCGGAACAACACCTATTATGTGTCCAGTAATGATTTCCAGGGACAGGTCAGAGACCAGTTGGCCGGTTCCATGCAACTTTTGGATGTAGGAATAGATACCCTGTTCATTGAGTATGTTACGGTAATTGAGAAAGTCGTGCCTGTGGAAGTGCAGGGTAGTTTTACCGCTGCACAAAATCATTTAATTGACGGTTCTGTAAAAGTAATTCCTGAGAAAGTGACTCTGGTAGGTCCGCGTGAAGAGATAGACACAATAAATAAGATCCGCACTCGAGCAGCAGATCATTTAGATCTCACGGCTGATTTTAGTTTTAAAGAAGAACTGACCTCACCAGAAAATCTCCTCCATACGACAATGAGTCCAGGTCAGGTTGAAATAACAGGTACAGTATACAAGTTCTCAGAAAAACTATTCAACGTTCCTGTAACCGTATTAAATGTACCGGCCGGCATGGAGATCAAAACGTTTCCTGAACAAGTTCAGGTTTTATGTAGGGCTAAATTAGACCGACTTAAGACCTTGACGGCGGACGATTTTGCCGTAACTGCGGATTATAACACCCTTCAAAAGGAACAATTATTGCAGGTAAGAATTCAGGATCAACCTGGGGATATACCCAGTGCGCAATTATTGGATACCCAATTGGATTATATTTTAAGACGATTATGAAGATCATTGGCTTAACAGGGGGCATTGGCAGTGGCAAGTCTACCGTTGCCGGGTATTTCAAGGAACTTGGGATACCAGTTTTTGATTCTGACCTGGTAGCTAAAATACTGATGAATGAGGATCAGGGACTACGTGATTCAATTATCAAATTGTTTGGCGAGAAAGCCTACAACAAGGATGTCCTGAATCGTGAATATTTGGCAAAGAAAGTTTTCAGGGACTCTGAACTCCTGGAACGGCTGAATGGCTTGGTTCATCCTGCGGTCCGACAAAAATTTCAAGACTGGCTAAGTGAACAGGATGCACCTTATGTAATTCAGGAAGCCGCCATACTGTTTGAACATGGAGCGTATAAATTATTGGATGAGATGATACTTGTGTGGGCACCTAAAGAACTACGGATAAAGCGTGTCATGAAAAGAGATTCAACTTCAAGGGAACAAGTATTGGCACGTATGGAAAACCAATGGGGTGATACAGAAAAGACGGCTCTTTCTGATCACATAATTGAAAACATTCACTTAAAAGAGACCCAAAAACAAGTACAGGGAATACACGCGGCAATACTAAATAAATCAAGGGCTGAGGGATTTTAACATTTTTGTTAAGGTTAGGTTAAACCCCCGATGCTCTAAATGTTAAATTTATAATTTTACGCAAAGATGAATAAGAGATTATTTGTTCTTCTGGTGGTGTTGATGAGCCTATCTCTTGTTGGCATCATTGCTGTACAACTCTATTGGATAAAAAGTTCAATTGAGGATAAGGAAGAGCAGTTCTCCAATACCATCTCTGAGATCCTGAGCAAGGTGACGGATAAAGTAGAAAACCGCGAGATGCGGGACTACTCTGAAAAATTCCTAAGCCTTAAAGACAGTCTCGGCGAGTTAAAAAGCTCACAACTCAGTAATATATTTTTTATTGACAGAGATCTGAATTCAAACGAGATCCTATTTTATTCACATGGGATCCTTGAAGAAGATTATAATATAGCCTCAACGTTCTTTGACAACAATGGTAGTAACGATACCACTACCATTCGAAATTTTACCAGTAAGCGCACCCAGACGGTGTTTAAAGAGGAGTATGAGCTAGATGGCTCAGGGTATAAACTAACACCGATACAAAAGTTGCAGAAAGTAGGCGGACTCACATCTGTAGACAAAGCCGTTTTTGACGATGTATATCGGGAATATGCTGAAAAGGAACCTATTCACAGGCGAATTTCTACACGTGAAATTGAATTACTGCTCGATCAGGAATTTAAGAATAGGAATATTGCCATCAATTACGAATATGGCATATACAGCAGAGGATTACCCACCAAAGTTCGGTCCAGACGGTTCAAATATAATGAAGCGGCTGCATACAAGTCGCCGATCTTTAAGGATAGTGAGGGGATTAGTAACTTCTCATTATTGCTGTCCTTTCCTAAAAAGAAGAAATTCTTATTGAGGTCTATTTTGGGAATGGCCTTGTTGTCGCTCTTGTTTACGTTCATCATATTGGTCGCTTATGCTAGTGCGATCTATCAATTAATAAGACAGAAGCAAATATCAGAGATCAAATCAGATTTCATTAACAATATGACGCATGAGTTTAAAACGCCTATCGCTACGATTAACCTTGCCGTAGAGGCAATAAAGAATCCGGGCGTCATAGGCGATGAATCAAAAGTGCATAGGTATCTGCAAATGATACGTGAAGAAAATAAACGCATGCATGCACAGGTAGAGAACGTTCTTCGAATTTCCAAATTGGAAAAGAACCAGTTAGATATCCGTAAGGATAGGGTTGATATTCACGACCTAATTCGTAAAGCCATTACGCATATTGACCTGATGGTGGTGCATAAAGGAGGGTATGTGCAAGAAAATTTAGTGGCAGAACAGTCTGAAGTGCTGGCTAATGATGTCCACATGGAAAATGTACTGGTCAACATCCTTGACAATGCTGTCAAGTACTCGCCGGAAGCCCCAAAAATTGATGTGAGTACGGAGTTGGTAAAGAACATGATAATAATTAAGGTCCAGGATCAAGGTACTGGAATGAGCAAGGCTGTATTAAAAAAGGTATTTGAAAAGTTTTACCGGGAACATACCGGAGATATTCATAACGTTAAAGGACATGGCCTCGGCCTGGCTTACGTGAAAAAAATAGTAGAAGATCACCAAGGGGAAGTATTTGTTGAAAGTGAGAAGGGTAAAGGAAGCACTTTCATAATAAAGCTCCCTGTAATCTAAAAATTATGGAAACAATCAATAAAAAAATACTGCTCGTCGAAGATGATCCCAATTTTGGGATCGTCCTGAAAGACTATTTGTCTATGAATGATTTTGATGTTACTCTGGCCAAAAATGGTATGGAAGGCTTTGAAAAATTCAAAAAAGACAATTATGATGTATGTATTTTGGATGTCATGATGCCGTATAAGGACGGATTTACCCTTGCACGTGAGATCAGGGACAAGAATGAAAGTGTTCCAATTATTTTCCTTACTGCAAAAACCATGAAGGAGGATGTGCTCAAGGGGTATAAAGCCGGAGCCGATGACTATCTGAATAAGCCATTTGATTCTGAGGTTCTACTAATGAAGCTTAAGGCTATCCTTCAGCGCAAGTCGTCTACTTCACTGGCCGATAGTGCGCAATTTGAATTCCAGATCGGTAATTTTCATTTGAATTCGAAACTCAGATTTTTGAAATTCAAAGACGAAGAGACCATCAAACTTTCTCCTAAGGAGAATGAGCTTCTGCGTTTGCTAGCACTCCATGAGAATGACCTGATGCCGAGGGAACTGGCTTTGACAAAAATCTGGAGAGATGACAATTACTTTACTTCCCGAAGTATGGATGTATATATTGCCAAATTGAGAAAATATTTAAAAAGGGACGATAGCGTTGCTATTCTGAACATTCACGGGGAAGGTTTCCGCCTGGTCACCAAAATGGATGCCTAATTTAGTCATCATGTAAAAAATAAAAGCACCTTCTATAGGTGCTTTTTTTATTGGGATCTGAGTTGATTTACTAACGTTTTGATCAGTAATGATGGTGCTTGGGATATATCTATATGAATCCCGTAATCAGGCATTTCGAGGGTGTCGAACTGAGATTGCAATAGGGCAGAAGGCATAAAATGACTGGATCGCTTCTTCATACGCTCTAAGATCAATTCATAGGTGCCGATTAAGATCACCCATCGACATTCCTCTTCAAGGTTTTCTGAAAGGATTTTTCTGTATGTTTCTTTTAATGCCGAACAGGCGATCACGGCTCCGGTTTTACTGTACTCCATAGCAATTTTGTTCAGGATCTTAAGCCAGCCGGCTCTGTCCGAATCATCTAAAGCACGTCCTGTACTCATTTTAACGACGTTTGCTTCCGGATGATGATCATCTCCATCAATAAATGGTAGGTCCAAAGCTTCGGCAAGTGCACGGCCGATGGTGCTTTTCCCGGACCCGGAAACGCCCATGACAAATATGACTTTAGATGTGCTGGTATTCATATCACTGTTGTATCAACTTCTCGATCTGTTCAGTAAAATCTTTTTCAGACGCATTCCAAGGGAGCCATATAATACCGGGCATTTTTCGAAACCATGTGCCCTGTCTTTTTGCAAATCGCCGTGTATTTTTCTTCATCTCCTCGATGGCTGCTTCCAGGGAGCATTGATCATCTAAATATTTAAATAACTCTTTATAACCAACTGTTTGTAAGGAATTTAAATGTTTATAAACTTCTAGTCCTTTCACTTCATTGAGCAATCCTTCTGCCATCATTTCATCTACTCGTTTATTAATTCGCGAATAGAGGAGTTCTCTGTCCATTTCAAGTCCGATCAGGCTAAAATCAAAATTATGTTGTACGTCTTTCTTGCCAAGATAACTACTATAAGGCTTGTTTGTTCCAAGGCAGACCTCTAATGCCCGGATGACCCTCTGTGGATTCTCTAGATCTACTTTTTCATAATAATCAGGATCTTCCTTTTGCAGCATGAGTTGTAACTCACGCAACCCCTTTGACTTTAATACTGAATTGAGATCCTCACGTATTTGAGGATCAATTTCCGGGAACTCATCAAGTCCAAATAACAAAGCTTGTATATATAAACCACTGCCGCCGGCCATGATGACAATTTCATGCTGCTGAAATAATTCCTCAAGAATAGCCTTTGTCTCTTTTACAAAATCGCCCACAGAGTAGGGGTCCTTTATGCTTCTATGTTGGATCAGATGATGAGGAACCTGTAGTAGTTCTTTTTCAGTGGGTACTGCTGTTCCAATGGCCATTTCTTTATAAACTTGTCGGGAATCAGCCGAAACAATTTCGGAATTAAAATGCTTGGCAAGGCGTATGGCCCATTGGGTTTTACCAACGGCTGTGGGCCCTACCAATACGATCAAATGCCGTCGTGTCATGAAAACTATCGCAAGTTACTACCGCATTTATGGCAAAATAGTGCATCAGGTTCGCGAATAAGAGTATCGCAGACCAAACACGTATTTTCAGTACTTCGATTTCGCTTTTTAGAAGGAATTGAATCTTTAGCAAATTCTGCAGTTACTATTCCCGTCGGTACGGCGATGATCCCGTAACCTATGATCATTATAAGGGAAGCTATAAATTGACCGAATCCTGTTTCCGGTGAGATATCACCGTAGCCCACTGTGGTCAGGGTAACAATGGTCCAATACACGCTGTGTGGGATACTATTGAATCCATGTTCAGGTCCTTCGATCAAGTACATCAAGGTGCCCAACAATACCGAAACGATCAGCATAAAGAAGACAAAAATGAGAATTTTGGTGCGACTCGCACGCAAAGCCCTGATCAACTTATTGGATTCACCAACGAATCGAACGAGTTTCAGTATACGGAATACCCTGAGTAACCTCAAGGCTCTTAGTGCTGTAAAATATTGAGAGCCAACAAGAAAGAGGGATAAATACTTTGGTACGGTACTCAGGAGGTCAATAACCCCAAAAAAGCTAGAAATGTACCTCTTAGGTCTTTTTGCGATTATAATCCGGGTGATGTATTCAATTGAGAACAGGATGGTAACCACCCATTCAGAAATGTTGAGAAAATCGTGGTATTTTGTATTTATACGGGGAACGCTCTCCAGCATTACGATAATAACCGAGTAGAGGATCAGGACGAGCAGGCCAATATCAAACAGCTTCCCCATTGGCGTATGGGTTCCTTCTATGATCTCATGGAGTTTTTCCCTCCATCCCCGTTGTTTTGGATCAGAACTCACGAGCCTGTATTTAGTTTTAGAATTTTATAATGTTCTTTCCTGGCCATAAGTGAGGCTATTAGCCGAAGGTGATCCCGGGTGCCTTCTACCTGTGAGATCACGGATTCTAAGATATGAATATTATTGATTTGATGATTCAAATTTGCATAGCCAAATCCTTTGTACTCTCCCCTTTTAATAAGAATCACACTTTTTTCGCCTTCTTGACGTCCTTTGTCGACTATTGCAAAAGTTTTTCCGTTCCAGTCCTGAAGCAACTCATGGTAATCAGACCCATTTGTAGAGAAACTGGGATTGTCAGACAAATAATCGGGACTAACAGTATCCAATTCTTCCAGCCATTGGAGCTGGGCGATCATTAAGTTCCCTGTGCGCTCAAAGGTGACTTTTCGGGTATCTTTCCTCAATTTACGACTTATCTCCACCTGGCCGGCAAAATGCTGACTAACCGCTTTCAGCAGATTTTTGGAATATCCTATATAGATAATATGACCGTATTTATTATGCAGGTAATAGACGCCCGTATCCGTAGGTATATCCCTCAGCAAGTCTACATGGCGTTTAGATAATTCCCCATTGGCAGCATCCCTCATCGTTTCAAGAATAATAGCTTTATCATGATCCTTATCCAGTAAAATGCGAAATAAACTGAGGGTAGCCAGGGCATCACCGTTGGCTCTGTGGGCATTCGAAATAGGGATCCCGAGGAATTTGGAAAGCTTTCCTAAATTGTAGGATTCAGCTTCGGGTAAAAGAGATTTGGCAAGGTCTATCGTACATAAAGTTTTACGTTCAAAGTCATATCCGAGTCGCCTGAATTCAGTCCTCAAAATCCTGTAATCAAATTGTGCATTGTGGGCTACAAGGATAGTGCCTTCAGTAATTTCTACAACTCGCTTGGCCACTTCATGGAATTTAGGCGCGGTCCGGATCATTTTCTCATTGATGCCCGTCAGATTAGCCACATATGGCTGGATCTCCCGTTCGGGATTGACGAGACTGATAAATTGATCTATGACCACCTCACCGTCAAATCGGTGAATGGCGATCTCTGTGATCCCTTCTTCGTTAAACTGACCACCGGTGGTCTCAATGTCTAATACTGCGTACACTTCGTGTTAATTCCTGCTGCCAAAGATACTACTTCCTATGCGTACCATGGTACTGCCGATTTCTAAAGCCAATTGATAATCACCGCTCATCCCCATAGATAGTTCTTTAAGTTGTGGATAATCTCGTGCAAGTCTTGCCTTGAGATCCGATAAATAGTTGAACTCGCTTGCCAGTTGTTTCTCATTATCAGTAAAAGTTGCCATTCCCATTAATCCTACGATATCCACGTTTACTAAGGATTCATCAGATAGCTCCAACAGCAGCGATGTAAGTTCCCTTTCATCAAGTCCGAATTTGGTCTCTTCCTTTGCGATGTGAACTTGAAGCAGGCACGTGATGATTCTGTTGTGTTTAGCACCTTGTTTATTGATCTCGCGAAGAAGTTTCATGCTATCAACCCCGTGCACCAGATGAACGAAAGAAGCCATGTATTTTACCTTATTTCGCTGTACATGTCCGATCATATGCCATCTGATGTCTTTAGGCAATTCTTCTTGCTTCCACACCATTTCCTGCACTTTGTTTTCACCAAAATCACGCTGACCTGCTTTATAGGCTTCCATGATCTCATCCGGAGATTTAGTCTTGGAAACCGCTATAAGCGTTACCTTTTCCGGCAACTCCTTCAGTATTTTCTTAAGGTTTTGAGCAATCGCTGTCATTATGCAAATGTATGATTCAGTATTCGTAGATGGTCAGTCCGCTTAATAATTTTGGCTCGATGTACGTACTCTTAGGTGGCATAACTTTACCAGCATCTGCAACGGCTTTGATCTCAGACATCCGTATTGGAGCCAATCCAAATCCAACTGCAAAATTTCCGCTGTTAATTTGTTCTTCAATTTTGACCAGGCTGTTTTTCCCGTACAAATAGGCTATACGCTGATCTTTGCGCAGATCTGTAATGCCAAGAATAGGATCTAAGATCTTGGTGAACAAGATCTGAGGATCCAGAGATTCAACCGGGTCTCCTGAGGCAACTTGATCGTGTTTAGGCCTGAGGACATACCACTTCTGCTCAAGATACATCCCTATCGTATTTTTTTCCTTTTCAATTTTCGGGTAGTACGCCTCTTCAATATTAAAAACCTCGGAGAGCGCATCCCTAAAAGATTTCGAAGAATGTCCATGAAGATCTTTTACCATCCGGTTAAATTCAGAAATTTGGAGCTCGCTATCAGGGATCAGGTAACCCATAAAATTATTAAAGGCCTCTTTTCCTGAATAACCAGGTATCGCTCTGCGCATAGCATGAGTATACAGAGCAGAAGAAGCAGAGCGGTGATGTCCGTCTGCAATATAAATGGCAGGGATGGAAGCGAATAAAGTCTTCAATTCTTTTTGCGCTTCAGCTCCCGAGACTGCCCACAAACTGTGGATGCCACCATCTGCACCGTTGAAAGAAGTATGGGGTTCTTCGGATTTAATTTTTGTGATCCAATTGGAAATTGAAGGATTATCCGGATACGTCAGAAGTACTGGTTCGGCATTAAACTGAACATGTTCGAGATACTTGGTAAACAGTTCCACTCGCCTTTGAAGCGTGTCTTCATGTTTCTTAATAACATCCTCATCATAATCAGATGTAGAAACCCCGGCTATAATACCAGAAAAGGATAGATCATCATAGGATATGGTATAAACATAAAATTTTGCTTCCTCATCCTGAATGAAGACCCCCTTATCCTTAAATTCAAGTAGTTTTTGACTGATTGTCTTATACCTTGCTATTCCTTTTTTACGCGGGCCTTGTTTATAATCTGGGTACAAAACGTGTAAAAAACTTGTAGGATTCGAGTTGAGCGTTTCTTTGCGCTCTTCTTCAGAATAGGTATACAGGGAGCGCGTAGGAACAGTGGCCATAATATCTTGTTTTGGCAATAAGGCCTTGAAAGGAATGAGCTTCGCCATTGGATCAGCTAAATTGGGAAGAGACCTTTTCAGCTTTTCGGGATTCTGAATAATCATAGAATCCTTCGCCGGATTTCACGCCGAACTTACCTGCCCGAACCATATTGACCAAAAGCGGACAAGGGGCATATTTGGGCTGCTTAAACCCTTCATATAGCACATTGAGGATAGACAAGCACACATCCAGACCAATAAAATCTGCCAATTGCAGTGGACCCATGGGATGTGCCATACCTAGCTTCATCACCGTATCAATTTCAGCTACACCTGCAACCCCGTGATATAAAGTTTCAATAGCTTCATTGATCATGGGGATCAGTATGCGATTTGCTACAAATCCGGGATAGTCATTAACGAGAGTAGGTGTTTTGCCTAATTTTTTTGAAAGGCTTACTATGGCTCCTGCCACCTCATCGCTTGTGGAGTAGCCCCTGATAACTTCAACCAGCTTCATAATAGGAACAGGATTCATAAAATGCATACCTATGACCTGTTCTGGCCTTTTTGTGACAGCGGCGATCCTGGAAATTGAGATGGAAGAAGTGTTTGATGCGAGAATAGCATCTGGAGGTGCTGCTGCATCTAATTCTTTGAACAGGCTAAGTTTGAGCTCAACATTTTCCGTAGCCGCCTCTACAACCAGATACGCATCTTTAACGGCCTCAGGCAGTGCAGTAAAAGTTTTGATGTTAGCGAGGGTTTTTTCTATCACGGGACTTTCCAGAACTCCCTTATCTACCATGCGATTCAAATTTTTTTCGATAGTAGCTATGGCAGATCCTAAAGCATCGTTAGATACATCGATCAAATGAACTTGAAATCCGTGCTGGGCAAAGACCTGGGCAATTCCATTCCCCATTGTACCCGCACCTAAAACAGCGATTGTTTGCATATTTTTTGTTTCTTCCTATTAATTTGAAGCTTCAAAAGCATCAATAATCCTTAATGCTACATCAAGGGCTTTGGCCCCATCAGCGAGTGGCACTACGGTTTCCGAATCGTTATTTATGGCCTCTGCAAAAGATTCCAGCTCATCTAGTAATGCGTTGGTTTCGGGGATGTTTGGATTTTCGAAATAGATCTGTCTCTTTTGCCCTTCCGCATTCTGCAAGATCATATCGAAATCTCCCGGATTCTCAGGCGCATCTTTCATTTTAACAACTTCGACTTTTTTATCTAAAAAATCTACTGAAATATAGGCATCCCGTTGAAAAAATCTGGATTTGCGCATATTTTTCATCGATATCCTGCTCGCTGTAAGATTAGCAACGCATCCATTTTCAAAAAGGATCCGTGCATTCGCAATATCGGGCGACTTGCTAATAACGGACACTCCGCTTGCGCTAATGGTCTTAATGTTTGAATTTACCAGGCTCAGGATAATGTCTATATCATGGATCATAAGGTCCAGAACCACAGGAACATCGGTGCCCCGTGGATTGAATTCCGCGAGACGGTGAGTTTCAATGAACATCGGGTTCTGAATCCCGTTCTTTACTGCCGTGAAAGCAGGGTTGAAACGTTCTATATGCCCTACCTGGCCTTTTAAACCATGGGTAACCAATAACTCCTGAAGCTCAACCGCTTCTTCCAGGGTTTGGGTGATCGGTTTTTCGATAAAGACATGTTTCTTATTCCCGATCGCCTGACGGGCACAATCATAATGAGATAGAGTAGGGGTGACAATGTCTACTACATCAACGGCATCCATAAGCTCCTGTAATGTATCAAACTTGTGATAACCCAATTCCAAAGCCACAGATGCGGCTAAGGTTTCATCTGGATCATAAAAGCCGCCAAGGTCATACAAGGGAGATTCGCTGAGCAAGCGCAAATGAATTTTACCTAAATGGCCGGCGCCCAGAACACCTACACGAAGCATAAAAAGATTTTTTTCAAAAGTACAATTACTTAAAGGAGAGAACAAGTGCAAGAAAATGATCTCTTGTGCAAATTTGTGCTGTTTAAAATTTCTAAACTTTGCTAACTTCGCAACGCAATTAGAATTTTTGAAAGATACCTTAAAACATAAAGGACTACGCAATAAGTTGATCGATGAAGTGATCGCTAAAGGAATCAAAGATCCCAAGGTCATTGAAGCCATGCGGAAGGTGCCGAGACATTTATTCATGGATAGCGGGTTTCTGGAACATGCCTATCAAGACAAGGCCTTTCCCATTTCTGCCGGTCAGACGATCTCTCAGCCCTATACAGTGGCCTTTCAGACAGAATTACTTCAGTTAAAACCGAAGGAAAAAGTCCTCGAAATTGGCACTGGAAGTGGGTACCAAACAGCCATTCTATTAGAGCTAAAAGCACAAGTCTTTTCTATAGAAAGACAATTAGAACTTTTCAAGAAGACTCGATTATTTTTTGATAAAATGGGGTACAGACCAAAAAAGTTTGTTTTTGGAGATGGGTACAAAGGTCTGCCTGATGAAGCTCCGTTTGATGGTATCATTGTGACCGCAGGAGCACCCGAAGTACCTAAGGCTTTGCTACAGCAACTTACAATTGGCGGTAGATTGGTGATTCCGGTAGGTGTTGATGATCAGGAAATGATGCGTATTACGAGGATCTCGGAAACTGAATTTAAGAGGGAACAATTTGGAACTTTCAGGTTCGTCCCCTTGCTGGAAGACAAGAATTAACTTTCCTTATTTTTTATATTCCTTTTTGATGCGATCGAGTTGGCGCTTGCTTTCGCGATCTTTTATGGTCTCCCGCTTATCATGAAGTTTTTTACCCTTGGCCAATGCAATTTTTACTTTGGCGAGGCCTCGATCATTAAGAAACAAATGGAGTGGCACTATAGTGAGTCCGGAAGCAGTTACTTCACGATTCAACTTTTTTAACTCGGCTGCATTTAAGAGCAATTTCCTCGGGGCCTTGGTTGCATGATTAAAATGTGAGGCATGAGAATACTCATCAATATGCATGTTGATGATGAAAAGTTCGCCCTGCTCATTAAATTCACAGAAGCCATCTGTAATCGAGGCTTTGCCCTGACGAATAGACTTGATCTCTGTACCGGCTAATACGATTCCGGCAGTATACGTATCCAGTAATTCATACTCAAACCGTGCACGTTTATTCTTTATGGACACATTTTTTTTCATCGGGGTTCAAAAGTACTAACTATTTTAGTGTAATGAATTGGTTTCTTTTCCGATTAATCTAGTAAAATTGGCTTATGAAAACTCACCTATCTACGATAATCTGTTGCATTGCCCTCCTGGTTCAGTGCAGGGAAAAGCCCAATGCGCAGGATATCGTAGACCACGCGATAGAAGTTTCCGGCGGTAAATTAATTGCTGAGAGCTCGATCGAATTTAGTTTTCGCGATAGAGTGTACAGCCTAGATCATGGGAAAGAGGGGCGTATCCTGAGCAGGTTGACACCCACGGATTCGGGTGATATATTGGATAAGAAATTACCAGGAGGATTTGAGCGCTACTACAGGGATTCGCTACTAGCTGTCCCCGATTCAATGGCCCGAAAATATTCAAATTCCATCAATTCGGTACATTATTTTACCTACCTGCCTTACGGATTGAATGATGGGGCTGTACAAAAGGAATACCTGGGGAGCACATTGTTAAACGGTCAATCTTATCATAAGATCCAGGTCACCTTTGACCAGGCCAATGGGGGAGAGGATTATGAAGATGTTTTTGTGTATTGGTTCAACCATGCCAGTGGTAATCCTGATTATTTGGCGTATGAATATCACACAGATGGGGGAGGAATGCGCTTCAGGGCTGCCCAAAACCCCCGTAGGATTGGTGGCATACGTTTTGCAGACTATGAAAATTATAAGCCTAGAGATAAAGGTATTTTGCTAAAATCTCTGGACTCCCTTTATGAAGCAGGGGAGTTGGAACTCCTTTCTAAAATCGAGATTTCAGATATTCGGGTTAGTCCGGACAGTTACAATTAAACTCCAGTCGCATATCTGTAACTGTATTGCCCATGAATTGAACAATAAACAGACTGCCATTGTCTGTGTCATCCATGGCTGAATACTTGGAGGAGCCTATTAATTGGTTTACAAAATCCGGCGTAGTATTACTATGGCCCACAACCAGTACATTATTACCTAGATTATCACTCTTGAATTGTTCGATGTTTATATCTGCGGGGTTGTAATATGTGACGGTTATGTCTTGTTTTACAGCAGCAGGTGCCGCCGTTTGAGAAGTCCGCTCGTAATCCGTAGAATAGATGGCATCCAAATCTACATCATCCAGTATTTCGGCCCAATGCATTGCTCTTCCCAGGCCTTCTTGAGTAAGCTCAGGATCAATGTTATTCTCATCAGATCTGTCCTTTTCTGCATGTCGTATCAAATAGAAGGTAGACACTAGCTGTTCTACATTCTCTTCAGGTAATTTATCTTCATTTTTACAGGCGGTCAACCCCAAGACTAGAACCACTGAGATATAGGTAAGAAAAGTTTTCATAATGCTATGGTTTGTATATATTTGATAGCTTGCAAGTATCTAACTATTTTAAGGTAAAAATAGTATTTATTTGCCCATTTTTTACGGATGAAAAAGGGGTTTTTCACAATATTATTAGCCATAGGATTTTCTATAGGTAGTGCACAGGATCTTGTACTTCCTAATGATTTTCGTCAGCACAATCTTACCGAGTACAATTCCAGCCTTTTGAGTCCGGTTTTTGGTTTAGATCGGAATAATCCCGAATCTATAGCCTTATGGGCCAGGTGGCAATGGCAAAATGTAGATTCGGATCCCAGCACACTCTTTATCAATTATAGTAGAATTTTAAATCCCGAATCTGCGGTGGGTCTAGGGTTCTTTCAACACAATACCGGGACGTATCTGCAAACCGGGGGAGCTATTAACTATGGTTACGTGTTGCAACTTGAAAATAATGCCTCTATTTCATTTGGCGCCAATTTGTTTGCCTTCTCACAGTCTCTCGCCAATGACCAGTTTATCCCTGATACTGGTTTTGTTTTACCTCCTGCTGAAGAGGGTAATAGTTTTTTATTGCAGCTGGCTCCAAGCCTGCAGTTTGCCATTCAAAATTTCAGAATCGGCTTCGTAGGCGAAAATCTTTTTGATTACAATTTCAGTACAAGTGAAAGGGCAACAAAACCTTCTGAGAAGATCTATCTGGGCTTTGCCAGCTATGACGTACCTATAAGTGAATCAGAAGATGGGGATAGGACATATGTCCGACCCATGGCCTATTATAAAAATATACCAGGCGCTGATGATCAGTATGGATTATCTGCGATTTTCTCCACCCCCAAATTTTGGGTCCAGGGTGGCTATAACTCATTCTATGGTGTGTCTGGAGGACTTGGCGGTCGTATTGCCAGGAAATTCTCCATTGGTGCACTGGCCGAATTTGGGATAGATGATGCTTTAGACGGCAGAGATCCCAGCTTTGAGATCGTTACGGCTTACTATTTGGGGACTCGTGATCCAAGGGATAAAGTAGTAGGATTTGAAGTAGAAGATGATGAAGAAATCATGGTACCTGAAGAGCAAGTATTGCCAGAGGAATCAAATGAAGATGTAGATCAGGAGGATGTACCTGAAACTGAGGCGCAACCCACAGCTGAAGAAATCCAGGAAGAGGAAAGACAGGCAGCTATTGCTGCAGCGGCTGCCGCTGAAGCCGCTCGTGAAGATGCACGTACTCAACAAGAACGTCTAGAACAAGCACGAAGGGCTGAAGCAGAGCGGATACAAAAAGAGGAACAAGTACGCGATTCAATAAGCCGGGTTCGAGCAGCAGAAGTTGAAGCAGCTCGCATTCAAGCTCAGGAGGCGACCGAGGTGGACGAGGAACAACCTCAAGAAGGAGAGAAATACCAGCAATCTACAATTACTAAAGAGGGTGTGGCACCCGGGTATTATCTAATTGTTAATGTATTCGGCAAGCAAAGATATTTTGATGCCTTCATGAAAAAATTACAAGATCGCGGATTAAATCCTGGTTCATTCTTGAGACCTGCCAATAACTACAATTATGTGTATCTACAGCGATATGACACCATGAGCGAGGCACGAAGGGTCAGGAATAGTAAGTATAATGGTCGCTATACAGATGAGATCTGGATCTTTGGCGTCGTGCCGGATTAAGAAATCACTTTTTAATTTCCCGTTTAATAAGAACATCCAGGTAGGCCACCGTATTGATCAGGTACTTACGATCCCCGGTAGTGGTAAACATAGCTACTGCTCCTTGCAACATGGTGAAGAGTTGCTTGGCAAATTGTAATGGCGGAACGGGTAATCGAAGCTCTCCGGCATTTACACCATCTTCTAAGGCAGCAGCGATCTTACCTTCAATAGTTCGACAAACTTCTCTTGCGGCCCCACTTAAATCCGCATTGTTGTGCCTTGCATCGACACCTGTACGCAGCAGGGGACAACCACCAAGCGGCTCCATAAACTCGTCATATGTCTTAAAGAAATGGGTTAAGCCAAAAATTCGATCAAGACTACTGCCTTCTGCATGTAAGGGTTTTTCAAGAGCCTCTATAAGTTTACTGCTGCTATAGTCGAAAGCTCTGAGTGCAAGATCCTCTTTGTTCTTAAAATTGCCATAAAGTGCACCTTTAGTGAGTCCTGTTGCCTCGGTAAGCGCACTCATACTCGTGCCTACATATCCATGCTTGGTAAATATAGGCGCTACCGTCTCAATAATAAAAGCTGTAGTTTTTTCCGCTTTGGAAGGCATGGTCTGACTATTTAAAACGAATATACTAAAACTATACTGTTTGGTATATGTTCAAAAAAAAATCATGCCGGCGACTCGTCCCGGCATGATCCTTATAACAACATTTATTTCTATTCTACTAGTTCCGTATGATTTCTGAACACCAATTCGTCATCAAAAGCATCTATTAGGACAATGCTTTCGGCCTTAATTGTACCGCCTAGTAACTCCTTAGATAACTTATTCAGCACCTCTTTTTGAATGACTCTTTTCAGTGGTCGAGCGCCATATTGAGGATCAAATCCCTTTGTCGCCAGAAAATCAATAGCTTCCTGAGTAGCATCGATCGTGATATGCTGTTTGGCGACCAGCTTTTTTAATTGCTCTAATTGCAATTCTACGATAGACCTAATATGAACTTGATTCAATGGTGTGAACATGATAATATCGTCTATCCGATTCAAGAATTCTGGTCGGATCGACTTCTTCAGGACGCCCATTACCTCTGTCCGCGCCAATTCCGTAGCTTCATTTAGGTCTTTTTTAGTTTCAAAGGCTTCCTGGATCAAATGACTTCCAAAATTGCTGGTCATAATAATGATGGCATTCTTGAAATCGGCAACACGTCCTTTGTTATCCGTTAGCCTGCCTTCATCAAGGACCTGCAGCAAGACATTAAAGGTGTCCGGATGGGCCTTTTCTATCTCATCGAGTAATACTACAGAATACGGTTTACGCCTAACAGCTTCTGTTAATTGTCCACCTTCTTCGTAGCCGACATACCCGGGAGGAGCCCCAACCAGTCTGCTAATGGCATGCCGCTCCTGGTACTCGCTCATGTCAATGCGGGTGATGGCGTTCTCATCGTCAAAAAGATACGCTGCCAGGGTTTTGGCCAACTCCGTTTTACCCACCCCGGTCGTACCCAGGAATAGGAATGATCCAATGGGTCGCTTTGTATCCTGCAAACCGGCTCTACTTCGCCTGATTGCATCTGATACAGCCTGGATAGCCTCTTCCTGGCCAATTACACGTTTGTGTAACACCTGTTCTAAGTTGAGCAATTTCTCTCGATCGCTTTGTAGCATTTTCTGAACCGGTATCCCCGTCCATTTGGCAACCACCTCGGCAATATCCTCATTAGTCACTTCCTCTTTGATCAAGGTTCCGGCGGATTGTTGTTCGGCAAGTTGCTCTTGCAAAACTTCGAGCTGTTCCTGGGCCTCTTTGATCTTCCCATAGCGCAACTCAGCTACTTTTCCATAATCCCCGTTTCTTTCGGCACGTTCAGCTTCCAGCTTATAGGATTCTATTACCTGTTTTGTCTTCTGGATGCTATCTACGACTTGCTTTTCTGATTCCCATTGAGTGAAGATCTCATTGCGTTCTTCCTTCCAATTGGCCAGGTCTGCGTTCAAGGCTTTTAATTTTGCCTGATCGTCTTCGCGTTTGATCGCTTCGATCTCAATTTCCAATTGCATGATCTTTCTGTCTAGCGCATCCAATTCTTCAGGCTTGGAGTTTATTTCCATCCTCAGCTTAGAAGCTGCTTCATCCATTAGATCAATGGCCTTGTCGGGTAAAAAACGGTTCGTAATATAGCGCTGCGATAATTCCACCGCTGCGATCACTGCCTCATCTTTGATCCGCACTTTGTGATGCGCTTCGTATTTCTCTTTCAATCCCCTGAGTATGGAGATCGCACTTTCCGTATCAGGTTCATCAACGGTTACTTTCTGGAACCTGCGCTCCAGAGCTTTGTCCTTTTCAAAATACTTTTGATATTCATCCAGAGTCGTCGCTCCAATGGCACGGAGTTCTCCACGAGCCAGTGCCGGCTTTAAAATGTTGGCTGCATCCATGGCACCCTGGCCTCCGCCAGCACCTACAAGGGTGTGGATCTCATCTATGAAGAGTACAATGCTACCATCTGAGCCTGTTACTTCTTTTATTACTGCCTTAAGTCTTTCTTCAAATTCACCTTTATATTTCGCTCCGGCGATCAAGGCGCCCATATCTAGCGAATAGATCACCTTTTCCTTGAGGTTTTCAGGCACATCTCCTTGTATGATCCTGTGGGCCAGGCCTTCTGCTATGGCCGTTTTTCCCGTACCGGGTTCACCAACAAGTATCGGGTTGTTCTTTGTCCGTCTTGATAGGATCTGAAGTATCCTTCTGATCTCTTCATCCCTTCCGATCACCGGGTCTAATTTCCCACTATCGGCAAGCACATTTAAATTACGGGCGTACTTTTCTAGGGAATTATAGGTTTCCTCTGCAGATTGAGAAGATACTTTAGCCCCTTTTCGCATGTCTTCTATGGCCGAACTCAGTCCTTTTTTGGTAACCGAGTGATCTTTTAAGACCTGGGATATTTTGCTTTTGGATTCAAATATGGCAAGGATAAGATGTTCAATCGCCACATATTCATCCTTCATCTTTTTAGCGATAATCGCCGATTGATTGATGGTTTTGGCCGCTGCCTGCGAAAACATCATTTCGCCTCCGGTTACCTGGGGAAAACTATCGAGTTCTTTATCAAGGATCTTAAGGATCAGCTGTTCATTTACGGCAAGCTTTTTTAAGAGGAAAGGGAGCACATGTTCATCTACCTGTGAGATGGCCTTAAATAAATGCTCATTTTCCACTTGTTGGTGCCCTTTCTCCTGGGCCAGTAATTGGCCCTGTTGAAGCGCTTCCTGTGATTTTATTGTGAAATTATTACCATTCATAGCATTCAAGTTCGTTCTATATTCTTTTCTTTGCAGGGTCTAGTTCAACAACCCTACCAAGAGGAAAGAACAGACAAAATGTCCTAAATAATCGATTCTGGCAAGACATTTCGTCAGATTGTAAGGAAGTGGGTAAAGCGCGACTTATTCAAGGAAACCTACGATATATGAAATTTTTAAGATCCTTATTTACAAAGCAGGAAACAGATATTGCGGCTCCCGGATTGGATTGGGTACATCTCACTACTGAGGAGCAATTATCTATTCTTGACGACGCCTCATCACTACATCCCCAGCTCATCTTTAAGCATTCTACACAATGCGGTATCAGTGGCGTAGTATTGAGGAGTTTCAGTACAAAGGCAGCCCATCCGGATTCAGGGTTCAATTACTTTGTTTTGGATCTCCTGGCACATCGAAGCCTGTCTAACGCTATAGCGGAGAAATACGGGATCTTACATCAATCCCCACAAGTACTAATAATTAAGAATGGTATGGTGGTTGCCCACGCCTCGCATCACGGGATACTCGAACTCGACTTAAACGAATTTGTATAAAAAAATCCCGATTTCTCGGGATTCTTTTCTTTAGTTGAAACGATGTCTGTTGACAATATGTTTCAAGCGTGCTTTTAAATCTTCGCCGGCTTCATACACCATTTCCTCATTAGAGGGGAAGGGCACCTCACCTACGGATAAAAGGGATACCAGATTAGAATCTAATGCCCGTTTATCTCCATTGTAATCAGCAAATATATGTTCAAAGACAAATTCACTTGTTATGGGATATGTATTTAACTGTTGCTGACTCTCAAGGTCTATGTAATTCACCTGACCGTTTACCAATGCCGATTTAAACTGAGTGAATTCATAGTATTCACATCGCACCGTTCTATACCGGTCTACTTTGATCTTATTGCCAAGACTATCCTTTACTATAGCCCCATTATCGTCAGTCAGATAATCATATCCGTCTACAATATCTTTCTCTTTTATGATCTGTCTTTCCCGGATCTGTTCGGGTGAAATAGATATGTCTTTAAACGCAAGTTGCATTTCATAATCATAGCTAACTGAGCTCATAGGATTGTTATGATACTTAGTCCAAATATCATCCAGCCCATAGGTGTTAAAGTTTAACAACTCCATTTCCAGTCGCTGGGGCACTATTTGATCAGTGACATTCATCACATTGACTTTCACATAATCAATACCATTTTTGTAAGCTTCATCCATTAGATGCCTACTGTCCTGATAATCCGGATTGATCCGGTTCAGGTAATCCAGGTCGTTATACGCCTCCCGGAAATCATATTTGGTATTGGCTTCGCTTATAAGCGATTTGGCCTTTGTATACAAATAATCGGAAAGCCTGCCTTTTGAGGTCAGGATCTCATCCGTGTAGTCCCTGAATGCAAATTCAGCGTTTCTATTCTCATCTTTGATATAAAGAGGAAGTAAAGGACGAATGTTTTCCTGGAGATTGTTTAGATCTGAATAGGATTTAAAGATCGTCTCAAAATTTGCCTCATTGTCTTCTTTCTCCAAAAAGGAAATCTGGCTTAGCATTTGTTCTGTATGCCTTTCAAAAGATTCCTCCAGGAGTAGGATGTATGGTTGACGACTATTTCTGGACTTATTGTCTGCCAATTCATCCATAGCTCGATGCATGGCCTGAACATAGTTTCCCCGGTTCATGGCCTCTTGTGTTTTCTTGACCCCTCCACAAGCGATCAAAAACACCAATACTGTTAAAACTAGTAGTACTTTTTTCATGACTATTGGTTTTAGGGTTTGGCTGTAAAAATTCAATGGTCGTGCCAAACTCTACTAATCACATAACGAATAGGGTTGAGCTATCGTATAATATCGATAAAAGGCATAAAAAAGGAAAAAGGTTTAATCTACTAAGGAAGCGAAGGAAGAAGCAGGGTGCGAACTTCGCCAAACCCTATTTTATAGCCAGCTCCAAGGCAGTAACCCCGCATGATAACGGTATCTTGATCTTGAACGGAGGTCCGTGTTTCCCCATTTTCCAGGGATATTGGTTTAGTGCCCTGCCAGGCTAATTCCAGCATGGAACCAAAGGAATCTTGCGTTTCCCCTGAAATAGTGCCGCTGCCCATAAGGTCGCCGCTATTTACTTCGCAGCCATTGACTGTGTGGTGTGCTAATTGTTGCGCCATCGTCCAGTACATATGTCTGAAATTAGACCGGCAAACAACAGATTCTGCCGCATTTTCGGGTTTGATAGCTACTTCGAGATGCACATCATAACTTTTTTGTCCGGAATACTGTAAATAGGGGAGTGGTACCGGTTTTTGTACAGGGCTATCCACTTTAAAAGGTTGCAGAGCATCTAGGGTGACGATCCAGGGTGAGATAGAAGAAGCGAAATTTTTTGCAAGGAAGGGTCCAAGTGGCACATATTCCCATTTTTGAATATCCCGGGCACTCCAGTCATTTAAAAGGACAAGGCCAAAAATATGATCTTCTGCGTCGTCCACAGGGATCGATTCACCCATTGTATTGGCATCCGTTGTAATAAATGCCATTTCCAGTTCGAAATCCACCATCTTAGAAGGGCCAAAAACGGGTGCATCCGCTCCCTTAGGCATGGTTTGTCCCTTAGGCCTGTGTACTGGGATTTCTGTAGTAACTATAGTAGAACTGCGGCCGTGATAACCCACGGGAATGTGCAGCCAATTAGGCAGCAAGGCATTTTCGGGATCACGGAACATTTTACCAACATTTGTCGCATGCTCCCTGCTTGAATAAAAGTCGGTGTAATCGCCTATATACACTGGTAATTTCATTTCTATCTCATCAAGTGTAAAAAGGATAATGTCTCTGTGTTCCTTATTATCTCTAAGACTGCTATTATCTGCCTCAAAAACATCGCTGATCTTGTCACGAACTAAACGCCAGGTTTTTTTTCCGTCCGAAATAAAATCATTGAGGGTATCCTGAAGGAAAATATCATCTGTGAGCGGGATCCCTTCAAAGTATCCCAATTGATGCATGGCAGCAAGATCAATGGCATAATCGCCAATGCGTGTCCCAATTGTAATGATATCGTCTCGAGTGAGAAATACGCCAAAAGGAATATTCTGTATTGGAAAATCTGAGTCAGGAGATACATCTAACCAGCTTTTTAGTCCGGGATTATTGGCTTTTATGGGCATTTAGAAATTGTTAATTGTCTTTTGATAAAATAGCTGATCAAATATATCATTTTCCTAAAATTTGCACGGGTCAATTCGTACTTTTATCGCCCTAAACTAATGCGCACATCATGCAAAGAGATACGGTTATTTTTGATTTGATCAATCAAGAGGAAAAGCGGCAGACACATGGGATCGAATTAATTGCTTCTGAAAATTTTGTGAGCCCCCAAGTGCTGGAGGCAGCGGGCTCAGTGCTCACAAACAAATATGCAGAAGGATATCCTGGAAAACGCTACTACGGTGGATGTCAGGTGGTTGATGAAATAGAATCTTTAGCGATTTCAAGAGCTAATGAATTATTTGGCGCGGTCTATGCCAATGTGCAACCCCATTCCGGATCCCAGGCAAATGCGGCGGTTTACCAAGCCTGTCTTAAGCCCGGTGATACGATCCTGGGATTTGATCTGTCTCATGGCGGACATCTTACCCATGGTTCGCCAGTTAATTTCTCGGGCAAGCTATACCGACCCGTGTTTTATGGAGTCCATAAAGATACCGGGGAGATAGATTACGAACAGGTACAAGTTGTGGCGGAGAAGGAAAAACCAAAAATGATCATTGCCGGCGCTTCCGCCTATTCGAGGGATATGGATTTTAAACGTTTTAGAGAGATCGCTGATACTGTGGGCGCATTTTTACTTGCAGATATCGCACATCCCGCCGGATTGATCGCCAAGGGGATCCTTAATGACCCAATTCCCCATTGCCATTTTGTGACGACAACCACACACAAGACACTCAGAGGGCCTAGGGGAGGTATGATCATGATGGGCTCTGATTTTGAAAATCCATTTGGAGTCACTCTGAAGAGCGGTAAACTTAGAAAAATGTCGGCCTTGATAAATCTCGCTGTATTTCCTGGTAATCAGGGAGGTCCGCTCGAACATGTGATCGCGGCTAAGGCTGTCGCATTTAGGGAAGCCCTGTCAGACGATTTCCTGCATTATATGATACAAGTGAAGAAAAATGCAGGAGCAATGGCTGAGGCATTTGTAAATAGAGGATATCATGTAATTTCCGGCGGTACAGATAACCATATGATGTTAATAGATCTGCGCAATAAGGATATTACAGGGAAACAAGCGGAAGCCATTCTGGAAAGAGCTGACATTACGGCAAATAAGAATATGGTTCCTTTTGATGATAAATCGCCTTTTGTAACATCAGGAGTGCGATTTGGCACCGCTGCCATCACAACCAGGGGATTGGTTGCATCTGATATGGACACAATCGTAGGTTATATAGACGAAGTGATACAAGCTCCTGAAAATGAAGAACTGCATGAGTCTATAAAGAAAAGAATAAATGATTGGATGGCGAATAAACCACTATTTGCAGGATAAAAAGCCGTAAAAATGGAAAACCAATAGCCCTAATTACTGGTTTTCCATTTGATTTTTATTCACCCAACATATAGAGGTCGCCTGAAATAATAGACCTTGTGTTGAGATCATAAATTACGGCATCATCATTATGAGAAAAATAAATTCCCCAGAAATTGAAGTAATCTCGTTTGCTTGAAACACCTTCTTCCAAATGCAAACTCGGCTTGAAATTTTTCTCCAAATTCTCCTCATAGACCGGAATAAAAATTTCTGACGGTTGTCTGCTTTGTTTTAACGTGTAATACATATAGTGCTTTGCCAGCATTTTATATATGTTTCCTAGTTGATCTTCAATACTATTTGGATAGATCTTTTCAATAGTGATCTGACAATCGCTCAGGAAGAAAGTGATCTCCTCCAGAGATATTACCCGGTTATTCTGTGCTCTGAATTGTTTCAATGCCTCAAAGAAGGCCAGGTCTTGAAAATCATCATTAATTTTTCGGCTTAATTGACCGATGTTTCTTTTCTGTATTTGTAACAGAAATTCACCCAGGCTGAAATTGCTTTGAAATTCAACAACAAGGTTGGATTCTTGATCGCTATGATCTACATCTCTGATGTAAACTTCAGCGAAATACTCTCTCTCCAGTTTCTTTCTGAACGTATCTGCGCTGTTAGTGCAAATGTTCCGACCAATGGTAAAGCTGGAGATTTTTCTGAAATCTGTGCTTCTTTTTGGCATAGGGAACTCCTCTTAATAGTATACGTATATACACAAAATTATATATTAAGTATTCCATATAATAAGAGGAAAACCATAGAATTTCTATGGTTTTTATTTTTTGTTGTGAAATTGCCTTCTTTGTTTGAGGAATGAACAAAAACAGTGGTGAAAAGTATAAGCCTTTAGATAAAACCCCGGTGCCTGGCCTCGTTTATCAGGGCCTGATCGTTTTGTTTTTCAATTCCAAAAAAAGATTTGATCTGACGTTTTCTGTTTTCAATCCCCGGAAGTGACAGCGGAAGATGATCTACCATATCCTTTGTTTTGGTTCCTATGGATAGTAAATGAAGGATCTTTTTATCTGTAGAATCAAGGCCAATATCATCGTTTGCCATTTTTCGCCTTATTGCCGCAAGCGCCTTATGGGTATAATAAGGCGGATTATTCATTACGGTAGGAACCATTTCACGTAAGGTATGCTGATCTATTTCTGACTTCACCATGTACCCCTCAGGATCTACGGTTTGTAGAATACTGTTAATCCTGTAGTTGTCGCTATAGGAGGACATAAATACAATTTTTGAATTAGGGGATATTTCCCGGGCCAGTATGCCCAGGTCCTCTCCAGTTTTGGGCGGCACTTCATTTCGCTGTGCTAACTGAATATCGAGTAGAATAATATCATAGGGAAATGACTGCAGCGAACGCTCCAGCTTTTCTTTGCCCGATTCATAATCCTTTGCCATGTCCATTTGAATGTCGAAATCATCCACAGACTGATCTTCCAGGATATATTTATAGCCCATGGTAGTCATTTCGTGGTCATCAACTGCTAGTATACGTAAAGTGCTCATCCGGCAATTTTTTGTTTAAGTTTTGTTTTGACTGGTTTTTTCTTTGGCATTTCAAAGGGGCTGTGCATACCGCTTAAGGGGATAAAGGCAATTACGAGGGTTCCTTGTCCACGGGTACTTTCAATATACCAGCTCCCCCCTAATTTTTGAATCCTGGAATCGATATTCTTGTGTCCGATACCACTTTTTTGCTTTTCTGTATTAAAGCCTTTGCCATTATCCCTGATAGTAGCCTGTATCTCTCCGTCTGAAACAGTAAATTCCACATTAACCTCAGTGGCATGGGCGTGTTTCACGCAATTTTGAAGGCTCTCCTGCAAAATACGATACATGTTTATCTTGATCTCCCCTGAGAGGTTGTCCCAGTCAAAATCCTTATCGTAATCAAATGAATATTTGAGTCCCGCACTCTCGCCGGTTGTCTCCAATAACTCTGTAACCGAGGTAAGGAAGTTATTCACTTTCTGGATCGAGGCGTCGTTCAGGGCATGGGAGATGTTCCTTATTTCTTCCTGTACCTCCTGCAATTTTTCAATGGCATCGGAACGCATTCCTACGGCACTAACATCCGCTTTTTCATTTAGCCCTAATAAGACCATACGAATCCCATTCATTTGACCCAGGACACCGTCGTGTAATTCTTCTGAGATTCGCTGCTGCTCCAGTTGTTTTCCTTCTTCCAGCCGCTGGTTTTGCTTCATCATTAAGTTAAAGATCTCCTGGTTGGTCTCTTGCTGCTCCTGAAGAAAACGCAATTTCTGGTTTCGGGCCCTTTGTGCGGCGATGATGTATACAGATAAAGCCATCAGCAAAAACCCAATGGCTGCACTAAGCCACCATATACGCTGCCTGGCCAATAATTCGTTCATTGCTAAGGCCTCATCTGTTTCAAAACGGATCCGCGCATATTTGTTTTGCAATTGCCGTTCAGCGGTGTCAAGACTGTCATTCAATTGAATGTAGTTATTACTATACACACTTGCATGTTCTCGGTCTACCTGAGAAAGCAATTGTAAGGCAGCCAGTTCCCGTTCATGATTATTGGTCTTTCGGGCAAAATCCAATGCACGCTGGGCACGTTCCGTGGCCTTAGTGCTATCTCCTTTCAATGCGTAAAATTCCGCTAGGGCAAATAAGGTTTTGGAGAGCCCGGCATAATCTTCATGGGCATCCAGGATAAACAAGGCTTTATCGTATTCTTCTGGTCGTTCCGGATCGCTGGAGCGTTTTACTTTTGTTATTCCTAAACTAGTCAAGGCACGACCATAAGTCTCTGGATCATTTTCCTCAGCTCCGGGTAAATTGATCGCTTGGGTAAAATAATCAGCCGCTTTTTCAAATTCCCCATTCTCCAAATGGGCCATTCCCATATTGTTAATAACCCTCAGTCTGAAATTTTCATCCGGATCAGAGGCATCGAGATAATTAAGTGCTTCTTCATAGTATTCCAGTGCTTCTTCATAGTTTTCCAGATTGCCGACAGTAATGCCCAGAGAATTATACGACTTGTAAAGATTCTTAGTTTCCTCAAGTTCCTTAAAATACTCAATGGCCCGCACCAGGTTAATTTCCGCTTGTACATAATCACGAACACCATTCTGTATGACGGCCATACTCCGCAACATTTTAGCAGCACTAAGTTTTTTATCTTTTACTAAATAGATCTTGTATGCCTCGTCATAATGCATAAAAGAACTATCCATGACCGAGTTACGCTGATAATATAGACCTCTATCCCATAAG
>CAMYJF010000009.1 GCA_947258555.1 uncultured Eudoraea sp. | reverse complement strand
CCATTCGTGCAGGTCGGAACTTACCCGACAAGGAATTTCGCTACCTTAGGACCGTTATAGTTACGGCCGCCGTTTACCGGGGCTTCAGTTCAATGCTTCTCTATATAAATACAGATAACATCTCCCCTTAACCTTCCGGCACCGGGCAGGTGTCAGGCCATATACATCATCTTTCGATTTAGCATAGCCCTGTGTTTTTGATAAACAGTCGCCTGGACCTTTTCACTGCGACCCTGTATTGCTACAGGGTGACCTTTCTCCCGAAGTTACAGGTCTATTTTGCCTAGTTCCTTAGCCATGAATCTCTCGAGCGCCTTAGAATACTCATCCCAACCACCTGTGTCGGTTTACGGTACGGGCCGCAATACTCGCTTTTCTAGGAAGTTGATACGCGGGATTATCACCGCAGCCGTAGCCTTGGTGTACTATCTCCCGGTTTCCCGGGATTCAACGTGCATTTCCGTCAGCACGCACCCACTTCTCATCTCCGTCACTTTTGTTGTATTGCGGGTAACGGAATATTAACCGTTTGTCCATCCACTACCCCTTTCGGGTTCGCGTTAGGTCCCGACTGACCCCCGGCTGATTAGCATGGCCGGGGAAACCTTGGTCTTTTGGCGTGTGGGTTTCTCGCCCACATTATCGTTACTTATACCTACATTTTCGTTTGCAGCCGTTCCACCCCACCTCACGGTGAGACTTCAACACAACTGCAATGCTCCCCTACCGCTTGTAGCTAATGCTACAAACTCACGGCTTCGGTGGTGTACTTATGCCCGATCATTATCCATGCAAAACCGCTCGACCAGTGAGCTGTTACGCACTCTTTAAATGAATGGCTGCTTCCAAGCCAACATCCTGGCTGTCTAAGCAGTTTNNCTCTACCTCTATAAAACTATAAATCAACGCTGCACCTAAATGCATTTCGGGGAGTACGAGCTATTTCCGAGTTTGATTGGCCTTTCACCCCTACCCACAAGTCATCCCAAGACTTTTCAACGTCTACGGGTTCGGTCCTCCACTGTATGTTACTACAGCTTCAACCTGCTCATGGGTAGCTCACTCGGTTTCGCGTCTGCCACTACTAACTAGTTCGCCCTATTCAGACTCGCTTTCGCTTCGGCTCCTCCGCTGAACGGATTAACCTTGCTAGCAACGGCAACTCATAGGTTCATTATGCAAAAGGCACGCCGTCACGGATAAATCCGCTCCGACCGCTTGTAAGCGTATGGTTTCAGGTTCTATTTCACTCCCCTATTCGGGGTTCTTTTCACCTTTCCCTCACGGTACTGGTTCACTATCGGTCTCCTAGGAGTATTTAGCCTTGGCGGATGGTCCCGCCAGATTCACACAGGGTTTCCCGTGCCCCGCGCTACTCAGGATACTGCTATCTTTATTATATCTTACCTGTACGGGGCTATCACCCACTACGGCCCAACTTTCCAGATGGTTCCAGTTCAATATAATAGAGAATGTTGCAGTCCTACAACCCCGATATTGCCGAAACAACATCGGTTTGGGCTTCTCCACTTTCGCTCGCCGCTACTCGCAGAATCACTATTGTTTTCTCTTCCTCCGGTTACTTAGATGTTTCAGTTCACCGGGTTAGCTCTTTATAACTAATGCTATAAAGTACTATGTCTTCAACATAGTGGGTTGCCCCATTCGGACACCCGCGGATCATTTCGTATGTGCCGATCCCCGCGGATTTTCGCAGCTTATCGCGTCCTTCATCGCCTCTAGGAGCCTAGGCATCCTCCATACGCTCTTAATTAACTTGTCGCCTAAACCTCGTATTCTAAGTACAAATTGTACCCTATTACTCGATCTCTCTATTTTTAGATTCGTGTTTTCTTCTCTATGTCGTATCATAAGATAAACCTGAGTTTATCCTATGTCTACTACTTCTATTCCATTATGTCAAAGAACGTTCCTTCATGCCTCGAAGCCTTTGGAGAAGGAGTAAAACTCCTTCCAATGATCTTCTTTACATGAATTTTGCTCTCCTTCGCTCCCTTCTGGTGGACTTTGTCCACCGAAGCGAGCTTCGGCGAGCGTAGGTGGAGAATACCGGAGTCGAACCGGTGACCTCTTGAATGCAAATCAAGCGCTCTAGCCAGCTGAGCTAATCCCCCAATTTGGTAATCTGGAAATTTCTAAAAGCAAATTCCCAATTCCAAAATTGCCAGGGTACTCAACCTCTAGAATTTCCAATAATTTTCTTTCAATGAACGAACCCTTTCGGGTAACATGTTTATTTTCAGCCTTTTGCCTGAATAGTAGTCTCAGGCAGACTCCCTTCGACTACGCTCAGGGTAAACTTCTCATCTGCTTTTCGACTACTTTGTAGTCTCAGGCAGACTCGAACTGCCGACCTCTACATTATCAGTGTAGCGCTCTAACCAGCTGAGCTATGAGACTATATCTCAAGGGACCTGCTTTCAACAAAGCTCAGCTGGCTGAGCCCTGCCTGCCGGCAGGCAGGTATGAGACTGTTTGAGATTCAAGAATTGAGAACCAGGGATCAAGACACGAATGTCATGACGCATGGCCCTCTCTTCTTGCTTCTTATATTATAAAGGCAAACAGCAATTTTTTAAGAAACCCCAAGAACCTCTTGGACGGTAACCTATACACCTCATCTTAGGTACTTTCTCTAGAAAGGAGGTGTTCCAGCCGCACCTTCCGGTACGGCTACCTTGTTACGACTTAGCCCTAGTTACCGATCTTACCCTAGGCCGCTCCTTACGGTGACAGACTTCAGGTACCCTCGGCTTCCATGGCTTGACGGGCGGTGTGTACAAGGCCCGGGAACGTATTCACCGGATCATGGCTGATATCCGATTACTAGCGATTCCAGCTTCACGAGGTCGGGTTGCAGACCTCGATCCGAACTGAGACCGGTTTTATAGATTCGCTCCCCCTTGCGGGGTGGCTGCTCATTGTACCGGCCATTGTAGCACGTGTGTAGCCCAGGACGTAAGGGCCGTGATGATTTGACGTCATCCCCACCTTCCTCTCGGTTTGCACCGGCAGTCCCGTCAGAGTCCCCAACATTACTTGCTGGCAACTGACGGCAAGGGTTGCGCTCGTTATAGGACTTAACCTGACACCTCACGGCACGAGCTGACGACAACCATGCAGCACCTTGCAAAATGTCCGAAGAAAAGGGTATCTCTACCCCTGCTCGCGTATCATCGAATTAAACCACATGCTCCACCGCTTGTGCGGGCCCCCGTCAATTCCTTTGAGTTTCATTCTTGCGAACGTACTCCCCAGGTGGGACACTTATCACTTTCGCTTGGCCACCGAATCCGGAGATCCGACAGCTAGTGTCCATCGTTTACGGCGTGGACTACCGGGGTATCTAATCCCGTTCGCTCCCCACGCTTTCGTCCATCAGCGTCAATGAACGGTTAGTGACCTGCCTTCGCAATAGGTGTTCTATGTAATATCTATGCATTTCACCGCTACACTACATATTCCGGCCACTTCACCGTCATTCAAGACAACCAGTATCAAAGGCAGTGCTACGGTTGAGCCGTTGCATTTCACCTCTGACTTAATTGCCCGCCTGCGGACCCTTTAAACCCAATAATTCCGGATAACGCTTGGACCCTCCGTATTACCGCGGCTGCTGGCACGGAGTTAGCCGGTCCTTATTCTTACGGTACCGTCACCGGGGCACACGTGCCCCTTATTCTTCCCGTATAAAAGCAGTTTACGACCCGTAGGGCTGTCTTCCTGCACGCGGCATGGCTGGATCAGGCTTTCGCCCATTGTCCAATATTCCTCACTGCTGCCTCCCGTAGGAGTCTGGTCCGTGTCTCAGTACCAGTGTGGGGGATCCCCCTCTCAGGGCCCCTACCCATCATAGCCTAGGTAAGCCGTTACCTTACCTACTAACTAATGGGACGCATAGCCATCTTATACCGTCGAAACTTTACTCTAAAATATCATGCGATAATTAGAGACCACGGGGTATTAATCCGGATTTCTCCGGGCTATCCCCCAGTACAAGGTAGGTTCTATACGCGTAACTCACCCGTGCGCCGGTCGTCAGCAAGAAGCAAGCTTCTTCTGTTACCCCTCGACTTGCATGTGTTAAGCCTGCCGCTAGCGTTCATCCTGAGCCAGGATCAAACTCTTCATTGTAGTAACTTAATATAATAGTACACTAACACTCAATGATAGGTTATAATCCCGCCCAATATTATTGGTTCTTGAATTGACTAATCAATTTATGGTTCCAAAAAAAAAAAAAATTATTTCGCCCAGCTAAGTGCGAAATAACGCTGTTTGCCAATATGTCAATGAACTTTTAAATAGGATTTTCAATCCTTCAAAAACGAAAGATTAATATACAAAAATTAATCCTAAAAATCTGCCTTTATCACATATCTCGTTCTAAAAGCGGGTGCAAATATACAGGGAAGATTTCGTATACACAACACTAAATAAAAAAAAATCAATCTTTTTATTAGCACCCTTTTTCACAACCTATTTAAGAGAAGAAATTCCACACCAATCCAAAGCGAATTACAAAGTCCCTATAGGGGTATCCAGGCGCCGCGTAAAAGGTGTTTTTGGAGAATGAAGAATTGAAATGTTCAGCCTTTAAATAGATCCGGGTCTGCTTAATTTTAGCGTTGATGAAAAAGTCTAGCATAGGAAAGCCACCGATCTCCTCATTTTGCTGTACATAGAATTCAGCCAGCAAGGGGTTATAGGAATTCATTTGGTAAGAAGTGAAGTACTTGAAAGTAACCCCTGTCTGTAAGAACATCGCCTTGTCAAATAACTCGCTGGAGTAATATATACTGTTGCGAGTTACTAAGGAAGGCACATTAAATACCTGCGAATCCTGACTCACTTGTTGCAACATGACTGTATTAGCAAGAGACCATTTTCCCCAGCTGAGATCATTCCTCAGTTTAACTTTTAAATAATTAATGCTATTCCCTTCCTGGAAAGGCTGGATAAAGCCATTTTCCTGCCCTTCATCAATTTGTTCCTGTGTCGCCGTAGAGGCGAAATACGAATAGTTGTCCAGAATACTATACTGCACTTCCACTTCGCCCCACTTATCGGATGTCAAACCTACCCTCAGACTATTCACTTGCTCCTTTTCAAAATTCCCATCATTTTGCCAATTGTAATTGAGGTATTCTGATTGATTTAAGAGGAAGTTAAAATTGGGCATTCGGGAAGAAGAATGGATACCCGCATGGGCTAACCATCCATCCTTGATCTTATAAGAGGCAGTAGCATCTAAAAAAGAGTCCGTAAGATCTCCTGTCACAGTATACATTCCTGTACCATATAAAGAAAGAGGACCTAGTTGTTTTTGATAACGCGCACCCAGCACCAATTCCTCTCCTGCAAGTCGGTTATCTATTTGACCGGAAGGCGTCGTCAGAATGCTATTGAAGAAGTAATCATAGTCAAAATACTGGGCAAATCCTTTAAGTTTCCCGAGGGTTTTATTTTCAAAGCTGAAGCTAAGCTCATTCATCATGGATTTGATGGTCGACTTATCATCAATTGGAGATAATATAACATCTCCAAAATAATCATCCTGGGCAGATTGCTGAAACTGGTAGTACTTGCTTTCATAATTAAATGCATGTCCTATAGAAAGCGATGTCTTTCGGGAGCCAGTACTGTCTTGTTTAGATCTTAATAAGGTATAGGCGTGATCCAGGTAATAGCGCTTCCCCAGCACCTTATTATTGGCATTGGAGAAATGCACATCGATCCTGCCGCGGTCATCAAAATCCGGATTTCCAGATTCAAACTGCTCTTCTTTATTAGACAAACCGCCATTTTCCTCCCCTTCTATATCCTGAAGGGCCATATGTGCCCGTATTTGATAGCGGTCGTTTTTTGATGAGGTATTGAATGAAGCCCGGAAATTTCCTGATTCGCCTTGACTATATTGATACTTACCCAGAGATCTAAAGCCCTTATAAGCCAGGGCAAAGTTTGTTCTTTTAGACGTGTTGAAGGTGATTAAGGCATCCAGCATCTGTCCTTGATCAAAAGTTGTTTTGAACATCAGATCGGTCATTGGCGTAGGCACGTTATAATAAGGTATGTCTTCTACCTCCATATAGTTAAAATGCCGCGCCCTGGCTCCCAGCCTGGGGTAATACTGGATCCTGTTCACTTGATGTCCGAGCGAATTGTAAGGTTGGCCCACATTGGAAAAAGGCATGAGTTCAAAATTATCTTTTCGAAGGTAGTTATAGCGATATTCCTTTTGAATACTCAAAGTAGTATCCAAATATGTTGAATCCCTCTGATAAGATATGATCTTGTATTTTTCAATGCTCAGCTCAGGATTCTTCCCCTTTGAGTCGAATCCTTTATTGTCATTCTTTCGAAAGAACGTAGAATCCTTCACCCGGGTAGGGGGCCTGGGATCATCCTGGGCGATAGAGATTAAAGGGAAAATGGATATGAATAAGCAGACTAAATATTTCATGCAGGTATCTCGCTATGGCAAAGGTAATTTTTTGGATCGATAAAAATTCCAAAGAAATCTTAATGTCTTGCCTTCTTTTAACATGTACAATTAACAAGCCATATTCTGAGGCAGCGGGGCGATTAAAATTGAAATATCCTCAAATTTTCACTTTATTTACGCAAAAACATGGTATGAGAAGAAAGGTACTCCTTCTTTTTTTATGTGCTGTCGGCACTGCTTTCGGACAATTTAACGAAAGTGCTCCCTGGATGGCTGAACTCACAAAAACAACAGATCCGGCAGCGAGAATATCATCTCAACCCTATACGATCGATGAAATTTCAGAAGCTTTTCTTCGCTATTGGGAAGGCAAAGATCCTTCGGTAAAAGGCAGTGGTTTTAAACCCTTTATGCGTTGGCTGAATTACTGGGAGCAAATAGCAGATTCAGAAGGAAATTTACCCACGCCTGAGGCTTTGTATCAGAGCTGGAAAAATAAAGTAAGCAGTAGTAAACCTGCTAATCCTACAAGTGATTGGACATCTATTGGGCCCTTCGTTCACGATGTATTTCCGGGAGTATCGCCGGGTCAGGGTCGTGTCAACGCCATTGCAGTAGATCCAAATAATTCAACTATCTGGTATGCCGGGGCTCCGGCAGGGGGGATCTGGAAATCCACCGATGCCGGAAATAGCTGGACTAATCTTTTTGATGATTTTCTGCAGATCGGTGTGTCCGGAATTGCTATCGACCCAAATGATAGTAATACCATCTATATAGCAACAGGTGATGATGACGCCGCAGATTCGTATAGCATTGGTGTTTTTAAATCTACTGATGGAGGCGCCACTTGGGCGGCAACAGGATTAAACCCTTCCAATACAACCGTGGCAACTACGATGAATGAGATCACTATAGACCCTACCAATTCAGATATTATTTGGGTAGGTACCAGCGATGGGCTTTATAAGACCATGGATGCCGGGACAAGCTGGGACAAAAAATCTACCTTACCGATCACAGATTTCAAATTAAAACCAGGTGACCCGAATACCGTTTATGCAGTGAGCAATTCGGCTTTTTACCGCTCTACTGATGGTGATATTTTTACTATCAATGTGGATATTCTGCCTACCTCATCTGGAAGACGGGTACTTGGGGTTACCCCGGCGAATCCTGAGGCTGTCTACATTTTGACGGCAAAACCGGGTTCCCAGGGATTTTCATATCAGGGCTTCTTTAAGTCTACCGATAGCGGACAAACCTTTACAGCCAGTCCCAATACGACAGACATTATGGAATCATCCCAGGCTTGGTTCGATCTGGCATTGGAGATCTCGCCCACGGATGAGAATGAAGTGTATATGGGCTGCCTGAATATTTGGAAGAGTATGGATGGTGGCGATAGCTTTAATCAAATGAACCAGTGGAATATTAACAACCCTGCATATACCCATGCCGATATTCATACACTGAAATTTTTTAACAATACATTATTCTGTGGAAGTGATGGAGGCCTTTATATATCTGATGATGGCGCTACTACCTTTACAGATAAAACAGCCGGGATGGCCATTGGTCAATTCTATCGCTTAGCTGTTTCTAAAAGCGATGCGGGTAAAATGGCCGGGGGTTTACAGGATCAGGGCGGACAAGTTTTAGGAGGAGGTAACTGGAATAATTACTACGGTTTTGGAGGCGATGGAATGGACAATGAGATCAGTCCATTGAATGACAACCTTATTTATGGTTTTATTCAATTTGGACAGTTTCTACAGCTTTCCATAAACTCTGGACAATCGGTGGGTATTGTGGGCTCGCCCCAAAGTACATCAGGAGGATCCATCTTAGGAAATTGGATCACCCCGTTGGCCATAGCAAGTGATGGGGAAGTATATTCCGGTTTTGATGCAGTATACAGGCTCGATACCAATGTTTGGACAAAACTTTCCACGAATCTTGGTTCGTCTGACATAGATGATCTCGAGGTCGATAGGACAGATCCTCAGGTTATGTATGCCGCAGAAGGTGGTAGTATATTCAGGAGTAGTGATGGCGGAACTACATTTACAACATTCTACCAGGGAACAGCTGAGATCTCGGATATAGCGGTTAATTCAACTGATGGGTCCGAACTGTATTTTATAACATCCCTGCGTCCCGGAATCGACCAGGAAACACAGCTAGATCGGGAACGTAACGTATTTAAAATACCTGTAAACCCGGATGGCAGTCCGGGAACAGTAGAAGATATTTCATTGAATCTCCCAACAGACCAGGCGTTCTTTGCCATTGCACACCAGGGGAGGCATACAGACAACCCGATCTATGTGGGGACAAATCTTGGGATCTATCGCTTGGATGATACGCTGACAGAATGGGAAGAATATTCTACCAATTTCCCCGGAGTAGCGGTCAGTGACCTGGAGATAAATTTGGATGATGAAGTGATCACGGCCTCTACCTACGGACGCGGGGTATGGCAATCCCCGATCCCGGTACAGGTGCCGGCAGAAGAATTGCGTTTGATAGGTGTAAGTCCTGGCGGCAGTGAAGTATTATGTGGAGATGCAGTTCCGGAGATCGTTGTAGAAAACACAGGAACGGATCCGATCACTGCAGTAGATATTACTTATAATTTCAGTGATGAATTGCCTGAAAATTTTACGGAAAATGTCACCCTGGCATCAGGAGAATCAGTGATCATTGCCCTGCCGGGAATTACGAATCGGCCCGGTGTATTTGGCTTGAATGTAACGGCAACAACAACCAATGATACCTATGCCGATAATAACGTAATTGAAGAAGATTTTATTTTCAATTCTGTAGGTGAAACAAGTACGGTTAACACTTTTGAAACAGCAGAAGATGCGCTTGTCACATTTGATGAAAATTCCGATATAAGCACTTGGGAACAAGGAGTGCCCGGTGGAACCTTATTAAACCAGGCCACTTCTGGCACACAGGTATATGCCACCAACCTGGACGGTAATTATCCGGATGTTACAAAAGGACTACTACTGAGTGAGTGTTTCGACCTGTCTGCGGTGGTAGCCCCCGTTTTGAAATTTAATATGGCCTACGATCTGGAAGAAAACTGGGATGTGGTATATGTCCAATATTCAATTGACGGAGGGGTTAGCTGGGAAGTTCTGGGGGCTGTTGGCAGCGAACCAAACTGGTATAACAGCAACCGCACTAATGCTACTTCCGGCGAGGATGACGATTGCCAAATTTGTCCCGGGGCCCAATGGACAGGCACGAATGCTACTATGACAGAATATGCATACGATTTTACGTTGAATGCCTCCCTCGGAGAGACCGATCTTACCGGAGCCACAAATATTGTTTTCAGAATTGTCTTCCATTCAGACTTTTTTGTAAACCAGGAAGGTGTAGTCGTAGATGATTTTGTAGTTGATGGTTTTGTAGATGATGAGGATGACGACAATGATGGGGTGCTGGATGTTGATGATAATTGTCCGTTGATCGCCAATGCCGATCAGCTGGATACAGATGGCGACTTAGAAGGAGACGCTTGTGACCTGGACGATGATAACGATGGGATCTTGGATGCAGATGATAATTGTCCATTGGTTGCTAATGCAGATCAAGCCGATTTTGATGAAGACGGTTTAGGGGATATCTGCGATGACGATGCGGATAATGACAATGTGCCCAACGCAAATGATTTATGTGACGAAACACCGGCTGGTACCATCGTCGATGTTAACGGTTGTGAGGTATTTAGCTTACCGGTTTCCAATTTCAGGATACTCACCCGAGGCGAATCCTGCATTTCCAGCAACAACGGCGCTATTGAAATTGAAGCTGTGGAAATTTTGAATTATACAGTTGCATTGACCGGAGAGGGCATAGACGATATCCAGTCATTTACCGATATCATTTCCTTTACCGATCTGGTAGGCGGAAATTACACGCTTTGTTTTTCCATAGATAGCGAACCGGGCTATGAGCAGTGCTACGAAGTAGTGGTCGATGAACCTCAGGATCTTTCTGTATTCGGAAAAGTTTCCAGCCTTGATAATAAGGTGACTTTGGATCTGAACGGAGGAAAAGTCTACACCATCGAAGTGAATGATAAAGTGTATACAACAGCAGAATCTTCCATTACACTTCCATTAGATCGTGTCGAGAATATAATTAGGGTGCGCACAGAGAAACCCTGCCAGGGGGTCTATGAAGAAACCATTGTCTTAAGTGATGAACTGCTTATCTATCCGAATCCTATTCGCAATGGTCTGGTAAGTGCCTACCTTGGCGAACTGAGTTCAGAGGAGGTTACTGTAAGCTTATTTACTGTTAATGGATCAAAAGTATACTCCAAACGAATTCGTTTAGACAATAAAGAGGTCCGCATAAATGTATCTGAGCTTCCTGAAAGTGTCTACCTCATGAACATCAGAACGGCAAGGGCCCTGATCAACTACAAAATAATTAAGCGATGAAAATGAGAAAGTATATATGGATATGGGCCTTATCTGTACTTGTAGGATGCAGCAGTGGAGGTGATGGGAATGGGAATCCAAATCCGAATCCAAATCCTGATCCCGATCCGATATCAGCGCCTTTAGCTGCCACTTTGGTATTTCCGGATGATGAATCAGAATGCACAGAAGGTGAGATCTTGAGCGATGCCCAAAGCAGGGTTGATTTTATGTGGAATGCCTCAACTAATACTGATAGTTATGTTGTCCATCTTACGGACCTCAACACAGGGAGTACAACAACATTTACGTCTACAACAAATAACAAACTCATTAATCTGACACGTGGCAATCCCTATGAATGGTTTGTAGAATCCAGAAGAATTGGAACAAATGCCACCGCCAATAGTGCTAGCTGGCGTTTTTATAACGCCGGACCCGGGGTTGAGAACTATGCCCCCTTCCCTGCTGAAGCAATCAATCCTGCCCGAGGAATGAATTTGGCTGCTTCTACAAGTACAGTGACCTTAGAATGGATTGCAACTGACCTGGATGACGATATTTTAAGTTATGAAGTGTTTTTTGGAACAGAAACTACTCCCACAACATCCTTAGTTGCTACTAATGATAATTTCATAAACGACGTTGCCGTTAGCTCTGGAAATACATATTATTGGAGAGTTGTAACAATAGATGAACTGGGAAACAATTCTATTTCAAGCATTTTTGATTTTAAAATCCTTTAATTACAGAGGTAAAACAGCAGGAGAACATTGAAATTTAATAAAATAGAAAGGGACACCAATTTGTGTCCCTTATTTTTAAATAAGACAAGAAATTATTGTTTCACCAGAGTCATTTCCCAATTATCCAAATTACCTTCTACGGTATAAAATATTGTAATATTCCCCGTATTGGCATCAACAGTGCCATTGCCTGAAACCGCAAGACCAAAACTATCTGCTATTTCTCCACCCGTCACTGTAATTTCATTACAGACGTCTATAATATTGAATACATAATCCGTCGTAAATGCGCTGTCTCCACTAACCGAATAGGTATTTGTACCGGTTCTTACAATGGTTGCCACCTTCTGATTTCCATCAGCGTAAACATAATCACCTTCTAAATTTGAAGGACAATCCCTAACCAAAGAAATTGTTATAGGTTCACCTATAAATGCACTATCACCAGAATCCAGGTTAATCAATTTAAGGACCAACGTTTCTCCAGCATTACTTATCTCTTCATCTAACAAAGAAATCGTAAAAGAGCCCTCATTACTACCGGAAGGTATTGTAACATTAGGTGGTACTGTATAAGATACAGGACTGGCAGTGGAACTCTCATCGATATCTATATCCAACAACAAATCTGAAGACTGTATTCTTGACGCATAAACAGAAATCGTTATTTCTCCAGTGCCGTTTAAGGCCACAAGAGCAACAGCTCCATCGGATTCAAAGGTGATATATTCTGCAGGTGGTATAGTTAACGATGGGGCATCTTCACAATTGTAAAATAATGCGCCCATTAGCATCACCATGCATGCAAATCTTAGCTTTTTCATTCTTCTCCTATTAATTGATAGGTTAGTGACCTATTTAGTTATTTTGATTATTTACGAAAGGATTATTCTGAATTTCATCCAACGGAATCTCAAATTGGAGCCTTTCATCATTGTAAGGAATCGGAACACCTATTAAGGACAAGTGATTTGATCCTCTAACAATTGTTCCTTTATTTCGCTTCAATGCTAAAAAGCTCTTACCCTCACCCCACATTTCGATACGGGTTTGCAGGTATATCTCATCTTCCAATGCCTGCCCACTCAAGCCATCAACATATGAGGAGCTGGAAACTCTCAAATCCAATAAAGATTTTAAGCTGGTTCTTGCCGCACCTTCATTACCACTTCTAGCGTTTGCCTCTGCATTCAACAAATATGCTTCTTCAATTCTCATGTAAACATAATCTGCACTAACAGTTTGGGATACGCCACCGATCTGGTCAGAAGCATAAAATTTAAATAAAGGTTGCAGGTTTCGTCCGTCTTCTGGATCATTTAAAAACTGAGACTTTCTGACATCATCTGCCGGTATAGCATCATACAATGACTGGTCGATGGCCTTATAGTCCCCTGCCCATGCATAGCTAAAGGAGTATGAATCGATCTGACCCCACCAGGAAATCAAATTTATGCCAAGTTCTGAAGTAATATCAATACCCCACATCCAACTAGAAGTGTTCACGTCGGCAAAGCCGTTAGTGACCTCACCCGCAGAAAGCATGGAATGGTTACCTGCATTAATTACCGCTTGCGTAAGACTGGCTACTTCCGAATCATTCCCGCCTTTTGCGCCTAAAACATAGGCCAAAATCATTCGGGCAACATCTTGATTCACCTCATTTTTTTGCGTTCTGTTAAAGCCGTCCAACAAATCAATTGCCCGATTCAGATCTATTTCCATTTGGTTATAGATGGTCTCCGCAGTGGCCTTTTCAGCATTTTCGGCACTAGGCTCCATATATAACGGCAAGATAGGTTCTGAAGGATCGTATTCTCGTTGATAAAATTGGGCCAAATAAAAGTAGGAATGTGCTCTCATGGCCAATGCCTGCCCGTATGCAAATCGCGCATCTCCTTCCGGGGTAACATCATTTCCCCCCAAACCATCGATAACCGTATTGGCCGATCGCACGATTCGGTAGTAATATCTCCAAACCTGACGATTATCGCCAAAGGTAAAATCTGTCATAGCCTGAAGCTCAGTAATACTTGCGCGATACCAACCATAGGTGCTCACACTAAGCGCCATATCACCGCTCATCATGTCACCAAATACATCATAGGCTTTATGGCCAAAATCATCGTGACCTGTTGTGCCACCGCTACCAACTTCAACCATCTGGGAGTACAAGCCCCCTATAAAAGAGGCTGGAATCTCAGGGTTTTCATTTGAGCCTTCAGCCAATTGTTCCGAAGTCAGGTTTTGCGTGGGTTGGCTCTCTCCAGATATCCCACTATTGTCTAATAAATCGTCTTCACAACTGTACGTCAGTACAATCAAAGTCGATAATACAATTGTTAATACATTTTTCTTCATAACTGCTTTTTTTTATTTATAACTTAACTCTAACACCCAAGGTAACAGTAGTAGGAGGAGCGTAGATCCTGCGCCCCGAGCTACCTACTTCCCTAACTGCGGGATTAAATCCATCACGTGCGGTATTTATAAATAGGTTGTCTCCAGACACCCAAAAGTTTAAACCATCAATGCCTGATCTATCCAGCATTTTGTTGGTAAATGTGTATCCAAGCCTGGCATTGTTCAATGCCAGAAAATCGGAGCTTATAATAAATCGAGATGAGACGCTAGTTCCATTTACAACTGCGTTATCTGACAAAATCGGCACATTGGTGATGTCGCCAGGTTGTTGCCATCTGTTCGCAATATCTTTATGGAAATTGTTTCCAGCAGCTCCAAAACGATCACTCATCAATTCTCCATATTGACCATCGTAGGCATAACCACCGAGGCTATAGGTGAACTGAGTCGAGAAATCAAAATTCTTCCAACCACCTCCTATTCTAAAGGCACCTCGTACATCAGGGATAAATGATTTACCTAAGTATACCTGAGTACCCTCATCAAACGATTTGGTCACCCTTCTTTGAATATTGGCATCCGGGGCAGCCAACTGATATTCATAAAGTGAACTTGTGGTGGACTCATCTCCATTTGGCAAAACAGAGAAATCACCTTCATCATCATCCAAAACCCCATTGTTGTTTTGGTCATCGAAATACTGGAACCAAGTTGGTGCACCGTCGGAAGGATCAACACCGGCCCATTCTCTCATGTAAAAATCAAATATCGAGCGCCCAACTGCATAGGCATAATTGCCATCTAAACTTGAATTCTCATCTATAATTTTGGGCATTCCTGTTGAAGGATCCAATGGCATGGTGATAAACTCATTATTTAAAACTTCACCATTAATTGAGAAGTTCAATCTAAAATCTTCTGAATTTATCACTTGTGCATTCACATCGAATTCAAATCCTTCGTTCAATACTTCCCCATCATTTACCAATATTGATGAAAACCCTGCAGATGGACCTACCCTTTGATTAAAGAACAGATTATCCGTATTTTTTCGGTAGTAATCCAGATTAACATCCAAGAAAGTTCCAATACTCATTTCTAGACCCCCTTGTAACATTTTTGATGTTTCCCATGTCAGATCAGGGTTCCCGGGATTGATTTCAGAAAGTGCTAAACCACCCCCAACTAAATTGGCATTAAAGGCGGTGAAACCAACTGCTGTATCCACACCATCCTGGTCACCAGTCACACCGTATGAGGCTTTTAGTTTCAAATAACTAAAAAAGCTGTCAGCCATAAAGTTTTCTTCACTAACAACCCATGCCGCACCGATTGATCCGAAAGTACCCCATTGCTCATTGACAAATCGGGAAGACCCATCAGTCCTTAACGAACCTGTTAAGAAATACTTACCATCAAAATTATAATTAAATTGACCAAAGTAAGACTCAATACCTGAGTTATTATCATATCCGCTTGCAGGGCTGGTACTGATTAAATAGTTGTTCAGTACATATAAACCTGGTACTACAACATTTTCTTTAAACTGTTGTGATTGGCTAAAGCCTCTTTCGAAAGTTTCATGTGCTACCAATACTTCCAATGTATGAATTCCAAATTTTTTGTTGTAGCGCAACAATTGAAGGAACGTTTCTGAGAATCGAATCCTGTCACGAACGTTTAAAGTCCCGTTTGGATTGGCACCTGTACCATATACGTTATTGCTGGCATTATCTCTTCTTTCAAATGAATACTGCCCGCCATATTTCAATTCAAACTTTAAATAGTCTGTGAGTTCTACTTCTGCAGATAAATTACCATTGATTGCATTTGTTTCCCTGCCGTCGAAATCGTATAAGGCAGATCCAATTGGATTCAAAAGATTCGCGTTAGGACGTGCTCTTGTAAATCCGTTTAAATCTCCAGTCGGGCTACCATAATCGTACTGTGCCCCCCCAAATATTGGATCCGGAATTAAATTTGCCGTATTAGGAAATCTGGCAAACACCGGATAAATCGGTGCCATTTTATCAGCAAACTCAAAGAGGTTTTCAGAACCTACAATTTGACCATTATTGGTGCTCTGTGAGTGAACATATGAAATGTTCGCCCCTACTTTTAACCATGGTTTGATTTTTGAATTTAAATTCAAACGTGTGGTATACCTTTTAAAATCAGAGTTTATAGCATACCCTTGATCCTCTAAATATCCTACAGATGCGAAGTATTGTGAATTTTCGTTACTCCCCCCAGCCCTTAAATTGGCCTCTGTTCTGGTACCATCACTGAACGCTTCATCAACATATTTTTCAGGAGTAAATAAACGCTCAACCCCTGATCTTACCGTTCCGGTTGCTGGGTCAATCAAATCCGCAGCAGAACTAACGTTCCACAGGTTATAACCATCTCCAATTCCGTTGTTGCCTAAAAGATTATCGTTTGCAAATGCAATTGGGTCCGATTCACCCGTAACGACGCCTCTATTAAATAGCCCTTCCCAAACATAACCTATATAGTCCTCTGGAGAGGTGACTACTTCATATCTGGGAATAATTTGATCGTTGATTCCGGTTTTAACGTCCACTTCGATGTAGGCATCTTCTCCGCGACCACTTTTGGTAGTAATCAAAATTACTCCGTTGGCACCCCTGGAACCATAAATGGCGGTAGCAGTGGCATCCTTAAGAATGGTTGTGCTTTCAATATCGGCTGGGTTTACCGAATTCAGGTCAAAGTTCCCAGCAAAAGGGATACCATCTATAACATAAAGTGGCGCTCTGTTTCCCCTTGGTGAACCATATCCTCGAATACGAACCGTGCCGACCGTACCTGGTTGACCAGATGTGTTTACTACGGTAACACCAGCTACTTCACCGGTCAAGGCCTGTGTTACGTTCGAAAAGTTTTTTGCTTCAAGATTTTCGGTTACGATAGTTGCGGCTGTACCGGCATATGCTTTCTTTGTAGTAGTACCATAACCGACAACTACAACTTCTTCTAACGCTTCTGTATCTTCTTCCAATTGTATATCGATCACATTTGCAGCACCGACAGTGCGCCGAAGTGTGCGCTGTCCTATGTAACTATACTGAAGCACCTGGCCTACAGCAGCACTGATAGCATAATTGCCGTCAAAATCCGTCTGAGTTCCCGTGCTTGTCCCCACAATAATTACTGAAACCCCGGGAAGTGCAATACCGCTCTGATCGGTAACCGTACCGGTAATTGATTTCTCTTGACCAAAAGAGTAACCCATAGATAGCACCAATATTGGTGCTAGAATCCAGGTATACGATAATTTCATAACTTGATTTTTGATTATTCATCTAATGTCATGAATTATTGGCTAATAATCAAAGGAATTGCCAGGATTCGAATCAATGGTAGACGAATTTTTTTTCTGAAATAGCGTGAGTCCGTAAGTTTGTGCTGCGAATAGCAAGAAAATCTTTACGTAAACAACACTTTGCTACTGATGTTGCAACCCTTTTTTGAATCACCCGATGAAGCCGGGACCGATGAAGCCGGAAGAGGCTGCCTTGCAGGTCCTGTAACCGCTGCGGCCGTTATTCTACCTCCTGACTATTCAAATGCCGTTCTGAACGACTCCAAGCAACTTACACATGCGCTTCGGGATCAATTGGCCGAAGAGATCAAACGGGAAGCACTTGCCTATGCTGTTGCCCATATTGACCCGGAAACCATAGATCAGATCAATATTTTAAAAGCTTCTATCCTGGGGATGCACAAGGCACTTGACCAACTGGGTCAAGCACCCTCTTTGATCCTTGTAGACGGCAATAAATTCTATTCCTATAAAAAGATACGGCACCAGTGCATGATCAAAGGAGATGCCCGTTTTATGAGCATTGCTGCCGCTTCCATATTGGCAAAGACACATCGGGATGCCTTCATGGCTTCATTGCACGAAGAATACCCGGTCTATAACTGGAAACAGAATAAGGGATATCCAACTCTAGAACACAGAAAGGCCATTGCCAATTATGGCCCGACTGAATATCACAGAAAAAGTTTTCGATTACTGCCAGAACAACTCAAATTGAACTTATAAACGTCTAATTTTGCCCCAAACCCAGATCATGAAGTGGACGTTTAAACTCGGACTTATTTTTCTTCTATTCAGTAGTTGTTTCCAGCAACGCGACCAGGTAATTCCTATGCTGAATTATGTGCCTGAGAATGCCGTAGCAATCGTGCGTATCAATAATCTGAATCAGTGTAAAAATCTGCTGAACGATAACGCCTTCCTTCAGGACCTGTCAAAGACAGAAACTCATGCGGCTATCAATGAGCATTTGAAAGCCCTCAAATACCTGGCCCACGAACATGAAAGCGTACTGGCTTTTGTTCCTGCTGAGGGCACACAATTTTTATACATCAGCCCTACTACAGAATCACTGATAGACAGCTTGCATTTAGATCCTGATTCTTTGGACCAACGCATCATAAAGAATAAAGACTTTAGCACCATAGAATTAGAAGACAGGACCTTGTATACGGCCACAAGCGGGGGCAATACATTGGTCAGTTCTTCCTCTCAGGTACTCCTGGAGCAACTTAATTCTGCAGCCAAAAGGGAAGTGCCTGCTACGCTCTTGTCGCTTTACCAGGCAGCAGGTACAGATAAGCCTGCTTCTGTCTTTTTAAGAAGCCAGCAAGGACAAGCACTTTTAGACAGTCAACTCGAAACACCCGGTTCTGTCAGGCTCAGCCAGCTTACAGATTGGATCTCGATGGACATTGAGCCAACAAGTCGGCAACTCAATCTAAACGGGGCATTGATCGCCAGGGATTCCAGCAGCATGTTGAATTTGTTTCACAATGTATCGCCCCTGGGTCACAAAACACCTGCTTTTGCCCCGGCGGAAGCCTCGGCTATCCTTTCTTATACCTTTGAAGACCATGCTGCGTTTACAGAAAATCAGCTGCACTTTTTGAAGCAGCCCACAGCCTTGGACACGCTTTTTAATACCGTTGAAGAAGTGGGTATTTTCTATATGCAAAAAAAGAAAGGGATTATTTTGAGCACGTTTGGTACTGAAAATATTAATCTGTTTTTGGAGCAGATCCGCGAAGGCACAGAAGAGTATATCGGAAATGAGATCATCTCCTTATCTCAAAGTGAATTTTTAAATGTTCATTTTGATCCCCTGATAAAAAACTACAATGCCCGGTATTATACCTTGCTGGAAAATGCTTTTGTTTTTGCCGAAGACAAGAGCATGTTACAAGCAGTGATCCGAAACTATAACCAGGGCAACACATTTAGTAAGACCCGTGAATTTGCGAGTGTTGAGAAATCCCTGGCAAGCGAATCCAATATCCTGTTTGTCAGCAAGAACAGTGGACTCGGACCTTTATTGGAAGAAGACTTCTCACCATCGCTCCAAAAGGATATGAAGACCCGGGCACTCAACGATTATGCCTATGCCTGCCAGGTCATTGGAGATGATTCCTTTTATCACACGAATATCCTGGTCCAAAAGCTTTCTGAGATCGAAGATCCGCGATCTACCTTCCCTTTGTTTTCTGTTACCCTAGACGCGAAGCTGGCCACGGAACCTCAATTTGTGATCAACCACAATACGCGAAAAAAAGAGATCGTGGTGCAGGATGATAATAACGTTCTCTATCTCATATCCACAAGCGGTAACGTACTATGGCAAAAGGAATTATCGAGTCGGATCCAGGGGAAGATCCAGCAGGTCGACCTGTATAAAAACGGGAGGCTTCAACTCGCTTTTACGACCAATGATCAATTTTTTGTCATCGATCGGAACGGCAAGGTTGTACAGCCCTTTGAAAAAACCTATGAAGGCGGGAATCTTAATCCTTTAGCTGTTTTTGACTATGAGCAAAACAGGAAGTACCGACTCGTAGTTACCCAGGGGAATAAAGTATTTATGTATAACAGCCGTGGCGATATTGTTTCGGGCTTTACCTATACCGAGGCCGAAGATGCCATTCTTAGCGCGCCCAAACATTTCAGGGTCGCTAATAAGGATTACCTGGTATTTAAACTGGCTGATGGTAGCTTAAAGATCCTCAATCGAATCGGAAAAGTCAGGGTAGATGTAAAAGAGAAACTGGATTTTTCCGATAACGATGTCTACCTGTATCGGAACAAATTTATCGTCAGCGATAAGGGAGGGGATATCTATTCTGTGGATACCAAAGGCAAGGTAAATAAGAACAATTTAAACCTGAATGAATACCACGGCTTTGATGCTACGACCAAATCCCTGGTCACATTGAATGATAATGTGATCAATATCAAAGGGAAGTCGGTTACCATGGATCTGGGTGTCTACACCAAACCCAGGATCTTTTATATCTACGATGTCATTTATGTAAGCACTACTGATATTCAGAATCAAAAGACTTACCTCTTTTATAGCAATGGCAGGTCTGTAGCAGATTTTCCAGTACTTGGCAATGGCATGTCCGACCTGGCCGATATAGACAATGACCGAAAACTGGAGCTGGTCACTAAAGACCAGAATAACAACCTGGTTGTTTACAAATTGAACTAATACAGCATTTCAGACCATTCATACAACGTAGCCGTATTCTGATACATGCTACTGGATTCCAGTGTGATAATTCCGTATATTGATAAGGCTAAAAAACTACTATATGAAAACGAATCGTATACTCTTCGTTCTTCCCCTCTTGTGTTTATTCGCACTTCCCGCTCAGGGACAGATCCTCAAGAAATTAGGAAAGCGTGCTGAAAAGGCTGCCGAGCGCACCGTTGAACGGCGTGTAGAAAATGAAACGGCCAAAAAAACAGACCAGGTACTGGACAGTATTCTGGAACCGGGCAGTAAAGGAACCCAGGGAAATCCGCAAGACGCTCCGCCACCACCTCCTCCACCAGATAATACTGGAGGAAATACCCAAGGGCAGAATGATCCGGATGTTCAAGGAGGAAGCCCGGGAGAAAAGAATATGCAGGTATATAGCAAATTTGACTTTGTTGCCGGAGACAAGATCCTATTCTATGATGATTTTTCTAATGACTTTATAGGCGACTTTCCTTCCCTATGGAATACGAATGGATCAGGAGAGGTAGTCACAATTGGAGACTCCTCTGAAAAGTGGTTTGAGATGAAACCAGGCGCAAATGTCTTTTATATTCCTGATGTGCCTTCGCTTCCTGAGGAGTATACAGCCGAGTTTGATCTGTTGGCAACCGGTTTAGATAGTAAGACCAGTTCTAGTACTATACTTAGAGTTGTGCTATCAGATGACAATAATTTTCGCTGGGGTGACTATGTTTACGCGGCCATTCCTTTTTGTCAATACCACCCTATCGGATTTAGAGTTCGCGGTAAAACGTCTCAAATAAATAATAATATTACGGGCGACATTAGAAGTGATGTTCTGGGAGAACCCCATATTTCTATCGCGGTTAATAAACAGCGTTTCAGGCTTTGGGTCAATGAGAAAAAATATATAGATATTCCGCGTTTTATCGATGCAGGCAGTGCGCTAACAACCTTAAAATTTGAAGTAATGTACTTCAAGGATGGGAAGGAGCGACTTTTTATGAAGAACTTAAAGGTAGCCGAAGGTGGCGTAGACCTTCGTAGAAAGTTAATGGCAGAGGGTAGTGTTTCCACCAACGGAATTCTTTTTGATTCAGGATCTGCAAACATTCAACCTCAGTCTATGGGCATTATCCGGCAGATCTACCAGGTCTTACAACAAGAAAATTCTATGAACTTAATGATAGAAGGTCACACCGATTCCGATGGGGATGATGCGACTAATATGGATCTTTCTAAACGCAGAGCAGACGCAGTACGAAATGCACTTATCGATATATATAATGTAGCAGGTAGCCGATTACAGACGTCAGGTAAGGGCGAATCTGAACCTGTTGGTGATAATGGCACAGCCGATGGGAAAGCACAAAACAGAAGAGTAGTCTTCATTAAACAATAAGAATATGAAAAATCTATTAGCAGTTGTAATTGCCTTTATTATAGGCATGCATTCAAATTTTGCCCAAACCAGTTGCAGCACCTATTATCCTTTTGATGAAGGCACTACATTTCAGATTACCAGTTTTAATAAAAATGACAAGAAAGCGGCTGTAATAGATTATATGGTAAAGGAATCTAACGGAGATTCGGCCATTCTCGCTTATGAAATGCACGATGATAAAGGCAAATTAGTCATGATTTCAGAATATGGAATTTCCTGCGAAGAAGATGGAATTTCCATTGATTTTAACTCCCTTGCTGCCCCGGGTGTATTGGAACAATACAAGGATATGGAAGTAGATATTACCGGAACCAATTTATTTGTACCCAACAACTTAAGTTCCGGGCAATCCCTGCCGGATGCCGATATACTCATGAATATTAAAATGCCGCCGATTAATATGAAAATGACGGTTAATATTTATGATCGAAAAGTAGAAGGCAAGGAATCGGTTACTACAACTGCAGGAACTTTTGAATGCTATGTAATTTCTTATACCCATGAATCTAAAATGGGCATGAAAATTACCGGAAATGCCAAAGATTGGATAGCCGAAGGTGTAGGCATGGTCAAGTCTGAGAGTTACAATAAAAAAGGGAAAAGAATTAGCCGGTCTGAGTTGACGGCTTTTAGTAATTAGACTCAGACCCCTGCCTCCTCCTTACTAAACTGTGCATGAAACAGATTACCAAAGTGTTTCAGGAGCTTTTGTTTGACTTCCCCCATTGGGATATCAGAATTGCCTAATTCGGCACTTAAGGAAGTCACCGCTTTACCTTTGATACCACATGGGATCATCAGGTCGAAATAGCCCAAGTTTGTATTCACGTTTAATGCAAAGCCGTGCATGGTTACCCAGCGGCTGGCGCGTACGCCCATAGCGCATATCTTTCGGGCAAAAGGGGTTCCTACATCCAGCCAGACACCCGTTTCACCTGGGGAGCGTTCTCCTTGCAAACCATACTCCTTCAGGGTTAGGATCACCATTTCCTCTAAAAAACGCAGGTATTTGTGGATATCGGTAAAGAAATTATCGAGGTCCAGGATGGGATAGCCAACGATCTGTCCGGGTCCGTGATAGGTTATATCTCCTCCCCTGTTGATCTTATAAAATGTAGCGCCCCGCTTTTCCAGTTCTTTTTCATCTACAAGCAGATTGCTGTAGTCTCCGCTTTTTCCCAACGTATACACATGTGGATGTTCAACAAATAGCAAATGATTGGGCGTCTCTAAACCGGCATCTTCCCGTCGGTTCTTGATCTTGATATCAATTACCTCCTTGAAAAGCTGTTCCTGGTAGTCCCAGGTTTCCTTATAATCCTTTAACCCCAGATCCTGTATGCCTACCCTTTTGTTCACTACTCAAATTTAACTTTGATGTTAAAAATATCCGGATTATTATTCATTTGCATCATATTGGCCTCAACTTCCACCCCTTTGAAATCCGGATGGATCTTGGCATTCGGGTTGTCTACCGATTTGATCTTGTATGGAAATTTATAAACCTGCCTCATAATGATCGCATCAGCAAAAGCATCGTCACCTGAAGTTGTATCCTTTTCTTTTATGAGCTTCTCCCGTGCTTCTTTTGTTATGGTTCGGGAAAAACCTCTGGCCGAAAATTTAGTCTTATACGATTCGGCACTACCAAATAAGTCGTCAGTCGGATCACTGCTACTACCGCTTTCCGTACTATCATTAGGCAAGTCGCCTAAGCCCATTTCATCCAATTCTTTTATGTTGGCTGCTTTTACAGCTTCGGAAAAGTTTTGAATGTCGTCCAGGGATTCAAAAGAATATGTCATACGCATATCAAACTTCTGCATGGAATCATTCATATTCATGGCAAAGGTCAGCGGACGTAATAATTCCAGGCGTTCCTGTTCTTCTTCGGACAATTGGGAAATACTGTCTTTCTTTTCATCTAAAAAACTGGCAAAGGTGATTAGCGTGTCCACCACCTTCTGGGTAGAGTCCGAGTCGCCGCCCATGCCCATAAGCTGGTCCATATTGAAGGCCATGCTGTATTCCCCGCTGCCGTCTTTATCAAAAACAAACTGTTCCTGAATGACGCAACCGGTGAAAAATAAAAAAGTGAAAAGGTATGCCAGGAGCTTCTTCATATCTAACTATTTACAGAAGCACAAAGATACGACTCCTAATTGGTATTATTGAGGATGATCAAAGCTGCGATCACCCCGGGCACCCACCCGCAGAGGGTAAGCAATAACACAATAAGAAAGGAACCGCATCCCCTGCCGATGACAGACAATGGCGGAAATATAATGGCTAGGATTACTCTCCAAAAGCTCATAATGTAGGTTTTTTGCTGTGTCCGCCAAATCCGCCTAAGGCGGAGAAGGCGGGATTGATGTACTTATATGTCGACATTTTCGTCGATTTGTTACACGAATATCCGCGTTGACAGATTAGCCCAATGTACTTATATTTGCAGCCAGAGTTAGGCCTTATGCAACTATCCGAACAAGAAATCATACGTAGAGAAAAGCTGGCAAAACTAAGGGAACTTGGTATTGATCCCTATCCGGCACCTTTATACCCGGTAGATACTCTTTCTTCTGATGTGAAACAGCAGTATGAGGAAGGCAGGAAGGTGGTGATAGCAGGCCGACTCATGTCGAGACGTATCCAGGGGAAAGCCTCCTTTGCTGAGCTTCAGGATTCGGAAGGCCGCATACAGGTTTATTTTAACCGGGATGAGATCTGTCCCGGGGAAGACAAGACTTTGTACAATGACGTCTATAAAAAATTATTGGATATAGGGGATATAATCGGGATCGAGGGGACTTTATTCACGACCCAGGTAGGCGAGAAAACCGTCATGGTCAAGAATTTTTCTGTGCTCAGTAAATCCCTGCGACCGCTTCCCCTCCCAAAAACAGATGCAGATGGCAATCTGTACGATGAGTTTAACGATGCCGAACAACGTTACAGACAGCGATATGTGGACCTGGTTGTGAACCCGAAAGTCAAGGATACCTTCATAAAGCGTACACGTATCACGAGCAGCATTCGGGATTTCCTTAACGAGAAAGGATACCTGGAAGTAGAGACGCCAGTCTTACAACCCATACCGGGAGGTGCAGCTGCACGCCCGTTTATCACCCACCACAATTCCCTGGATATACCTTTATATCTGCGGATCGCCAATGAGTTGTATTTAAAGCGACTCATCGTTGGTGGCTTTGACGGAGTCTATGAATTCTCTAAGGACTTCAGGAATGAAGGAATGGACCGGACCCACAATCCGGAATTCACCATCATGGAGTTATATGTGGCTTACAAAGACTACAACTGGATGATGGGCACCACAGAGCAGTTGTTGGAAAAAGTGGCCATTGACACGACCGGAGGCACAAAAGTAACGTTTGATGGGAAGGAGATCGATTTTAAGTCGCCTTACCCCCGTGTGCCTATTTTAGATTCGATTGCGGAACATACAGGTCATGACCTGAAAGGAATGGATGAGGCTGGTATTCGCGAGGTAGCAAATAAGCTAGAGGTAGATATCGACGAGACCATGGGTGTTGGGAAAATGATCGACTACATATTTGGCTTTTGCTGTGAGCATCACTATCTGCAACCTACATTCATTATCGATCATCCTGTGGAAATGAGTCCGCTGACAAAGGTTCACAGATCAGAACCCGGACTTACGGAGCGCTTTGAACTTTTGGTAAATGGGAACGAGATCGCTAATGCCTATTCTGAGTTGAACGATCCCATAGACCAAAAAGAACGATTTGAAGAGCAGCTTAAATTATCCGAAAAAGGAGATGACGAGGCCATGTTTATCGATCACGATTTCATTCGGGCACTGGAATACGGCATGCCTCCTACTTCCGGTATTGGCATAGGAATAGACAGGCTGGTCATGCTACTTACCGACAACACCTCTATCCAGGAAGTCTTGTTCTTTCCACAAATGCGACCTGAAAAGAAGGCAGTGGAGCTAAAAGACAATGAGAAAACCATATTGGACCTCTTGAAAAAAGAGAGTCCGGTGGCGCTTGCCCAGCTCAAAGAGGCTGCCGGATTAAGCAATAAGGCTTGGGATAAAGGGATCAAGGGTTTAGGCAAACTCGGACTTGCCAAGGTGGTAAAGGAAGGGGAGGAATTGCTTTGTTATCTTCAGGATTAATCCAAAATTTATCATTCCATTTTAAATCTTTAGTTTAGGACTCAAATCAACCAAATGGGTCTAGAACGCAAATTTGGCTTGCTATTGGGACCGCTCGCCTTTTTGGCTATCTTTCTTATGCCCGATCTGATGCCAGGCAAAGAACTGGCCAATCCGGTCATTGCAGTGGCCGCCTGGATGGTGATCTGGTGGATCACGGAAACCGTCTCCATTTCAGTAACAGCATTACTGCCTTTATTGCTCTTTCCGATCCTGAAAGTCATGCCCATGGCCGATGTAGGGGCCAACTATGGAAGTCCGATCGTATTTCTATTCTTTGGCGGATTTATCCTTGCCCTGGCACTTGAAAAAGTAAACCTCCATAAGCGTATTGCGCTGACCATAATTAAGATCACCGGAACAACACCTAATAAGGTCGTTCTGGGCTTTATGATCGCAACGGCTTCCCTTAGTATGTGGATCAGCAATACGGCAAGTACGGTGGTGATGCTACCCATTGCCATCTCTGTGATCTCCTTATTGATCGATGATGCAGATGGTTTTACAAAGGGCGATAAGAATTTTGCTTTATCGGTGATGTTGGGGATCGCGTTTTCAGCCAATGCCGGGGGCATTGCTACAGTTATTGGTACGCCTCCCAATTCAGTGATGATAGGGCTCCTGGAAAATGAATACAACATAGAAATATCCTTCTTAAAATGGATGACATTGGGCTTGCCATTTTCATTGATCATGGTAACTATCTGTTATTTGGTTTTGGTTAAGTGGATGTTCCCAAATAACCAATTGCAATTTCAAGCCTCACGTGAGGTGATCCGTGACGAATTGAAAAAGCTTGGACCCACTACCGGTAAAGAAAAAATGGTGCTTGCCATCTTTGGGCTTACGGTCTTCCTGTGGGTCTTTCGTACGCTGATCAATGAGATCTTTCCGGGTTTAAGATTATCAGATACCATTATAAGTATGATGTGTGCCATTGCATTGTTCTCTCTGCCATATAATTTTCGGAAGGGGGATTTTATAATCACCTGGAGAGACACGAAGCGACTGGCCTGGGGAATCCTGATCCTGTTCGGAGGGGGTTTGGCGCTAGCCAGAGGGATGTCTGTCAGTGGAATCGTAGATGTCGTTGCCGGTGCGATCGCCGGGGCAGAACTTTCTATTCTGATCACGGCCTCCCTGCTGATCTTATTAATGCTCTTTATGACAGAGCTGATGAGCAATGTAGCCCTGGTAGCCGTACTGGCTCCTGTTGTGGCCGGTATTGCCATCGGCCTGGATATTCCTATCCTCTACCTTTTGATCCCTGTAACCATGGCAAGTAGTTGTGCCTTTATGCTTCCTATGGCGACACCACCTAATGCCATAGTATTTGCAAGCGGTTATATAAAAGTGCATCAAATGGCCCGAGCGGGAATCATTTTAAACCTGATCTCGGTGGCTTTATTAATCGTGGTCTTTCAGTTTGTGGTGCCGGTGTTATTCAATTAAAAAAACCCTGCCATCCCGAAGCGCGGGAAAAACAGGGTCATCACGTATACTTAAAATTAAGGGATTACATTCCTTAAGTTAATACAAATGTAGTCTTTTTCTTATACATGTGTAAGATTTAAATAAAAAACCCTGTAGTACATACTACAGGGTTCTGTTGTAATCCTATTTTATTTTTCTACAATATTAGAAGGTGGATATAGGTGTAAAATCTGCGGGTAAGTAATCATGAATATCAAAATCAAATTCGATTACTTCCTCCTCCTCAATATATTCGATGCTATTAAGGTCAAAGTACTCTTTGTACGGATCAAAAACCCTGGGAAGGTATTTGCATACATTGAAGTCCAATTCCACTGAAGCATCTTCCCCTATATAGGAGATATCCATAATATTCTCAGGTAGATCATAGGCATCAAAACCTTCCGGTAAATATGAAGCCGTATCAAAACCTAATTCAACTGGAATTTCTTCCTCAATATAGGCTATGCTGTCCCCTTCAATTTGTGGGGTATATATTGGAGAATTCCCAGTCTGCATTCCAAAGGCAAGGGTGGTAGTCACCAACCCTATAATTCCTGTTAAAATCTCTCTTGTCATAACGTTTAGTTTATTATTCATTACAAAGATACAACCTCAATTTGTGGTTATTATTGTCCTTCGTAATACCTTAACAAATCACTGTGAAAGCCCAAATAATGGGCTCTTTAACATTTATATTCCCCCATTGCGAAGTTCGCATTCCGGGGACCTTAAAATTGCTGAGATGGCAATAAAACTGTTTACCTTTTACCAACTCGATATTGAACAATTTCTTGTTAAATTTTTGTTAAAACCGAGGTGGGCAGCTCTTTTTACTCAAGAATTGAATTAGACCACAAAAAAACCCCTGACATTTATCGTCAGGGGTTACCAACTAATTCAAAGTGACTAAAGAACGTATTGTCTATTTTACGACGATTGAGGCATAGGGATCGAATCCTGCCGGCAAATACATTGCCGTGTCGAATCCCAATTCCAGGTCATCTTCTTCAATATATACGATAGTTTCCCAATTCACATAGACATCGTAGGCGTTGAAACCTTCAGGCAAATACATTGCCGTATCTACGTATGGATCTAAGCCTGTTTCTTCTTCGATATAATTGATCCCTGCCAGGTCGATTGGGGCTGCATACGGATCAAAATTTTCAGGTAAATATTCCGAGGTTTCAAAACCCAGGTTTTCAGACTCATCCTCTTCAAGGAAAGCTATATCATTCCATGAGACTTCTTCGGCACATTCTTCACCGAGTAGTCGGATAAATTCGTGTGGTACATTTATAACTGCAGGATCAATACCTAGGACCACTTCCTGACATATATCATCTAAAAGGGGATTTCCATTTTGCGGTGTGGCAGTAGTGCTTAGCAATACAATTCCACAGATTAGTAGTTTGTTCATTTTTGATTGACCGAGGAGGAGCATGAATCCTTCCTCTAAATTGATTGTTTGCTTATATGACGAGATCTTTGTGCTGTTGTTACAGTTTTTAGAGATGTTTAACAAACTTTTAGACAATCATACCTATATAATCCATTCTAAAAGATTTGGTATCTTTCGACTTCATTTACCAATACTTTATTCCTATGACCCGCATATTTATTCGCATGGCGCTTCTCTGGCTGTGCCTATTTTTATCCTCGCAAACAACCCACGGGCAACTTTTCAAGAAGAAAAATAAAGACACTGAAAAATCTGCGGAAAAACCTGAAGAAAAGAAAGGAGAAATAAAACCTTATGATAAGGTGATCACCAAGGAAGCCAAAACAGATAAAGGGCTTTTTGATGTACACCAGGTGGATACAGATTGGTTTTATGAGATCCCTGATTCCCTTTTTACCAGAGAAATGCTCATGGTTAGCAGAATTTCAAAAACGGCTTCAGGTATCGGTTTCGGCGGAGGAAAGATCAATACACAAGTTTTACGGTGGGAGAAGAAACCTAAAAAGGTTCTGTTGCGGGTTGTGAGCCATGATGTAGTGGCTGCCGATTCCCTTCCGGTTCATGAGGCCGTTGTCAATTCCAATTTTGAACCTGTTCTTTATGCCTTCGATATTAAAGCATTCAAAAAAGATTCTCTGGCCCCTGCGACGGTCATTCAAGTGAATGATCTGTTTACTAAAGATGTTAAGGCTCTGGGATTACCGGATTTCAGGCGAAAGCAATTTAAGATCACCAAGCTGGATGACCCGCGCAGTTACATTGAAGTCTTAAAAAGCTACCCACTTAATATTGAAGCCCGGCACGTAAAGACCTATGTGGCTACTAATCCGCCTTCTAATGGGAGTCTCGGGTCCATTTCAGTAGAGATCAACAATTCTATGATCCTGCTGCCGGAAACACCCATGAAACGGAGATATTTTGACAGGCGTGTCGGTTGGTTTGCACGCGGACAGGTAGATTATGGCCTGGATGCACAGGAAAGCAAGACAATAAGATTTCTGGATCGCTGGCGACTCGAAGTAAAGGAAGAAGATATAGAAAAGTTCAAAAGCGGGGAGTTGGTAGAACCCAAGAAGCCTATTATCTATTATGTAGATAGGGCAACACCGAAAAAATGGCTGCCTTTTATCAAACAAGGTATTGAAGACTGGCAAGTAGCCTTTGAGGAAGCAGGATTTAAGAATGCGATCCTGGCCAAAGATCCCCCAAGTCCGGAAGAAGACCCGGATTGGTCTCCTGAAGATGTCCGCTATTCCGTAGTGCGATATTTGGCATCGCCTGTCCAAAATGCCAGTGGACCCCATGTAAGTGACCCCAGAAGTGGAGAGATCCTGGAATCTGACATCAATTGGTACCACAATGTAATGACACTTCTGCGGAATTGGTATTTTGTGCAAACTTCCACAATCAATGATGAAGCCCAAGGAGTGGCTTTTAAAGATGAGATAATGGGTCGCCTGATCCGTTTTGTCTCTTCGCACGAAGTAGGCCATACAATTGGCTTACCACATAATATGGGCAGTAGTGTGGCCTATCCGGTAGATTCATTGCGTTCTGTAAGCTTTACTAAAAAATACGGCACAGCCCCTTCGATCATGGACTACGCCCGATTCAATTATATCGCTCAGCCCGGAGACGGAGATGTGGCGCTCATGCCTAATATTGGTATTTATGATAAATACGCGATCAATTGGGGATACCGGCCTATTCTTGACAAAAGTGCTGAAGATGAAAAACCCATCCTGGATCAATGGATCCTGGCGCATGCAGACGATCCTATGTATCGCTTCGGACATCAGCAGGTCGGTGATGTTGTAGATCCGAGTTCCCAAACCGAAGACCTGGGCGATGATGCCGTTAAGGCCGGGGAGTATGGGATTGCAAACCTGAAGCGAATTGTACCTGAGTTGATCACATGGACTGCCGAGGACGGAAAAGATTATGATGATCTGGAAACACTATATCAACAAGTCGTTAATCAGTTCAATCGGTATACGCGACACGTGGCTGCGAATATCGGAGGCGTATATGAATATCATAAAACTTATGAGCAAGATGGCGCAGTGTATACCCATGTACCCAAAGCTCATCAAAAAGCATGTATGCAATTCCTGCAGGATGAATTATTCACGACGCCGGAATGGATGATAGATAAAGCGCTGTTCTCGCGAATTGAGTATTCAGGCTCCGTAGAGCGTATAAGGAGCATGCAAGTTCGCGGACTTAATTCAGTATTGAGCCTGGGTAAAATGGCCCGGATCATCGAGAATGAAACCCTGAATGGCAGCAATGCGTATAGCATTGTAGCAATGATGCGTGAGCTTCGCAATGGTCTCTGGAGCGAGTTGCGAAGGGGCAGGACTATTGATACCTACAGGCGTAACTTACAAAAAGCCCATATAGATCGATTGGCCTACCTGATGACTGCAGAAAACCAGAAAAAACTGCCCGATTTTGGCGGATATCGAAAGTCGACCATCGTAAACACAAGTCAGTCTGATATTCGCTCGGTAGCAAGAGCTGAATTAAAAGCACTTGACAGACAAATGGGTCCGGCTATTGGGCGCACTTCCGATGCTATTAGCAGATACCACCTGGAAGATGCACGTGAGCGGATACGCCAGATCCTTGACCCTCGATAAAATAACGCTTTTATCGATGATCTACCGTTTTACTGCAAACCTGTAAAGTGCAGTTCATCGAACACACCACAATTTTGGCATAGTTGACAACATCAACAGCCTCGTTTGGCAACATCTGCCGGAAACGAGGCTTTTTTTATGCTAAATTGGTAGAACCAAAGCCCCGAATCATGAATTATAAATTAAAGAGTCTCTACTACTTCATTGCACTCGTTATTTCCGTAGTTATTTACTACGCCACAACCTATGATTCCTTCAACGAATTTGAGAATACTAAATCCCAGGTTGTCGAAACAGAACTATCCGATGATACTTCCAAGGACCAGGACAAAAAAGCTTATGTCGTAAAGTGAACTCAGCTAATACTACTAATCATGAAAAGCCCCTGACAATAAATGTCAGGGGTTTTTTTGTTAATCTTATATTAAACCAGCGAAACTGATTAAACTTTCCATATCCCACGAAGTCTTACCAGGGAATTTAAAATTTTACACATGAAAACTATAATGATGGCCCTTTTGGTACTTTTTGGGCTAACTGTTTGGGGTCAGGAAGATCATCGCGGACCCAGACATGGAAAAAAGGACAAATTTACTGCAGAACAACGGTCAGAACTGCAAACTAAAAAACTCACTTTAGCGCTGGATCTTTCGGAGAGTCAGCAAGAGCAAATGCAGGAATTACTCCTGAAGAAGGAACAGGACCGGGATAGCCGAATGGCCGAACGCAAAGAAACGAAAGAGGAAGAAAATTCTGAAAAATTGTCTTCTGATAAGCGTTATGAAAAGATGAATGCGCGATTGGATGCACAGATCGCACATAAGAAGGAAATTAAAAATATCCTGTCGACAGAGCAATTTGAAAAGTGGGAAAAACTAGTCCACCACAAAAAACATCGTGCGAAGCATAACGAGCGAGGAAAAGGCCAGAAAGGGCACTTCCGAAGAGGATAAAGAGAAACCCTGAAGTACATACTTCAGGGTTCTTTTTTGGATAGTGTTTTGAAACTAAATCAAATAGTAAAGATCTTATTGGTCTTCCCTCTCTCGGATCCTTAATTCCTGTCCAACATTCAATAAACTGGATTCCATATTGTTTAAGGCCATAATATCTTCAATAGGCACAAAATAACGCTGCGAAAGCGAATACAATGTATCCCCTCGCATAACCTTGTGGATTTGGTATTCCAAAGGTGTGTTCGGATCTCTAAGTCCAGGGAGGTCGTTGGCCACTACTACATTCTTTTTCCGGCTGTCGTATCTATGGAGCTTGTATCGTTCTATAAAGGAAATGAGTTTATCCGCATATTTTGGATCTGTGGCATATCCAGCTTTTTTCAGGCCTTTGGCCCAACGCACATAATCATCCCTTTTCAATTTAAACAATGATGAATAACGCACACGTGACGACAAGAATATGCTGTGATCCCTATACGAATACAAAGGGTGGTTATACTTCCTGAAACATTCCTGGCTGGTATCATCATCGTGATATACTCGATCGCCTTCCCATCCATTATGGCATTTTATTCCAAAATGATTATTGGACTTTAAAGCCAAGGGGCCAATACCAATGCCACTTTCCAGCATACCTTGTGCCAGTGTAATACTTGCAGGTATCCCATAAAGTTCCATTTCATGCTTTGCAATATCCGAAAACAAAGAGACGTATTCTTCTACAGAATTAATCTTGAATCGAACAAACTTCCCATTATCTTCAGGCAATGGATAGGTTCCTGTTTTAACTACTTCATTGCGCCGTGAATCTTTTTTACTAGCCCTTTTCTTTGCGCCACAGCTCACTAATAAACAGGCAATGACCAGTGCAGACAGTGCTTGTTTCATAATTGGATCTGGGTTAAATTTTGTTTTCTAAGTTTCATATTCATAGCTGTAATACCTTGTAAACCACCGGTATGTATGGCCAAAATCTTACTGCCCCGGGGGAATTTTTCTTTTTTTATCATCTCAAAAATACCAAAGAATAGCTTTGCCGTATACACAGGGTCTAATAAAATACCCGTGTTTTCCCTGAAGGAATTCATGAAGTCAATAAGCTTTGATGAAGTTTTGGCATAACCGCCAAAGTGATACTCATTTTCCAAAGTCCAGTTGCTTTGGGAGCTAAAGTTACGAATATCTTTGGCTAAATCTGAATTTTGAAGCACCGGGAAGCCGATAACCCGATGATTTGACTTGCTCGAATTAATGATCCCTGCCATCGTGCCTCCCGTTCCTATGGCACAACATATATGACTATATATTTTATCTGAAGGGTCGAGTATTTCCTCACATCCTTTGATACCTAACGCATTACTCCCTCCTTCGGGAAGCACATACACATCGCGCATATCTTCCAGGAATCTTTGCAGCCAAATAGGATCTTCCTTTTTCCGGTATTCTTCACGACTAAGGAATTTGAATTTCATTCCGTAATCATTGGCCTTGGATAGTGTGGGGTTTTCTTTCCACTTATCAGTTATCTCTTCCCCGCGAATGACGCCGAGGGTTTGAAACCCATTTTCCTTGCCGGCACAGGCTGTAGCCAAAATATGATTAGAATAGGCTCCGCCAAAAGTGAGTATGGTTTTGCACCGCTTTTTACGAGCGCTTTCCAAATTGTATTTCAGCTTTCTGAATTTGTTTCCTGATATTATGGGATGAAGGAGGTCTTCCCGTTTTACATCCAGGCGAATTTCTTTTTCTTCGAGTTCAGGGAGTAGGATATGTTCGTTTGTAAATTCCAAGACAGGAGAACCTACATGTATCTGAGAAAACTAAAGGCCCTGCGCTTCTGTAAATAGTCCAGGTCTTTTTCATGCTTAAAAGCTTCCCGTTCAAAACTGAGATTTTGATAGGCCTTGTATCCATCAAAATAATAGAAGCAGCGCACCACCCATTCCAGGATGTAGAAAACATAAAATGGGATAACCAGCAATTCGATCTGTTGCCTGAGATGGATCCTCTCGTGATTCAATAAGTATATATCATCCTTCAGGTGGTCTTCCTTTAAGATGATGAAAGGCCAAAGAGACAGGCCTACATAATTACGATAGAACAAGTGACGGATGATAACGATCATAGGTAAATGACTAACGCGAGATGATAAAGATAATTGTAAAATATCACCCGGGAAAATTAGGAAACCCCCGAGGCCCCCTTTACATGTCATAAAAAGTTAAACCTTTCGCAATGTATCCGGGATTCAATTACCTTTATAAAACCTGAGCTGGTATGCAATGAAAGAATTTATTCCCCTGGAAGAAGGAGATTTTTATTGGTCCAAGGAAGGGTATCGGGTGTTTACAAAACAATACCATTTAAAACGTGGATATTGTTGTGAAAGCCGATGTAAACACTGTCCTTATGGCTTTAATGAACGAGCTTCTTAAAGGATTGTAAAAGCCTTGTTTCGGCATGATATTTGTGACATTTTCAAACTGAAGTGAAGCATTAAAAACGTATTGTTATGAAAAGTTTAAAGAAGTTCTATCTCCCTGCAATGGCCCTCCTGATTATGACATCCTGTGTGTCTGTAAGAGTGGTAACGGATTATGACAGGGACACCAATTTTAATGAGTACAAAAGCTATGCATTTTACAAAACCGGTATCGACAAGGCAGAGATCTCCGATCTTGATAAGAAACGGATCTTAAAAGCGATCGAAGCCGAAATGGGTTCACGTGGTTTTGTAAAATCTGAATCCCCGGATCTGTTGGTAAGCATTTTTACCAAGGAAAAAGAACGCGTTGATGTATTTAACAACAACTATGGCTATGGATTTGGCTGGGGTTGGGGTTATCCGTATTGGGGAGGCTACTGGGGTGGTTACTGGGGTCCAAATGTCAGTTCCAGGACCGAAGGTGCCCTTTATATTGATCTGATCGATGCCAAGAATAAAGAATTAGTATGGCAGGGACGCGGACAAGGCTCCCTCAATAACTTCCAGAATATAGAGAAGAAGGAAGAACGAATAAAAGAATTTGTGAGTGAGATACTCGCCAAGTATCCCCCGGAGGCCATTGCTTCCAACTAAAAACAGCCCCCTGACGAGAATACTGTCAGGGGGTTTTTTGTATCTTTATAGGTACAAAGGAATAGCTGATGACGTACGAATCTAATCCGATACTGGATAAACTGCCGGTTCATCTCAGACAATTTATTAAACCCCAGAACTACGAAGAGTATAGCCCCATTGATCAGGCCGTATGGCGCTATGTCATGCGCAAGAATGTAGACTACCTCAGCAAGGTAGCGCATGGGTCTTATTTGGAAGGACTACGTAAAACCGGGATCTCCATAGACCATATTCCCAATATGTATGGAATGAACCGGATCCTGAAAGAGATCGGCTGGGCCGCTGTCGCCGTAGACGGATTTATACCCCCTTCCGCTTTTATGGAGTTCCAGGCGTATAACGTTTTGGTGATCGCTTCGGACATTCGCCAGCTTGAACATATTGAATACACCCCTGCCCCGGACATAATCCACGAAGGTGCAGGTCATGCCCCCATCATAGCTAATCCAGAATATGCAGAATATTTGAGGCGCTTTGGAGAGATCGGATGCAAGGCTATTTCCAGTGCAAAAGATTATGAATTGTATGATGCCGTAAGGCACCTTTCTATTATTAAAGAAGCCCCCGGAACTCCTGAAGTAGAAATTACGGAAGCCGAGAAAAAAATAGAATTTCTTCAGGATAATATGGGCGATCCCTCGGAAATGGCCCTAATAAGGAATCTACACTGGTGGACCGTTGAATACGGACTTATTGGCGCTGTAGAGGATCCCAGGATCTACGGAGCCGGCTTGCTGTCCTCTATAGGGGAAAGCAGTTGGTGTATGACAGATGAAGTAAAGAAGCTCCCTTATTCCATAGATGCGGCCTATGTTTCTTTCGATATCACCAAGCCGCAACCCCAGTTGTTCGTTACCCCGGATTTTGCCTTTTTAAGTCAGGTTTTGGAGGAATTTGCCAACACCATGGCATTGCGTAAAGGCGGACTCGATGGGGTGCGGAAACTTATCGAAGCGAAGGAATTAGGCACTGTAGAATTAAGTACGGGCCTTCAGATCTCAGGAATATTTGACAGCGTCATTGAATTCGAAGGAGAGCCCGTCTATATCCAGACAAAAGGACCAACAGCATTGTCATATCGGGAAAAAGAATTGATCGGCCATAATACAGAAGAACACCACACAGGATTTGGTACACCGCTAGGGAAACTCAAAGGCATCAATTTAGCCATAGAAGATATGAGTCCGCGCGACCTGAAAGCCTACAATATCTATGAAGGCGAAACGATATCCCTGGAATATGAAGGGGATATTAAAGTAAGTGGAAAGATCATCACAGGCACACGCAATTTGAAAGGTGAGATCATCCTCGTCACTTTTACCGGATGTAAGGTTACCCATAAGGATAACTTGATCTATGACTCTGGCGAGGGTTTGTATAGCATTGCCGTTGGCGTTTCGATCGTTTCCGCTTTTAATGGCCCGGCCGATCTGGACAGTTTCGATCTGGTTACGCATGCACTTTCTTCATCGACGATCCATCCGGAACACTCGCAAGGCAGAATTAAGTTGGAAGAATTATACGGCCAGATCAGGGCATATAGAGAAGGCACAAACAGGACTATTTCCCGAAACAAAGTATTCAAGGAAGTTCGGGAAAACCATCCTAATGATTGGCTGCTAGCTGTTGAATTATACGAATTGGCAAAAACGAATGGCGATCAGGATTTTGCACAAGAAATCCTGGAACATTTAGAGATGATCAAACAACAGAATCCCAAACTCGGGCATTTGATAGATGATGGTCTTAGCCTTGTGAATAGCCAGGTTTCTCCTGTCTCTTAGAAAATTATGGAAGGTAATCCTTAAATGCGGCAAGTGCAGTCGGGATGCCTGAGGCGTCTTTTCCTCCAGCTGTGGCAAAGAAGGCTTGTCCACCTCCTCCACCCTGGATGTGTTTGCCTAATTCCCGCACAATCGTGCCGGCATTAAGGGAATGTGATTCTACCAAAGGCTTGGATATAAAACATGATAACATTGCCTTTCCATTCGTTTCACTAGCCAGTAAAACAAAAAGATCTTCGCGTTCCCCACCCATTTGAAATAACAGATCCTTAATGGCCGAAACAGGGAGCTCAACTTTTTCAGCAAGGACTTGAATTCCATTGTGATCTTCAAGTCGACCCATCAATTCCGATTTAAGATCGCCGGCCTTTGCCTTTTGGAGTTTTTCCAGTTCCCTTTTTAATCCTGCATTTTCATCCTGAAGCTGGGTTACTGCAGAAACAGGGTCTTTAGCCCCTTTGAACAAGGATTTGATCTCAGTTAATTGGGTTTGTTTGTCCAGGAAATAATCACGGGCCGCATCTGAAGTAATAGCTTCTATACGGCGAACCCCGGCGGCGATAGCGCCTTCAGAAGTGATCTTGAAATACCAGATATCAGCCGTATTAAATACATGTGTGCCCCCGCAAAGCTCAATAGATTCGCCGAATCGTATGGTACGGACAGCATCTCCATATTTTTCACCAAACAAGGCCATTGCGCCATCGTCTAATGCCTGTTGCATGGGAACATTCCTGTTTTCTACCAAGGGAATACCGTCGCTTATACGCTCATTTACAAAACGTTCAACTTTTGCCAGCTCTTCTGCACTCAGCTTAGCAAAGTGAGAGAAATCAAATCTTAAATACTTAGAATGTACAGCAGAGCCTTTTTGTTCTACATGATCGCCCAGGACATGGCGCAATGCCTGGTGCAACAAATGAGTGGCGGAATGATTCCGCGCAGTCCGTTGGCGTTGTTTCTTATCTACGACTGCCCTTAGAGAAGTGCCGGGGTCTTTTGGTAAAGACTTGGCAAAGTGTACGATCTCGTTATTCTCTTTCTTGGTGTCTACAATATAGATCACATCACCGCCCTGGCCTTCCAGGTAGCCTTTGTCACCTACTTGCCCGCCTCCTTCCGCATAAAACGGGGTGCGGTTAAATACCAATTGATATTGATCTCCTTCTTTTTTGGAATGTAATTTTCTGTATTTGACCAAGGATACCTCAGCCTCCAACAATTCATAACCAATAAACTCCTGGGTATTATCCTTCTCAAGGATCACCCAATCTTCTTTGGACATCGCCGATGCGGCCCTCGATCTGCTCTTCTGTGCATCCAAAGAAGTATTAAACGCATCCTCATCCATGCTAAGTCCACGTTCCTCTAGTATTAAGGCCGTGAGATCTTTAGGAAAGCCAAAGGTGTCATATAGCTCAAAAGCCTTCTCACCGCTGATCACTTTCCCTTTGGTATTGCTAATAACATTATCGAGCAACACCAATCCCTGGTCCAGGGTTTTAAGGAAGGAGTGCTCTTCTTCGCGGATCACATTTTCTATCAGTTGCCTCTGTTCTTTTAATTCCGGATAGGCATCGCCCATTGTTTTGGTCAGCGTCTCCACCAATTTATGAATGAAGGGGTCTTTGAGCTCAAGAAAGGTAAAGCCATATCGGATCGCTCTTCGGAGGATGCGGCGAATTACGTATCCCGCTCCGGTATTCCCCGGTAATTGTCCGTCTGCAATAGCAAAGGACACTGCGCGTAAATGATCTACGATCACACGCATTGCTACTGAGATCTCTTCAGACTGATCGTATTTTTTCTTTGAGAGGGTTTGCACACGATCGATCAGTGGGGCGAACAGATCCGTATCGTAAGAAGAATTTTTGCCCTGAAGGACCATGCATAGTCGTTCAAAGCCCATTCCCGTATCAATATGTTTCTCGGGCAATTCTTCGAGGGTGCCATTGGCCTTTCGGTTATATTGGATAAATACAAGATTCCAAAGCTCAATGACTTCAGGGTGGTCTTTATTGACCAGTTCTGAACCTGGTGTTTTTTGCTTGTCTCGTTCAGACCGAATGTCTACATGAATTTCCGAACAAGGACCACAGGGACCCTGGTCTCCCATTTCCCAAAAGTTATCTTTCTTATCCCCCATCAGGATTCGAGACTCAGGTAAGATCTTCTTCCAAAGATTAAAAGCCTCTTCGTCTCTTGCTAATTGATCGGCATCATCACTTCCTTCAAAAACGGTCACATAAAGATTCTCTTTTTCGATCCCATATTCTCCTGTCAGTAATTCCCATGCCCAGGCTATGGCTTCTTCCTTAAAATAATCACCAAAACTCCAGTTTCCGAGCATCTCAAACATGGTGTGGTGATAGGCATCTTTTCCGACCTCCTCAAGGTCGTTATGTTTTCCACTTACCCTCAGACATTTTTGGGTATCGGCAACTCTTGGTTGGTCTGCCTGACTAAGTCCTAAAAAATATTCTTTGAACTGGTTCATCCCGGCGTTCGTAAACATGAGCGTCGGGTCGTCTCTCATAACCATAGGGGCTGAGGGAACGATCTTATGGGCCTTCTCTTGAAAAAAGTCGAGGAATTTAGTGCGTATAACCTTGGAAATCATTAGCTAAAGGCACGCTAATTTAAAATTTAACGTTTTATACAAAACAATGTTTATATTTGCTTTGTTCTGTTCAAGCGCACGCACAAAAATAGGATAAAATCCATACATGTCTAAGGTAAAATACTATTACGATCCGGACACCCTATCATACCGGAAGATAGAGCCTAAAAAATCCCGTAAATACAGGAATATGTTCCTGTTCTTTTTGGCTTCTGTTTTTTTTGGATCCTTTGGACTCATTCTTCTCCTCAACACGACTTTTGTAAATACACCCAAGGAGCTATCCCTTGAGAGGGAAATGAAGAATTATGAACTTCAATTCGAACTGTTGGATAAGAAAATGCAACAGATCGAGCAAGTGCTCACCAATATTGAAGACCGCGATAATAATATATACCGACTCTATTTTGAAGCTAACCCGATCCCGGAAGAACAAAGACGTGCAGGTTTCGGTGGGGTAAACAGGTATAAATCACTAGAAGGTTATAACAATTCTGAAATGATCATCTCTTCAACCCAAAGATTAGACATCATTCAGAAGCAATTGGTCATACAATCAAAATCGCTTGATGAGATCACCAAATTAGCCGAAGAAAAAGAGAAACTTTTGGCCGCTATCCCGGCCATCCAACCTATCAATAATGATGATCTTACGCGTATGGCGTCCGGTTTTGGCTGGCGATCCGACCCATTTACCAAGGCGAGAAAGATGCACTGGGGAATGGACTTTACATCGCCGCGTGGAACGCCAATCTACGCAAGTGGAGATGGCATAATTTCCCGGGCAGATAACAGCGCTTCCGGATTTGGAAAACACGTTAGGATAGACCACGGCTATGGGTACCTGACCATTTACGCCCATTTGAGTAAATACAACGTAAAGAAAGGTCAGAGCGTCAAGCGCGGCGACCTGATTGGTTTTGTGGGAAGTACAGGCCGTTCCCAGGCCCCACACCTTCATTATGAGGTATGGAAAGACGAGATCCGGATAGACCCAATTAACTTCTATTATGGCAGTTTATCCGCGAAAGAATTTGAGAATATGCTCATATACGCTAAGCAGGAGAACCAATCCTTAGATTAATGCACGTAGAACTTCCTGAAAAACGCTATTATGGCATTGGCGAAGTAGCCAAGGCATTTGACGTGAATACATCCCTTATCCGGTTTTGGGAAAAAGAATTTGACGTCATCCAGCCCAAAAAGAATGCCAAAGGAAACCGGAAATTTACCCCCAAAGACGTGAGAAACCTACAACTCATTTACCACCTGGTTAAAGAGCGTGGCTTTACGCTGGAAGGGGCGAAAACACATCTGAAGGAAAGCAGACACAAGACATTATCTAATTTTGATATCATCCAAAAATTAGAACATGTGAAAACAGAGCTGCTCAAGATAAAATCGCAACTCTAACTTAAAAAACTATTCAAATGAAAAAATGGTTAATTCCGGTGATCATCCTGGCGGTTATCGCATTTGGACTCTATCAGTGGGCAGTCGGTTTCAACAATACGGCTGTAGAATATGAAGCGAATGCCAAAACAGCCTGGGCCGATGTAGAAAGTACTTACCAAAGACGGAATGACCTGATCGGCAACCTTGTGCAAACCGTACAGGGAGCTGCAGATTTTGAAAGAACAACACTCAGAGAGGTTATCGAAGCGCGATCAAAAGCCACTAACACCACTATTGACGCAAATAATATTACCCCTGAAGCCCTCGCACAATTCCAGCAAGCCCAAACCGGATTGTCCTCTGCATTGTCGCGTTTGTTAGTAACAGTAGAACGCTATCCGGAGCTCAAAGCCAATCAGAATTTCCTGGAATTACAGACCCAATTAGAAAGTACAGAGAATCGTATCAATGTGGCCAGGGACCGATACAATGAGGCTGTTAATATATACGATATCCATACCACCAAATTCCCTGGTAAGCTCCTGGCAGGTCTTTTTGGATTTGATGAAATGCCAAGATATTCGGCTGACCCCGGATCAGAAGACGCACCTGATGTGAATTTCGAATTCGACTAGTTATGGCAAAATCCGGGGTAGAAGCTTTCTTAACAGCCCGGGAAGAACAGGAGATCATCCTCGCCATCCTCGAAGCTGAAATGGATACGTCCGGAGAGATTCGGGTACACCTGGAATCCAGTGCACAGACAGACCATTATACCCGAGCCCAGGAAATTTTTCATGTGCTTAAAATGGACAATACCCGACAGCGAAATGGGGTGTTGATCTATATCGCCGTAGCAGATCACAAATTTGTCATTTATGGGGATAAGGGGATAGATGATGTCGTTCCTGAGAATTTTTGGAACAGCACGCGTGATGCCATCGCCAATTATTTTATGAAAGGCTCGTATACGGATGGAATTATTGCCGGTATTCGATCTACCGGGCAAGAATTAAAAACACACTTCCCCTGGAATGCGGATGACCGAAATGAACTACCCGATGCGATCACTAAGAGCTAGTATTTTATCCGGCCTCCTATTATGCACTCTTGTTGTCAGTGCTCAATTTGATATTCCACCAAAACCCGATCTGGAGACTTCGGTCTACGATTACATTGAGCTCTTGAGTCCGGTTGAAAAGACGAGCCTTGAGCAAAAACTGATCAATTATGCCGACAGCACTTCCACGCAGATCGTCCTGGCCATTATTTCTTCCACCGAGGGCGAGGACATAAACTACCTGGGAGCGAATTGGGGCCATAAATGGGGCATTGGGCAGGAGAAGGAAGATAATGGCATCCTGATATTATTAGCCAGGGAAGATCGAAGGATCGGGATCAATACCGGGTACGGTGTGGAAGGTGCACTCACAGATAACTTGAGTAAACGCATCATTGAAAATATCATCATTCCCGAATTCCGTGATGGCGACTATTATGCCGGACTGGACAAAGGAGCCGACGCCATTTTTGCTGTTTTGATGGGCGAGTTCAAAGAGGAACGAAAATTAAATGACGGCCCTAAACGTTTTCCTTTTGAGATCTTCTTACCCTTTATCATTTTTATTATCCTGATGATCATCTTTGCAGCTAACAGGAACAAGAACAACCGGGGTGGCCGGGGTGGTAAGAAAGATGGTTTAGATCTGTGGGATATTATCATTCTCAGCAATATGGGCCGGGGCGGTTACAAAGGTTCTTCCGGAGGTGGCTTCGGTAGTGGAAGCTTTGGCGGGGGTGGCTTTAGCGGAGGCTTCGGCGGAGGCGGCTTTGGCGGAGGCGGTGCTTCCGGTGGCTGGTAACTTACTTCTTACGCATATAGATCGTTACAGGCACTCCTGTAAAATCAAAATGCTCCCTGATCTGATTTTCTAAAAATCGCTTGTAGGCATCTTTTACATATTGCGGCAGATTACAGAAAAAAGCAAATTGAGGAAAGCCCGTAGGTAATTGGGTAATGTATTTGATCTTTACATATTTCCCCTTATAAGAAGGGGGAGGCGTTCGTTCAATGATAGGCAAGAGGGTGTCATTCAATTTTCGGGTAGATATTCGTTTGCTGCGATTCTTATACACGTCTACAGCTGTCTCGATCGCCTTAAAAATGCGCTGCTTATTCGTGACAGACATAAAAATGATCGGCACATCCGTAAAGGGTTCAATAGCTTGTTTGATCTTCTGTGTATAGGCTTTAACAGCATGCGTATCCTTATCTACCAGATCCCACTTATTTGCCAGGATCACGATGCCTTTATTATTTCGATGAGCCAGCCAGAAGATATTCTCTACTTGCCCGTCAAAACCACGTGAGGCATCGAAAAGCAGCAAACACACATCACAATGTTCAATGGCCCTGATGGAACGCATGACAGAATAGAATTCCAGGTCTTCCTTCACCTTGGATTTTCTGCGAATACCGGCCGTATCAACCAGGTTGAATTCAAAACCAAATCTATTGTAGGTAGTATCAATACTATCACGTGTTGTTCCGGCTATGTCTGTGACTATATAGCGTTCTTCACCGATCAAGGCATTAATAAAGGACGACTTTCCTGCATTGGGTCGCCCTACCACGGCAAAACGAGGTAGTTCTGTCTTGTTCTCTTCCTGATCCGGTAGTATCTCAACCAGGGCATCAAGCAGATCCCCTGTGCCGCTCCCATTGATACTGGAAACGGAGTAGTAATCCCCTAAGCCCAGATTGAAAAATTCCACGGCATCATCCGTCCGCTTAGCATTATCTACTTTGTTAACCACCAGGAAAACAGGTTTCTTTACTTTCCTTAGAAGCACGGCCACATCCTGGTCCATACCGGTAATGCCCGTTTCTACGTCTACCATAAAAAATATGGCATCTGCTTCATCGATCGCTAGTTCTACTTGCTTATCGATCTCCTTTTCAAAAATATCGTCACTACCTACAACATAGCCTCCGGTATCGATCACGGTGAATTCTTTCCCATTCCAATCACTCTTGCCATAGTGCCTGTCACGCGTTACCCCACTAGTAGCATCCACGATAGCTTCCCGTCTTTGGATCAAGCGGTTAAAGAAAGTGGATTTCCCGACATTGGGTCTCCCTACAATGGCAACTATAGCACTCATGGCTCAGAATTAAGGCACAAAGGTAGTATTATGCTCCGGATAAATTTTATTACCTTTTTAGGACATTAAAGACAAATGAAAAGCTTACCTAATGAGATCATTCTCCGACCCCGATTCCAACGCGAATTGGTTAATAATAAGGAGGGTTACTTACAGGAGTTTGAGGCTTCCAAACAGCCTCCCTTCCTGATCAAACGAGTAGACGATCATGTCTTTATTAAATTCAACAAGCAGGAAGTACATTTTTGGTCGCCTCAGCTCCAGTTAGAGATAACAGATGATTATGATGAGAAAACAAAGTTATTTGGACTCTTCGGGCCAAATCCCACCTTGTGGACCTTTTTTATGTTCCTGCATTTTGGTGTGGCTACTCTCTTTATCATTTTTGGGATATGGGCCTATTCCAGTGCAGCCCTTGACAAACCCTATACCTGGCAAGTCGCAGCCATGTGCTTTATGATCCTGTTCTGGTTTGCTTTCTATGTTTTTGGTAGATTGGGCAAGCGGAAAGGAAGGCCGCAGATGCATCAATTATATGAATTTATGAATGGTATATTGACAAAAACCGATCAGGATTTATAACCAAATCTTCGTAATTGTCCGGGTAAGTTTCGCCAATTTTTTGCCACTTTAACCACTAATTCCAAAAAGACCTGTTTCTCAAAAAAAGCCTCCAGGTCTTTTCTGGCTTCTACCCCTACCCTTTTTAAGGCACTGCCTTTATGGCCGATAAGAATACCCTTTTGCGTCTCCCTTTCTACAAGGATGATTGATCGTATGCGGATTATCTTTTCTTCTTCAAAAAATTCTTCAGTGACGATCTCCACGGAATAAGGGATCTCCTTTTTATAGTGTTTTAAGATCTTTTCCCGAATGGCCTCATTGACAAAAAAACGTTCCGGTTTATCTGTCAACTGGTCTTTAGGGAAGAATGGCGGACTTTCGGGCAACAGGCTTATAATACGGTCCAGGACTACAGTTACATTGAAGTTTTGTAATGCGGATATCGGATATATCTCAACTTTCGGCAACAATTCACTCCAATACATAACCTGATCCTCGAGCAGTGCCTGGTCGGCCAGGTCTATTTTATTGATCAGCAACAGGACGGGAACCTTACTATTCTGGATCTTTTTGAAAAGAATTTCATCCTTCAGCGTTTTCTCGCCGATCTCTACCATATAGAGTAAAATATCGGCATCTTCAAACGCATTTTTTACAAAATCCATCATGGATTCCTGAAGTTTGTAGGCCGGTTTTATGATTCCGGGTGTATCAGACAATACCAGTTGGAAATCATCTCCGTTTATGATGCCTAGTATCCGATGTCGCGTAGTTTGCGCCTTGGATGTAATAATGGATAATTTCTCCCCTACCAGGGCATTCATTAAGGTTGATTTCCCAACATTGGGATTGCCTACTATATTGACGAAACCTGCCTTATGCTTTTCCATCTGCCTTTTCCTTTAGGTATTTCTTCATCGCCCGGTTCACTCTTGGAGCCAGGTATAATACAGCGATCATATTGGGGATCACCATTAAGGCATAAGAAAGATCGATCAGGTTCTTTACTAATTCCAGGGAGGCTACTGCAGCAAAAACGATCATGATCACAAAAAACCAATTGTACATTCGACCGATCTTGGCATTGGTCAGAAAGGATAAACTCTTAACCCCGTAATAAGAATAAGTGAACAAAGTAGAAAGCGCAAAGGCTGTAACTATGATCATGAGGAGATCATCTCCCACGCTGAATAAAGAGGTTTCAAAAGCAGAAAGTGTCATGACGATCCCACTCGAATCTTCTAGATATGCCCCACTCAGAATGATCACTACAGCGGTGAATGTGCATACCATAATGGTATCGATAAACGGTCCGAGCATGGCTACCAAACCTTCACGGATCGGTTCGTCATTTTTAGACTGACCGTGATACATGGGCGCACTCCCCAATCCGGCTTCATTGGAGAACATGGCACGCCGGATCCCTATGATCACGAGACCCCAGAATCCGCCTGTAACGGCAGTATCAAAATTCCAGGCTTCGCTTAATATCATTTTAAGAGCAGGTATGATTTCTGTAGGATTCATTCCCATGACAACCACTACGGCTAATAAATAAAGGACGACCATAAAAGGAACGATAGCAGAGGCAACTTTAGCGATCTTGGTCAGGCCGCCAAAGATGACAAAGGATGTGATCAGTGCTAAAGCGATCCCTATCCCCAGTTTCCAGCTAAATTCACTAGCAGCGTACACTGTATTTTGGGGTTCGATCACACTCATAAATGTTTCGGTAAACTGATTGGCTGTAAAGACGCCCAGAAATCCGACCAGGCCGAAAATACTGAAGAAGGTAGCCAGGGGCTTAGCCATTTTCCCCATACCTTGGGTGATGTAGAACATCGGTCCGCCTTGTAGTTTTCCATCTGAGTCTGTACCTCGGTACATGATAGATAGGCTACAAGAATAAAATTTGATACACATGCCCAGTAGGGCCGTCATCCAGATCCAAAAAACAACACCGGGACCCCCATCATGAATGGCGATCGCTACCCCGGAAATATTTCCCAACCCCACGGTAGCTGCCACAGCTGCCGAAAGCGCCTGGAAGGAGCTCACTTCCCCTTTGGCCAACTTATTATCATACTTGCCTGCCGTAATAGCAATAGCATGCCCGAAAAAACGGTAGGGCACAAATCGCGAATAAAAAACCAGGAAGAGACCTCCACCAATGAGAAGAATGAACATGGGCCACTCTGTATAGGGAAGCAGGGTGGTAATGAAGTCGTTTATTACATCCATATTAGTGCCCGAAGTTATGGAATTTAGGTCGACTACAATCTTGGGTTTTCAAAATAGCCCCGGTCATTCTTGGAATATACCGCTAAACCGTTGTATATTTGCCCTCCTACGCAATGGCTGAGCCATCGCTACGGAGGGCGCGCCGCCCTTAAAAAGAGACACCGCGGGGTAGAGCAGTCGGTAGCTCGTCGGGCTCATAACCCGAAGGTCGCAGGTTCGAGTCCTGTCCCCGCTACTAGCAAAGCCGCTAACGTAAGTTGGCGGCTTTTTTAATGGACAATCCTGAGCTTGCTCGAGGATTGGACATAGAAAAGCCACTAGATTGGCGAAGCCAATGCGGCTTTGCTAGTAAGCACCTCCCTTTAGGCCGCTTTCGAACGAAGTGAGAAAGCAATCCTGTCAACATTAAATTAAGATTCTATTCGGCTTGAAACCCTTACTGATCTGAAGATGAGTCTAATTTTGGCAGATTAACGCCATACATTAGAAGGACTACCCCCATTGCTAGTGACCATAAAACTTTTGTATGGAAAACGGGCTTATAGATCTCCCAGTGTTCCGGAATAAGCATTACGATACCCATGGCTGCCAATCCCAGTACTACGGTAAACCAACCTAGCCATACTTTCACGATCTTCCATTTTACCAAACCTGCCCCTAAGATAACGAGTCCGACCCCGGAAAATACCCGGCCAAACCTGACAAAACAGGTAACATATTGGTTGGTATAAAGTATACTATCCATGAACTGCTGGATCTCTTCGGGGGATTTACCCATAGTTTTCCCAACGCCCCAGGCGCCAAAATTATAGTAGAATGCGGAGGCAATGGCCAGGATCAAGCTTCCAGCGACCACCATTCCTGCACCAGGCAATATCAACACTCCAAAAGGCTTTTTTGAAGCTACCGATATCAAGGCAAATAGGGAAACAGCCAGTGCTACCCAACCAAATATGTGCACTCGGAACATCCAGATCCAATACCATACATCCTCACCAATGGCTATAAAATCTTCACTTTTAATATATTCTTCAATATGGTGCGGGGAAAGGGCCCATCCCACCCAAAGCAATAGGGCAGCGGCGATAAAGAACCAACCGGTTACCCTTGTTTCGAAATTCTTCTTCATGATTTAGTTTCTACGATTATTTTGGCAATTACGCCACAATTCGGATTCATCCTATAGGAGTTGCTGCGCAATTCACTATTGTAGTTCCGTGGGAATTTAGTGTTAAAATGAAGGCTTGAATGTAACTAGTGTTACAAAAGGTGCTGAACGGCCTGATATATGGCGCTTAAGGGGTTGGTCCCTTTTCGAGCAAAGCGAGAAAAGAATCCTTAACCAAATTCAATCCATCTGCCCTACCTCAAATCCGATCAAATCCTGACCTTTAAACTGCACTTCAAAACGAATGGGGTTGCAACAGACCTCACAATCCTCAATATATGTCTGCTTAGGAATAGAGGGGTCGAGCAATACTGAAATATCTTGCCAGCAATACGGACATTGGAAATGATGCTCGATCATTGAATTATATCGGTATGTTTAGCAGCTGCCCTGTGAGTTGTAAGAGCTGGAGCTCGGCAAGTTTGGCGTTATACTTTGCCAGGTTTTTACTCGTCTGCGCATTGAGTAAATTTACCTGTGCAAGGCGAAATTCTATGGAGGAGATCCTACCCAGTTGATATTCTTCCCGTGAGCGTTCAAAATTGTTCTGGTTGGTGACCACATTCTGTTCCTGGATATGGAAAATGGCCAGTCGGTTTTCGTAAATGGTCCGTGCATTGGCTATATCACGTTCTACCTCTAGGGTAATTTGCTCATTCAACAATTCCTGGTTCTCATAAGCGATCTTAGCATTTCTGACCCGAACGGAAGTACTCCCCCCATCGAATAAATTCCAGGTCAGGCTGGCACCAAGGCCAAAGTTCCAAGTCTCGTTATTGATACCGGGAAAGAATGCCGATTGAGCACTTTGATTGAGATTCCAGCCATAGGTGCCGGTAAGTCCGACCGTTGGTAAATACCCGGAGCGACTCACTTTAATATCATAGGCATTGATCTTCGCGTTCTTTTCGGTTTGCAATAGCACTACATTCTTCTCTTTAGCTTCCTCCAAATAGGCTTCCAATTCAAGTCGCGAGATAAAACGGACGACTGTATCCACAGCAACAGGCGAGCCCAGGCCTCTGTTAAGTACGACATTCAGGTCACGCTTGGAATTAAGCAATTCCTCCCGGGCATTTAATAGATTAATGCTGTCATTAGTAGCATCCACCCTGGCATTCAAAACATCCAGCTTTGTATTCTGTCCGTATTCAAAGGCATAATCTGCGCGCCGTATACGGTCTAGTGATACATCTAAAGCACTCGATAACAAGAATTCATTTTCTGTGAGCCTGGCTACTTCAAAGTAAACACTGAACAATTGTAACAACGTGTTCTCTATGGTTTCCCGAGCCTGCAATTCTGTAAGATCATATTGCTCTTTGAGACTTCGATAATTGTAAAGTCGACCAAGCCCATCGAATAGTGTATAATTCACCGAAAGACCCCCATTATACCGTTGCGATTCTGCCTGGTCTAGGGTTGCATCAGGCCTGGGATCTCCATTTTCCAGGAATTGTCCCGGGAATTCGATCACGGAGTCGTCCCGGTTATAATTTGCACCTCCTGAGGCCGTAAGTACGGGAAGAAAACCGGAGTTTAATATGCTCTGGTTATTTTCTGCAATAGCCACCTGGTTTTTTGCGATGGCTATGCCAAAATTATTCTCAAGGGTCAGCTCAATTGCCGCTTCGCGTGTGAGGAGTGAATCCTGGCCTATTGCAGTTTGCAAGCTCAATATTGCCAGTGTTAATAATATAATTGATCTCATAGTCTTTACCCCTCTGTATGTTCTGTAATCGCTTTTTGTGTCATTTCTGAAACCCTCTTGACCTCATTCAGGGATCCCCCAGTCTCACGCTCCAGCATAATCTCTTCGTGCCGTTCCTTGATCGTACGCTCCACCTCTTCCTTAGTTACCGCTTTCCCAGTTTTTAACCATTTGGACCCTACCTTTACCTTGTTACTGAAAGCAAGAAAAATAGGCAACATGATCAAGGTCAGGAAGGTGGCAAAACCGATTCCATAAGCGATCGAGATCGCCATAGGCTTTAAGAATTGTGCCTGCCTGCTTTTTTCAAGCAACAGAGGTGCAAGACCTGCTATCGTTGTTAAGGACGTAAGGAAGATAGCACGGAATCGAGACCTGCCGGCTTCATAGATCGCATCGTCAAAAGTTAGTCCTTCCCTCAGGTTACGGTTGAATTTACTGATCAGCACCAGGCCATCATTTACCATAATACCGATCAGAGCGATGATGCCTAATAATGAGAGGATATTAATGGGAAATCCATGCACCCAATGGCCCCATGCAACTGCCGTAAGACTGAAGGGTACCAGTAATATGAGTAGTAAAGGCTGACTGAAACTTCGAAAGGTAAATGCGATCGTTACATAGATCAGGAAAAGAACCGTAAAACCAACTTTATTCAAGGATCCCAGCAATTTACCCGCCTCCCTGTTCTGCCCTTCGTAGGAGGCAGTAACAGTGGGGTATTTTGATTGGATATCCGGCATGACATCGTTCTGTATCCATCCCATGATATCTGTGGCCGAGGTAGTTTCCGCATTTTTAAGGTCTGCAGATAACTGGATCTCACGCCGACCATCCAAATGATTGATAGCTACATCGCCACGCTGTATAGTATAGCTAGCGATCTCAGCTAAGGGAATCCGTTGACCATTGGGTGTAAGGATACGCATATCATCCAGGTCGGAGATCGAAGATCGATTCTTTCGATCATATCGTACCCATACCCGTATCTCATCCTGTCCACGCTGGAATCTCTGCGCCTGTGTCCCAAAGAAACCGGCACGTACCTGGTTCATGACAGCTCTAAGATCCAGACCCAGTAAATAGGCATTCTCTTTTAGTTCTAATCGAATTTCCTTAATACCGGCCGGATCGTTATCAGAAATATCTTTTAGCAGACTGTTATCTTCGAGTGCCGTCTTAAGTTCGCGTTTGGCCGACTTTAATTCCGTTATATTGTTTCCAAGCAAAGAGACTGATACGGGATCCCCGCCAAAATTTCCTCCTGAACCGTAAACAAGGCTTTCTGCCCCAAAGACGGGGCCTACTTTCTCCCTGAGTCGGCTGGTGACCATATCAGAGCGAACCGCATCGGGTCGTTCCTCCCCCGGTAGTAGATTGATCACTAAGGTAGCCGCGGAAGAACCGGGGCCCACGGTTTTGATCATATTTTCAAACAAGACCTTATCTGTCCCTTTCAGGTATTCTTCTGTAAGCTCCTCGTTGACCAATTTAGCCTTGGATTCGATCATGGTGATGATCGAATCTGTGAGAACTTCGTTCGTGCCATTTGGCATCTGTAATTCGATCGCAACACGGTCGCTTGCTATCCTGGGGAAGAAAGAAGTTCTGATGATCCCTCCGCCTATAGAGCCAAATGTGAGGATAAGGGCGCCAAGAAAAACAGCAAAGGCCAGTATTTTATTTTCCAGGGCAAAGCGAATGGTTGGGCTGTAAAGGTTGTCACGCATCCAGGCCATAAAACCGTCGCCCCATTTATTAATTATTCGCAACTTCCCAAAAACGGCCGCAATACCCTTAGCTTCTTTATCTTTTTTTGGCTGAAGTGCTTTGGACCTCGCCAGGTGGGCAGGCAGGATGATAAGGGCTTCAACCAGGGAAACGACAAGTGTCAGGATCACGATCACAGATACTTCGCCAAAAAAGTCACCTATCCGGCCGTCGAGGAAAAGGAATATAGAAAAGGCCAAGATGGTTGTTATAATGGCCGAAACAATGGGTGGGATCACTTCCATGGTGCCATCTATGGCCGCTTGTGTCGGACTTTTACCCCGTTCATAGTGTTGATAGATATTTTCAGCGATCACGATCCCGTCATCTACCAGGATACCGATCACAATGATCATCCCAAAGAGGGACAATACATTGATCGTTACATTGAATAGCGGGGCAAATACGAACATCCCCAAAAATGCGATAGGAAGGCCAAAGGCCACCCAGAATGCCAATCGTGTATTTAGAAAAAGGGAAAGGAAGATCAGAACCAGGACCATCCCCATGATCGCATTTTCAGTAAGGAGTTGGGTTCGTTGCGTCAGGGTATTAGAGAGGTCACTGACCACATTCAACTGAACATTATTATACTGCACATTAAAATCTTCAATGTACTCTTTCACTTTCTCCGCCGAGGAAATAAGATCTTCTGTATTTGTGCTGGTTATGGTTGTATTAACCGAAAGATTACCATTGAAAAAGGAGGTGTTGGGTGTTTCCGAGAAGCGATCCCGAACAATAGCTACATCTTTTAAACGTACAGTACGCCCTGAAGCATCGGCCCGGATGATCAAATTGCTGAGCTCCTCCCCATAATACGATCGGTTGTTGGCACGAATAAGATACTCTTCCGCATTGGTCTTTATATTACCCCCCGTAACCAGGATATTGGCATTTCCCACCGCTTGTGCCACTTCGTTGAAGGAAATTTCAAATGCGAGCAGGCTGTTTTCATCCAATGCGATCTCGATCTCCTCTTCCGGATATCCGGATATGTTGATCTGCGAGATCCCGTCAATAGCCCTTAAATCATTTTCGATCTGCCTGCCTATTTGTTTTAAGGTGACCAGGGGCACATCTGTACCGCTGACGGCAAAACTGATCGTCTGTCTTACGGCTTCCAGTTTAGATACCACCAAAGGTTCCATTCCCGAAGGGAAAGTAGGCACCCGATCAACGGCGTTCTTGACTTCCAGAAGCATAAAATCTATATCCCGTCCTTGCTCGATCTCTACATTGATGGAACCGCTGTTCTCCCGGGAAGTAGAGGTTACCCGGTCTACCCCTTGCAACCCTTTCAGGTTATCTTCGATCTTCAGGACGATGCCTTCTTCAACCTCTTGTGGAGAAGCCCCCGGGTAAGCGATATTGACCAGGATATTCTTGGACTCTGAAAGTGGGAAAAAGGAAGATTTTAAGGATTTCGCTCCAAAAATCCCAAAAATGAAAAAGGCGATGATAATGACATCAACAGCCACATGATATTTTATAAAATAGGCAATGACCTTTCGCATGGTTATTGTGTTTTGGAAGTATTCTCTTGATAAATCTTGACTAACATACCGGCATAGGCACCGACAACAGGTTTAGAAACAATTGTTAGTCCCTCTGGTACGCCTTTGAGTACTACATTCTCATTTGTAAAATACACCGGTGTCACATCGATCAGGTCGAGTATAGAATCACGAACAACAAAGATCTTGTCGTTTTCGAGGAGTAGGCTGCGATCTATTTGAAGGGCATTTGTTTCATCTCTGGCCAATAGGTTGGCTTCCAGATACATCCCTTCTTTTAAGTCGGGGTGACTTACATCAATAAAAGCCTTAACGGTCTGTGAAGCCTGTTCTACTTTACTATTGACCCGGCTAACAGTACCGGTATAGGTCTGTGTTTTTTCAAGGTTGGTCAAATCTACTTGCCGCCCTATTTGCAGCAGATCACTAAATTTCTTGCTAAGGGCCACTTCAAGCTCATAGCGATCTGTATTGATAAATTCCCCTAGTTTTTGACCCCCGCGAACCAAGGTGCCCTCGGTGACCAAATTTTGACAATCGCTGTTCCAGGTTCTTTACATTGTAATAGCTCGTCAGGATCCCACGACCGGTAATAAAGAATTTCTCCTGGTCAGAATCAAGGCTGGGTAATTTAGGTGTAGTATTTTCCAGGTCGAAACTCTGGAGATAAGCAGCCCATTTGGGATAGATGTCCGGATAGTCGAGCCGGAGATCCGGCATGACAGATGTTATCTGGTTGTACAAATTACTTTTTGCCGACTGCACTGAAGCTGCATATTCTGCAGAATTTATACGTATAATAGCTTCTCCTTTTCGGTAGCGTTGCCCGGGTCTGAACAGTTTATTAGATGGCAGGAAAACTCCCTGCACCTCAGCGAACAACTCTAATCGTTGACGTGCTACAAGATTCCCATTGGCCGGCACCAGGATGGGCACCAGCTTATTTCTAACCGTGTCTACAAAAACCGTTTTGACCGCTTTTTCAGGTCTCGCCCTGGGCGTGGTTTTACTATCTGAAATGGCTTTAGCCCCAAAATAGGCAGCAACGATAAGCAAGACGCCAAGAATAGCAAGGATTATTTTTCTCATATCACGTAATTCGAGCAGGTTCTGAATGCTTCAGACTGCCCTGTATTTTTCTTAGGGTTTCTATAAATTGATCAACTTCTTTTTCAGATAGGTCGGTTCGCATACGCTGAATTAATTGTTGCGCAACGGGCTTTGCATTTTGCCACATGGTTTTACCCTCTTCCGTGAGTAAAATAAAGTTCACACGCTTGTCTTCCGGGCAGCGTACACGTCGTACATAGCCCTTGCGCTCGAGGGTAGAGATAAGTCGGGTAAGAGAAGATTTATCACGAAAAGTCAGTTCTGCAAGCTCGTTTTGGGCGAGACCATCCCGCTCATATAGTTTCTTCAGAATGACCATCTGTTCTTTTGTAATATCCAGACCAGCCCTGGTAAATTCCTCTTGCAGGTGATACCCTACGATCTTTGCCGTTTTTCCCAGCCAGGGACCTATGGAGTTATCAAAGTCTATATCTACTTTCTCTGTTTTCACCCGGCGAAGCTACTACATTTTTAGTTAGTTGTATAGTACGGCTGTTCAATAATCCAATCAGGAGAACTAAAAGAGTTATACCCGGCAATACCACTAAAAAGGGAACCCATGAAGGGACAAAAACAGTATCAAAGACAAATCGGGCTAACAGAAAACTCCCCATTAGGGAAAGTACTATCCCAATGCCGCTGCCTAAAATTCCTAAATACAGATACTCCAGAGCGGTAATTCGGAGTAGTTGTTTGCTTTTGGCACCCAGGGTGCGCAACAGCACACTTTCTTTAATGCGTTGGTATTTGCTTGTACGTACCGAACCTATCAAAACGATGATACCTGTGAAAATGCTAAAAAAGGCCATAAAATTGATGACCCAGGCAATTTTGTCCAAAATATCCTCAATCACGGTCAGTACCTGCCGCAGATCAATGATGGATACCGTAGGAAACTGCTGTATCAAAGTTTGCTGTAGCTGTGCCGATGCCCTGACATCAGGTACATTGGTCGTTAGCACAAAAAATTGCGGAGCATCTTCTAACACCCCAGAAGGGAATACTATTGAAAAATTTATTTGCATGCGTGCCCAATCAACCGTTCGAATGTGCGCTACTACGGTTTGCAACAATACCCCCTGAACATTAAATATGATTTGATCACCAATCCCTACGCGGGCATCGCGCGCCACATTATCTGCCAGTGAAATAGGGATGATATTCGCCTGTGCGTTGGTTTGTGGCCACTCCCCATCGACTGTTGCCTCTGATGCTACCAACGAATCCCGGTAGGTTACCCGAAACTCATGGCTTAGGATCCATGAGTTGATGGAAGAAGCAGTGTCGGCAATAATCTCCCGAACTGTGGAATCCTTAATTTTTTGCATTCGCATGGTGATTATGGGAATATCGTCGAGAACTGGGAATCCTGCCTCGTCTATACTTTGAGAAGCAGCCTTGCGCTGTTCGCTTTGAACATCCAATAATACCAGGTTTGGCGCTTTTTCTGAATCCTCAATGGAAGCGCGCGCCAGGAGGATATCCCTGGAAAAATACAGTGTACTTATCAAGAACGTACCCACCCCAATGGCCAATATCAATACCGTGGTTTGATTGTTAGGTCGAAAAAGATTGAGCAGGCTCTGGCGGGCAGTAAATCCCCAGGACGATGGAAAATACTTTTTCACCAATCTCATAAATAGAATCGAAACGGCACTTAAAATGGCGAATACCACCAATACCCCAATAACAAAAAAGAGTGTATACCGTAAATCTGCCAACAGCCAATAACAAAAAATAAAAATAAACGCCATAATGGCGAGCCCAACCAGTAGGCTTGCGTTCCGTGATTTAACTATTCCGTTTTCCTGTATCCGTAAGACCTGTAAGGGTGAAACATACCAGGTGCCAAGCAATGGGGTCAAAGCAAACAATACCGACATCAATACCCCCAGCAAAAGGCCAAGAAATATCGCCTTCGGCGATAAACTTATCGCTATGTCGAAAGGCAAAAGATCCTCCAATATCAAAGGGAACGACAGTTGTAGTAACAGCCCAACAAGTACCCCGATCAATCCACCTACGAATCCCATGGTGGCTATTTGAATGAGATAAATCAAAAAGGTCTGTTTTCTTGTAGCCCCCAGGCATTTAAGAATGGCAACCGCTTGCAGCTTTTCCCTGATATAGATGTGTACAGAACTTGCAATACCTACACAACCCAACAATAGGGCGATAAAGGCCACGAGATTCAAAAATTTAGCAAAGTTATTATAACGTCGACCTATTCGCTGCCCTGTAGTATCATGGACGTCCAAATCGGCATTTTCAATATCCAACATGGGATCGACGACCCTGTCCAGTTCTTGCAGGTCCTGATCTTTATCTGCCACAAAATAAAAATCATACCCTACCCGACTACCCGTTTGTATGAGTCCGGTTTCTTCGATAGACCTATAGGGAATCCATATTGGCGGTGCTATGGAAGCCCCAATACCCCCCGTTCCCGGAGCTGAAATCAAACTGCCCGTAATAGCGAAGGAGCTGTTTCCCAGCCTTATGGAATCTCCCACTTTCAAATCGTATTGCATTAAAAGGGTAGCATCGACAAGGGCCCCACCCGATTCTTGATATTGATCAGCTGCCAGGGCGGGTTCCGTCTGCAATTCGCCATAAAACGGATATGGCCCATCTATACCACGCACCGAAACCAACTTAGTCTTCCCGGTATTGGGAAATACTACCATCGATGCAAAAGTTGCCGCTTTGGCGTCAGCCCCCCCAAGGGAATCCATTATGGCCCATACCCTTTCATTGGGCAGTTGGTCACTGTCGATCAAAAAATCAGCACCCATCAATGCCTTGGATTGTATTGCGATATTCTCTTCCAGGTTTTCACTGAAGGATTGAATGGAAACCACGGCAGCTATACCCAAAATAATGGATGCCATAAAAAGCAAGAGCCGTGTACCACTGGCCTTGCTGTCACGCAACGCCATTTTGAACAGCCAATTAAATTTTGGTTTTGAAAAAGGATGAGCTGAGTAGATCACGATACGGCGACAGATTGATTGGAAACAATTTTTCCACCTTTTAGCCCAATGATACGTTGTGTTTTTTGAGCGAGTTCCATATCGTGGGTAACAATGACCAATGTAGTATTGGCTTCTTTGTTCAAGTCAAAAAGCAATTGCACTACTTTATCTCCGGTTTCCTGGTCCAAATTACCCGTCGGTTCATCGGCAAACAAGATGGACGGTTTGCCCGAATACGATCTGGCCAGTGCCACCCGCTGTTGTTCACCCCCAGACAACTGAGAGGGATAGTGGTGAAAACGGTCTTGCAGGCCAACTTTGTCCAAAAGATCCATCCCTATCTTAGCAGGCTCTTTTACTCCGCGTAATTCCAGGGGCACAATAACATTCTCCAGGGCTGTTAGTGTGGGCAGTAATTGAAAATTTTGAAATATAAATCCCACCTCTTTGTTGCGAAGTAATGCACGTTCATCTTCGTTCAATGTACCCAAATTGGTGCCGCAAAGCTCTATGGTGCCCTCACTAGGACTATCCAATCCGGCACAAAGGCCTAATAATGTGGTTTTGCCACTCCCTGACGGACCAACAATGGCAAACGTCTCGCCTGCCGTTACACTGAACGAAATAGCATCCAAAACCCTTAATTTTTTGGAACCGCTACTATAGATTTTACCAAGATGGTTTACCTTTAGAATCTCTGACATATGCCTGTGCTTCGCTTTGTTTTAAAATGAACAATTCATCAGTCGGGAAAATAGGTAATAGATTTTAAATTATAGGGTAAACACCGATGCAGAAGCTATTAAAGTTTCGTTATTTTTTTCTTTTGTTGTTCTTTTTCTCCTGTGGGGATTCCGGGAATAAGGAAACGAGTGTTCAAGATTCAAAGGGCACAGAAGTATCGCAAACAAATGCCGTTGAAAATGACACAAAGGTCATTTTGTTTTATGGCGACAGCCTTACTGCAGGCTATGGCCTCAAACTAGAGGAAGCGTTCCCTGCCTTGATCCAGGAACGGTTAGACTCGTTGGGCCTAAATTATACGGTGATCAATTCAGGGGTGAGCGGTGAGACCACTTCCGGAGGTCTCAACCGGCTAAATTGGGTCTTGAACCAAAAAGTGGATGTTTTTGTTCTGGAACTTGGAGCCAATGACGGATTGCGCGGAATACCCCTGAACAAGACGCAACAAAATTTACAGGCTATTATCGACCTGGTACTGGAAAAGAATGCCGATACCCGGATTATCTTGGCGGGTATGCAAATCCCACCAAACATGGGGCCTGAGTACACTGCAGAGTTTAGAAATATATTTCCCGAATTGGCCGAAAAGAATGAGATCCCCCTTATTCCATTTTTATTGGAAGGCGTAGCGGGCAATCCGGATTTAAATCTTGAAGACGGCATACACCCAACGGCCGAAGGGCATCAAATACTCCGTGAAAATGTTTGGAAGGTCCTAAAAGGAGGATTGCAATAACTTTTTAACTACAATCTGGCGGGCAAAGGGAAGTCGTTTAGGCAGGAGTCAAACCAAAATAATAATCCCATTCAAAAAAAAAGCAATTGTTCCTAACAAAAAAAAGGAGCCGCTCCCGCGGCTCCTTTCACCCTACTAAACATGTACATCCTATTGGAAGTTTCCTTCTTCATCTAGTTTCACGCGAAGCATTTTATCGCCATTTTCCAGACGAATTTTGTACTTCTTGTTAACCCCCTTCTTATCATGGTAGGTAACCTTGTACTGATCCTCGGTGAGTGTCCAGCCGGGGAATCGTTCAGTAACTGCATCTCGTACAGCTTCCGGAAGTGCAACATTCTTGAACTTTTCAATAGTTCTCATGATCTTGCCTTCCTTATCATAGGCAACAACCATTTTTCCATCAGGAATAAAGAAGGAAACATGGTACATATCGTAATCATCCTGGTACAGGTCTGAATTCTGAATGTCAAAATTGGCCGCTTTTCGTCTTAATGTCTGGACGGGAAGTGCCTCATTAGTGACACCCATTGTACTAACATACTTGTAGTTCACTGCTGTAAGAACTACTTCTTCTAATTGCTCGGTCTGCACGACTTGTGCAAACATTGGGGCGGTCACACCCAAAAAGAATAACCCAATAACTAACTTTTTCATGGTACATTTTGTTTTTTGTTCATAATGGGCTTGATCTCTAGGACATACATGGTCAAGCGTATAAAAGTACCGCAGTAAAACGGTATATAAAATGATATTTATCAGGATGTTAAAAGAAATTTCCGACACACTTTTTTTGGCACAAAAAAACCGGCCACAAGGGCCGGTTTTCATATTTTTTCCTATCCTCTTATCTTAGCCTGCAGCCTTAAACGCTTTCAGTTTTTCAATCAACTGTGGTACGACAGAAAAGGCATCACCCACAACGCCATAATCCGCAGCTTTAAAGAAAGGCGCTTCAGGGTCTGTATTGATCACGACCTTAACCTTAGAGGCATTGATCCCCGCAAGGTGTTGTATAGCCCCGGAAATACCAATGGCGATATACAGGTTAGAAGCTACTGGTTTCCCCGTCTGACCCACATGCTCCGAGTGTGGTCGCCAGCCCATGTCGGATACTGGTTTAGAGCAAGCGGTTGCAGCCCCTAAAACATCAGCAAGTTCTTCGACCATATTCCAGTTTTCCGGTCCTTTGAGTCCACGTCCGCCGGAGACAACGATATCTGCATCTGCTATAGTGACTTTACCGGCAGCTTTATCCTGTCCATCAACGGAAACCCCATCTGCAGAAGCATCCGGCGCAAAGGATTCGACAGTTGCAGACCCTCCTTTTTCAGTAACACCAAAAGAATTATTGGAAACCCCAACTAATTTTATATCGGAACTAATAGAAGTAAAAGCATACGCCTTATTCGTAAAGGCATTACGTTTTACTTTGAAACTTGAAACATCATCAGGCAAGGCGATCACATTAGAAGCGTATCCCGCCTCTAACTCAACCGCTAATAAAGGTGCCAGGTATTTGCTGTTGGCGCTAGAGCTAAGCACTACCACCGTTGCATTTTCCTGCCTGGCCGCAGCTGCAATTGCCTTGGCGTATTTGGCTGCTGTAAAGGATTCAAAAGAAGCATCCGAGACCTGGAGTACTTTTCCAACTCCATAGTTGCCCAGAGCTCCCGCATCTTCTGCATTAAATGCTATAGCACTGACTCCTGTGCCCATTTTCTCAGCCAAAGCACTGCCATAGGAGGCAACTTCAAAGGCTGATTTCTTATATTTTCCCTGTTCTGATTCTGTATAAACTAATACTGACATATTTCTTGATTCTAATCTGTAACGCTTCTATTTATTAAATAACCTTGGCTTCATTATGAAGTAAGCTGATCAATTCATCCAGGTTTTCCGGATCTACTAATTTAACAGCGCCTTTAGGTGCCGGTTTTTCAAATTGTACTGATGCTGACTTTACAGCAGTTCCTGAAGGTTCAACAACTTCCAATGGTTTTTGGCGTGCCATCATGATCCCTCTCATATTGGGAATCCGAAGATCACTTTCTTCAACGATTCCTTTCTGTCCGCCTACAACCAATGGTAAGGAAGTTGAAACAGTTTCTTTCCCTCCATCTATTTCTCGAATTGCCGTTACTGAAGAGCCATCAACTTCCAACCCAATGCAATTATTGATAAAACTGGCTCCCATCATAGCGGCAATCATGCCAGGAACCATTCCGCCGTTGTAGTCGATAGATTCACGACCCCCAATAATGAGGTCATATCCACCATCCTGTGCCACTTTCGCCAATTCCCCGGCTACCTGGTAACCATCTTTGGCTTCGGTATTCACCCGGATCGCTTTATCTGCCCCTATGGCCAAAGCCTTTCTGAGGGTAGGCTCGGTCTCAGCGCCTCCTACATTAATGACATCCACAGATGCCCCTTGTTTTTCCTTAAACCACATGGCACGGGTAAGCCCAAATTCATCATTCGGATTAATAACAAATTGTACGCCATTGGCATCGAACTTCGTATCTCCTTCTGCGAAATTGATCTTGGAAGTGGTGTCCGGCACATGGCTGATACAAACTAAGATTTTCATACTATGATCGAATTATATTGTTAGTGTTTACATATTCCGGCGATACTGTCCGCCGACGGCGAACAAGGCTTTGGTGATCTGCCCCAAAGAACACTTTTTGGTCGCCTCCATTAAAGCTGCAAAGATATTATTATTTTGAACAGCTGCCTCCTGTAATCCCAGGATCAATTCGTCTGTATCCATAGCTGAATGCAACTGGGTTAAGGTATTGATCTGATCCATTTTCTCCTGTTCTGTAGCCCGGATCACCTCCCTGGGCAGGATCGTTGGAGAGCCTTTGCTGCTCAAAAAGGTATTTACCCCAACTATCGGGTATTTCCCACTATGTTTCAGCATTTCGTAATGCAAGCTTTCCTCCTGGATCTTGTTCCGCTGGTACATCGTCTCCATGGCTCCTAATACGCCACCCCTTTCTGTGATCCTGTCAAATTCCAGCAATACGGCATCTTCTACAAGATCTGTGAGTTCTTCAATAATAAACGAGCCTTGAAGCGGATTCTCATTTTTGGCCAAGCCCAATTCCTTGTTGATGATCAACTGGATGGCCATTGCCCTGCGAACAGATTCTTCCGTAGGGGTGGTAATAGCCTCATCATAGGCATTCGTATGCAGAGAATTACAATTATCGTATATGGCATAAAGTGCCTGCAAGGTCGTTCGGATATCATTAAAATCGATCTCCTGGGCATGTAGGCTCCGTCCTGAGGTCTGAATATGGTATTTCAGCATTTGTGCACGTGGATTTGCCTCATACAGAAATTTCATGGCTTTTGACCAGATCCTTCTGGCAACACGACCAATAACAGCATATTCAGGATCTACGCCATTGGAGAAAAAGAAAGAAAGGTTTGGACCAAATTCGTTAATGTCCATTCCCCTGCTCAAATAATACTCCACATAGGTGAAGCCATTAGACAAGGTAAAGGCCAATTGGGAAATAGGGTTAGCCCCGGCTTCGGCAATATGATAACCGGAAATTGAGACAGAATAAAAATTGCGGATCTTCTGATGAATAAAGTATTCCTGTACATCGCCCATAAGCCGCAAGGCAAATTCTGTCGAGAATATACAAGTGTTTTGCGCCTGATCTTCTTTTAAAATATCGGCTTGGACAGTGCCTCGTACTTTCGTAAGCGTATTAACCTTGATCTCCTCATAGGTATTTGAAGGAAGGATCTCGTCGCCTGTAACTCCCAATAAAAGCAGCCCCAGTCCGTCATTGCCTTCCGGAAGTTCGCCACGATAGGAAGGTCTTTCTATCTTTTTCTTATCAAAACGCTCTTTTAAGCTCTTCTCAACCTCTTTTTCGAGGCCATTTTCCCTGATATACTTTTCACATTGCTGATCAATAGCGGCATTCAGGAAGTAGCCCAGCAACATAGGAGCCGGACCATTGATCGTCATGCTCACTGAGGTCATTGGATCGATCAGGTCAAAGCCTGAATACAATTTCTTCGCGTCATCCAGACAGCATACAGAAACCCCGGCATTGCCGATCTTCCCATAGATGTCGGGTCGGTGATCCGGGTCATTGCCATAGAGCGTTACACTATCAAAGGCCGTTGAGAGCCTTTTGGCAGGCGTTTCCTTGCTGACATAATGAAAGCGCATATTGGTGCGCTCCGGGCTTCCCTCCCCGGCAAACATCCTGGTAGGATCTTCCCCTGTTCGTTTAAAATTGTATAGTCCGGATGTATAGGGAAATTCTCCGGGAACATTTTCCTGAAGGCACCATTGGAGGATATCGCCCCAGGCCTTGTATTTTGGCAGCGCTATTTTAGGGATCTCCTGATGCGATAAAGAGGTTGTATGTGTGGCGATCTCAATCTTTCGATCTCTTACCCTAAAAGTGAATTCTGCGTCTTTGTAGCGCTTTTTTATGCTTTCCCAATTCAGGATGAGTTCCCAGTGGTGCGGATCCAGATTGAGTTTTTCTTTATCGAATTCAGCCAATAGCAGAGCGATCAATTCTTTATTTTCTTCCGATGTGCCTTCGACGACCAGTCCATTTCGATCCAGATTCACCGATGCTCCACTGATCGTTTCAATGCTTTTATAAAGTCCGTATAGTTTTTGTGCTACTTCCGACGCTTCCAGGGAATGCTCATCATAGTTCCTGTTATTCTCCGCGATCTCCGAAAGGTAACGCGTGCGTGCCGGCGGTATGATATAGATCTTTTCGCTCATCGCTTCGCTGATCTTAAAATCTGATTTCAGATCGGCTGCAGATTTCTCAACAAGGGCATCCATAACTGCCCTATACAGGCTGTTCATCCCCGGGTCATTGAATTGTGAGGCGATGGTACCATATACAGGCAGCTCTTCCTGAGGCGTGTCCCATAATTGGTTGTTACGCATATATTGCTTTTTCACATCCCGAATGGCATCGAGTGCTCCGCGCTTGTCAAATTTGTTGATGGCAACCAGGTCTGCAAAATCCAGCATATCTATTTTCTCCAGCTGGGTAGCAGCTCCGAATTCAGGCGTCATCACATAGAGGGAAACATCGCTGTGCTCTATGATCTCCGTATCACTCTGTCCGATCCCCGATGTCTCCAGGATGACCAGGTCATAATTGGCAGCTTTAACGATCTCAACGGCTTCATTCACATATTTGGAAAGGGCCAGGTTGGATTGGCGTGTCGCCAGGCTGCGCATATACACCCTCGGGTTATTAATGGCATTCATCCGAATGCGGTCCCCCAGTAAGGCACCACCCGTTTTTCGTTTGGAAGGATCCACAGAAATAATGGCTACATTTTTTTCCGGGAAATCGGCTAAAAAGCGTCTTACCAATTCGTCTACTAAAGAGGATTTTCCAGCGCCTCCGGTTCCGGTGATACCGAGAACGGGAATATTTTTAGTCTTGTTCTCTTTGTGAATCGTCTCCAGGATATCCTTCACATTCTCAGGGAAATTCTCCGCAGCTGAAATTAATCGCGCTATGGCTTTTGGATCCCTGGAATGAAGTTCCTTGTGTTCGCCATTTAGCTGATCTCCGAGCGGTACATCTGATTTGGAGACAAGATCATTGATCATTCCTTGGAGGCCCATTTCCCGTCCATCGTCAGGGCTGTAAAGTCGTGTGATCCCATAGTCCATCAATTCCTTGATCTCCTCGGGCAGGATCACGCCTCCTCCACCTCCAAAGATCTTGATCTCAGGACGACCTTTTTCTTTCAGGAGATCATACATATATTTAAAATACTCGTTGTGTCCTCCCTGGTAAGAAGTCATACATATGGCATGCGCATCTTCCTGGATAGCGGTATTGACTACTTCTTCTACACTGCGGTCATGCCCGAGATGGATTACCTCTACCCCTGTTGATTGGATGATCCTTCGCATGATGTTTATGGAGACGTCATGGCCATCGAACAACGAAGCCGCTGTAACGATCCTGATCTTATTTTTAGGGGTATAAGGGGTAACGGAAACCATATTTCAAAGGTACGCTCTTATAAGCTTATGAGCAACGGTGCGCTAAAACCTAAAGTGCTTTAAATATGGCAAAAAAAAAGAGATGCTCTCACATCCTCTTTTCATTTCAAATTAATAAGATTTGGGACGACTAATTGTCATTGTCATCGTCATCGTCTTCAAATTTCGTATCGGCCATCCTACCTTTATTAGGGAGCATTAAATTTTTTAAATCAAGCTCATACCCTTTTTTGTCGAAATCTATGGCTAACATACCTTTAGTATCCAAAAATTTCAACTTCTCAAGAGAATTAAATCTGTTATTCTGTATTTGTAAGACTTTTAAATTATGAAGATCTGCTATTTCAATAGGGATCTCTCCACTAATACGATTGTTAGATATGACAAGCTCCTCAAGTTGGACTAATTGTCCAATTGATGGCGGAATTGAGCCATTCAAACTATTATCGAAAAACCCCAGAATTTCTAGTTGGACGCACGCCCCAAGAGTGCTGGGTATGTTTCCTTTTAATTTATTACTTGATAAATTAAGTTCTCTAAGCCTAGTTAAATTTCCAATGCTGGCAGGAATACTTCCAGTAATAAAATTATTAAACGCAGAGAGCACTATCAATTGTTTCATATTGCCAATATCCTCCGGCAATTTTCCATCAATCTTATTCATTTCCAATCGAAGGATTCTCAGTGATGTTAGTTCTGTAATACCCTCTGGGATCTCTCCTGTAATACTATTAAAAGTTAAATTCAGGGAGCGCAATCGGGTTAATTGCTGAATACTTTCGGGAAGGGGGCCCATCAAGTTATTTCGTGTAAGATTGATCTCAACTACATGGTCACCAAAAACTTTAATACCATACCATTGGTCCGCCGTTTCATTTAAATCCCATTTCCTGATCCATTGATTACCGTTTGTGCTTTGGTAAAGATCTTCCAAAGCTTGCCTTTCAGCCTGCGGTATTTCGGCATGTACTAAATTTATAAGAAGGACTCCACTAAAGATAAAGGACAGCAGCTTTTTCATAAGGCGGTTGTTTTATTACTGTCAATAAAAAATCTATTTTATCAGATATTACTTACAAATATAATGTAAGAATCCGTTTAAGTGGGAGTTTAATCGACAACCAGCTCATTTTTGTTGCGAAACCTTCAAATTTTGTGGTATAGCGATATATAAAGGGTTTAGACGCTAGGATTTTTCCTGCTTTTTTCTACGTCTTGGGTTACAATTTCCCAGTCAGTCATTAGGTTTTCAAGCCGTAATTTCATCTCCTGATATCGATCGAAGAAGGAAGGATCTACGGAAATCTCTTCATATTTCAATTGAAGGTCGTGATCCATAGTGGCAATTTCAGATTCCAGGCTTGCAATTTTCTTCTCTATGGAATTCAATTTATTCTTTAATGATTTAAGTCGCTTTTGATCTTGATAGGTAGAAGAACCTGCTTTCTTTTCTGTGATCCTCTTGGCTTGTTTTTCCTTTTTCTCAATATCGCGAAAAGATTCTGCTTCTCTTTCTTCAAGGTAGTAATCTATATCGCCCAGATATTCTTTGATCGTCCGATCACGAAATTCATAGACGCGGTCTGTTAGGCCTTGCATAAATTCCCGGTCGTGCGACACTATAATAAGTGTCCCTTCAAAATCTTTAAGCGCCTTTTTGAGTACATTCTTGGAAGCAATGTCCAAATGATTAGTCGGCTCATCCATAACCAGGACATTAAAAGGTTGCAGAAGCATACGAGCCAGGGCGAGCCTGTTGCGCTCGCCTCCGGAAAGAACGCGAATATATTTATCTACTTCTTCACTTCCGAATAGAAAAGACCCGAGAATATCCCTTACTTTGGTCCGGCTGTGTTCCGTAGCAGCGGCTATCATGCTCTGTAGTACTGTCTTAGTCGGATCCAGGTGATCTGCCTGGTCCTGGGCAAAATACCCTACCTCGACTTTGTGGCCCAGATCTAATTCCCCTTCGTATGCTAATTCCCCGACTAAGATCTTAGCCAGGGTGGTCTTCCCTTCACCATTCCTTCCTACAAAAGCGATCTTTTGTTCCCGCTCTACCCTGAGTGCTACATCTTCCAGTACGATCTTATCATCATAGCGTTTGGTTAAACCGTTTAGTTCGGCCACTACTTTCCCGCTTCGTTCTGCCTGAGGAAATTTTACATTCATGACCTGCTGGTCTACTTCATCTACTTCAATGCGTTCCATCTTATCCAGCTTCTTCATAAGGGATTGGGCCATGGCGGCTTTGGAGGATTTAGCCCGGAACCGATTGATAAGTCGTTCTGCCTGTTGGATCTCCCGGTCCTGGTTTTTCTTGGTCTTACGTTGTTGTTCCCTGATCTCTTCCCGAAGCACTAAAAATTCAGAATACGACTTTTTATAGTCATAGATCTGCCCAAGGCTGATCTCAATAGTTCTGTTGGTTACCCTGTCTAAAAACATCTGGTCATGAGATACCAGTAACACTGCTCCTCCGAACTGGGCAAGGAATTGTTCCAGCCAAATAATGGAATGCAGATCGAGATGGTTAGTAGGCTCATCCAGCAGAAGAATGTCATTTTCCTGAAGCAATAGTTTGGCGATCTCTACACGCATACGCCACCCACCGGAGAAAGTATTAGTAGGCATATCGAAATCAGTAGCTTCAAACCCTAATCCTTTTAATACGCGTTCTGCCTCCCCTTTATAGGTATACCCTCCGGCAACCTCAAATCGCTCATTACAATCGCTCAAATCATGTATTAGCCGGTTATATCCTTCTGAATCATAATCAGTTCGTTCGGCTAACTTGGTGTTGATCTCCTCTATCTTTTTTTCCAAAGCCAGGAGTTCCATAAATGCCAGGCAGGTTTCTTCCATCACCGTACGCCCATCTTCAAAATCCACATCCTGCTTTAGAAAACCAATGGAAATATCTTTATCGATAGCAATAGTACCACCATCACCATTTTCCTGGCCCGCGATCATTCGCATCAGCGTAGTCTTTCCGGCACCGTTCTTCCCGATCAAACCAACCCGGTCTCCTGGGTTTAACCGAAATGTGATCCCATTAAAAACATCCTGGCCCCCGAAAGATTTAGAAAGTTGATTTACACTTAACATATTTGTGACACGAGTTACAATAGCGCGATTAAGAATACGCTATTTTTGACAAAATTCCTGCAAATGTTCAAAAAAGGAAGCAAACTTTACAGCATCTTCACAGGGTCATGTCCGAAATGCCATAATGAATCTATGTACATCTACCGGAATCCGTACCAACCGGGCGGACTTTTTAAGATGCACGAACGCTGTTCTTCTTGCCAGACCAAATACAAGATGGAACCTTCATTTTTCTACGGGGCCATGTATGTGAGTTATGCCGTGGGTGTAGCTATTGCTGTTGCAGTTTTTATTATTAGTTCCGTCATCATTGATGCCTCTCTACCCAAAACGTTTATCATTATTGTGTTGACATTGGTCCTGCTGCTTCCAGTGATCATAAGGCTCTCAAGGAACATCTGGATAAACTTATTTGTCAGCTTCCATCCTGAGGCTAGTGTCAATCAAACACGCTGATATCTTTTATCGAATCGATCAATATTTAACTCGGGAAGCAGTTCTTTTCCCTTTTCCAGGTATTCCCATAAGTGCCTTCCCAGCCAGGGGGCCATCAAAACACCTCTTGATCCCAGTCCGTTGTACAGCACAAGATTGTTATATTGAGGATGTCTTCCAAGTAAAGGTCTGCGATCAGGAACGGTAGGTCTTATTCCAGCTTCCTGTGCCACTATTTCATATGGGCAACTGATCATAGATTCCAGTTGTTCACATAATCGTATCCTGGCCGCTTGTGTAGGTTCATAGGTTAAATCCGATCGATCGTAAGTCGCCCCTACCTTGTACAAATCGTTACCAATAGGTAAAATAAAAACAGGGCCTTTTATCAAAGAGTCCAGCTGTAACTCCGGAGCTTTAATTATTAATAGTTCTCCTTTATTGCCAACGAGCGGGATGTAGTCAAAATAGGTAAGTGCTGTATTCCTGTGCCCGATAGCCCAAATCATCTTTTTCGCGCTTAGGTGTTGATAGCTAACACTGTCTGTTGTTACCTCAAGCAAACTTATATCAACAGTTTCACGGCTGTGGATTCCTTTCTCATACAGGTAAGACTGATAATTCCCGATCAGTTTTGGCACATCTACCCGGCCAGTTTCTAGAACATTCCCAAAGCCATAAGGAGCAATTAAAGCCTCGTTTGTATTTTGAATGATCTCAGTAGAGAGAAAACGCTTTAATCTGGGATCAGAGGCTGCTTCAAACCAAAGGTTTTGTTCTTCAGCCGAGGCAAAGCGTCTCTTCAATGTCGTCTCTTCTAAAAAATTCGTGTTTAGCTTTACCTCCAGATCCCGATAAAAAGGTAGTGCATAATCCAGAAAGTAATCCCCTTTCCAAACAGCCTTGAATCTATTCAGGACGACAGGGTTATAGATCCCCCCAGCTACCGTTGAGGCCATTTGCTTCCCGTCTGATATTACATGAAAAGAATGCCCATTTTCTTCCAGAGCCTCGCAGATCGAAACTCCAGCTAGTCCAAGACCGACAACAAGATAATCAAGCATAGTGCAAAGGTACTAAGGCTGGAAGTGTTGTATAAAAAAACATCCCGGCGATTTGCCGGGATGTTAATTTGGTATGAATTGGAATTCAGATCAGGTCATTAATAGGCCCACATATCTTGCTCACGATCGCGGATTGTCTCCTTGATCCTGTCTGCTTCAAGCAACTGGAACAAGGCATTGTCTGCTATATATTCCTGGATCGTACGATCTCCGTGAACATTTTCTTCCTTGTAGATCACACCGTTAAAACGCCTTGCGTTCAACAGCATATCAAAGGAAATGGGCTGTGCAGAATTGCGTTGGTTATACACTTTTGCATCGTGTAGGATCTGCCTGGCACTTGGATACCAAACCCAGAATAATTCTACTTTGGCGTCCGCAGGATCCATAGAATCGTCATCTATAAAGTTAACGTCCGGTGCAACGGGTGCAATACCCAGCAATCTGAATTTTAATTCTCCCTGTCTTTTATCGAAATACCAGATACCTTTGATCCTGTATTCTTCAATATCAGCGGCAGAAAGTGACCTGCGGTTGATGAATTCTTCAGAGATCTGTTCACCAGCATTGATCTGCTCGTATCCCAGGTCTGTCGTATCCACTTTTTGCAGGGTAGCTTCCAGGTCTTCAAACTTTCGTTTTTCAGTAAAATAGGAATCTACATACACATCAGTCAGTTTTCCGTTTTGGATGTTCTTCATAAAAACATCATACAGAGACCTTCTGTCTGCACCTATATCAATGGTATCTGTGGGATAGTAGAGCGGAAAGTTTACTCGCTCGTCCAAATCTACTACTTCCCAAATGGTTTTTGACCACAGGATATCCCTGTCATCAACATAACCATATTCCAGTGGAGTGTCATTGTCGTTGGCTATTTGCGCTTCGGTTCTGACACCTATCTGTTCCGGCTTTTTAGCGTTCAGGATATTGGCCTGAGCGCATATGCTTACCGGAAGTAAGGCAACTGCTCCACTAATTAAAACATGTTTCCAATTCATGAGTCTAAGATTTATTCTTAATTGGTGATCTCCACAATAACGGGAGAAACCTTCTTCAATTTATACGTTCGGTTATTCGTGATATACGCTTGTACGTCGAAGACCTGAACTGCATCACCGCGCTTGGCACGCTTAAGAGCTGATTTAGCCCGGGAATCCAGTTTATTGCCTTTAACACTTACCGTAGGCTGTCCTGGAACTTTGAATTTAAAGCCACTAACCGCAAGGTTAAGGTCAAAATCAAAGTCTTCAAGAAGGGCCCCTATAGTAGAGATCTCAAGATTTCTTCTAGGCATCTTCGAACTACCGGTTTCTCCTCGAATAGAACCAGCTGGTCTTGGTATATCTTTAATTCTGAATTCAGATCTAGAAGATACACGCTGACCATCAGGTAATACACCCGAAGCAGTAATAGTAACTTGACGACCGGTTCCAGGGTTCATGGCATAGCGACTACCGCTAACCTTTTTAAGTCCTGGAGCAGAAGCACTCACTTTATTATTAGGTATGCCGGGAATGGAGATAGACATTGGGTTGGTTACACCTCGGTACACAACATTCATCTTATCAGCAGCGATCAAAGCCGCATTTGGCTTAGTGATCGTCGCAAAGCTGGATGAAACTGGTACTTCAGTGCGCTCACCATCCTGAATGAAAGCAAGATTACCTTCGATCTTGTGATCTCCGGGAGCTCCGGCACTTATCAATAATTTAACTTGACCGTCCTTGATTTCGTAATCTTTTCCTTCGGTGAGCTTGCGCCCGTCAAGGGTTAAGTTTACTTCATTTGGACGTGTAGTAGCATCTTTACGACCTAATACTACAGCTCCTGAGAACTGCTCACCGGCATAGAAAGCCGACTTCTCTTGCTCAAGCAAAGTTGTATAATTAGTCATAGAGATCTCACTGGTCAACTGTCCTTCTAACATGGATTTCAATGCATCCTGTTCAGTGGCCTTAACATCAGCCTGAAGCTGTGTTAATTTGGTCATAGAGGCAACCAGAGGGAAGCCCTCATAGTTGTAGTTAAGCCAATCTATCTTTCGTCCATCACGACGTTCTACTTTTCCGTTGGCATCACCAGTTTCAAATCGGGCTTTGGCAGCAGCTTTCACTTCTTCCATCCCTTTCTCCGGTAATACGGCAATCACTTGATCGCGATAGCCATTTAAGCGTTTCATAAATTCTTTCCCTCCCGGGGCCAGGTTATCTCCCTGCCAGAATTTTTGATCTAAATAATCGGCCTTGTCCATCACCTGATAATCGGTAGGATCTTCAATATCCTTGATCATCTCAGACTTCAGATTTTCCAAATAGTTGAAATAATCTGCAGACATGTCCTTTATTTTCTTGGCATCCTGAAGTAGCGGACCATATTTTTCCGCATTTTCAGATGCTTTAGTTTCTAAACCTGTTAAGAAAGCTATATTATTCTCAGTGGTTTTTGTATTAGAAGCCTCTAGCTTTTCGTTCATCAATCCGAACGCAGCTAAAACTTCTTTACTCATGTTTAGCGCCAGCATTGCGATAAAGATCAAATACATTAAGTTGATCATCTTCTGACGTGGTGACAATTTTCCTCCTGCCATGGTTTCTAATTAGTTTTTAAATTAACTTGATTTGGGTTAAATAATTGAACTAATTATTTACTGCTCATGGCTGATAACATGCCACCGTAAACTCCATTCAATGAAGAAAGATTAGAAGCTAAAGATTCCATTTGATCTTTAAGGGCTCCTGCGTTAGCAATTGCTTCTTCGTTGATGGAAGCCTGACGGCTTGCGCTTTCTAATTGTACTTTATAAAGGCTGTTAAGAGACTCCATTTGAGTAGCAGCTGTTGACATTTCTTCAGAGTAACGCTGTGTAGATTCCATAGCGTCTACGGTTGGGGTAATACCTTTTGCCGCACCTTCGAAATTTCTGATGCTGTCTCCAAGACTGTTCATAAGCTCAACATCTACGTTGGCTTCTTTTAGTAAATCATCCAGTTTTCTGGATAACAGTCCTTCGGCTTCCTGGGCCTCTTGTACTGCATTTTTCCCGCTGGTAGCACCTCCTGATAATTCAGGATATACTAACGACCAGTCATACTCGTCGTCTACTGGTTCAAATGCACTGATCGCAAAGATCAAAGCTTCTGTAATAAGTCCAACAGCAAGGAGAAGACCACCGGTCAGGGGGCCAAATTCCCAGTGAAGAATCTTAAACAACGCCCCGATAATTACTACCGAAGCTCCAAGGCCATAGGCCATGTTGAATAACTTCTTTGTTGATTTAGATTGTGCCATAATTTTAATTTTAATTTTAGTTTAATGTTAATAATAAGTATTTGGTTAAATTTGATTTAAGCTACTCTGGTTATTGTGATGTATCCTCTTCACCCATGTAATCCTGAACAGTTCTGAACCCAATATAACTACGGGCAGAATCTTTGTATTCATAGTCGCGAGTACTTACTTGAAGGAAGTACGCCACATCTTTCCAGGATCCTCCTCGAATAACTTTTCGGCTGTTGTTATTCGAATCGGCATTTGGATTCATCGTAGAAGCATAGTCATAAGATCCCTGGTAAAAACTGGAGTTGGTCCACTCCGATACATTACCAGCCATATTATATAGGTTAAAATCATTGGGTTCATACGATTTGGCTTCTACCGTATATAGTGCAGCATCTGCTGCGTAATCTCCACGCTGAGGTTTAAAGTTGGCCATGTAGCATCCGGTATCACTAATTACATACGGACCACCCCAAGGGTATGTTCCGCCTTCGATACCACCACGTGCTGCATATTCCCACTCCGCCTCTGTAGGCAATCTGAATCTGTTTACAAATTGCTTTCCGCGTTGCTTTTGGTCATCATTCTTATACTTAGTCCTCCAGTGGCAAAATGCTTTTGCCTGACTCCAGGAAACTCCTACTACAGGATAATCACTATAGGCATCATGCCAGAAGTAATCATTGTGCATAGGTTCATTATAAGAATATTCAAAATCGCGGATCCAAACTGTCGTGTCTGGATATACCTCTATAGTAGATTCACGGATAAAGTCTTTTCTGCGACCCTCTCTGGAGCGTGCAGCTTCTTCTATATCCATCCACTTAAAGTTGTATTTTAATTTGGTCACATCAATTGTACGCTGACCGTTATAGGATTCTTCCTCCGGCAGGTAAATTGAGTCCATTATTTCCGTATAGTACTCATCCGGATATTCTGACGTATCCCAGATCAGGTCTTCATCCAGATTAAGGGCCCGTCCTTCATATCCAGTTTCGCCCATTCCGGCATAGTTATCCATCATGTACTTGTCGTATTCCGACAAACGGGTTGTGTCTGCATCATTAAATGCAAAATCACCGATCCCACCTTCTTCAGGACCGATACCTAATTCATCGGCTAGTATGGCCAATTTTGTTCTAACAATAGAATCTCTTACCCATTCAACGAACTGTCTGTACTCGGCGTTGGTTATTTCGGTATCATCCATGTAAAAAGATCGAACAGTTACCGTTTTGGTAGGGGCATTTTGAGCATATGCCTGATCCTGTTCTGCTTTTCCCATAATGTATGATCCCTGGGGAATCAATTCCATTCCATAGGGTTTTTCGGGGTGCCATTTTTTTCCTTGGGCGCCCACCAGTTCTCCACTTGTCTTGTTGCCACAGCTACTTAGAACAAGCGCAGATGCTATAGATAGGAATAAAAGCTTTTTCATAATCCAGGTTAAATTTCGATTTGAACTAATAGCAGTTTTTACAATTATTATTCACTAAAACAGCGTTTTGAATAAATTATTGTATAAAAACAGTAATAGCGCTTAAATAAATGTTTAATTAATTGAAGCCTTTTTTGTAGGCCTTGAACCACCGTTCAGGAATGATCTGGTCACATGCGTCCAAATAGTCTTGTTCAGTGCAAGGTAATAACGCATTTGAGTGGGTTTTAGTATGTAGACTGACAACAGATGGGACCTCTACCCACCACCGTTCTGTGACATCACTTTTATAGAAGATAAGCTGTTCTGTCTCAGTAGGTACATTGAACTTGGTAAAATTGTCGTTTTTTTCGCTTGGGAATTCCGGTACTCTATAGTTATGACCCTCCATAAAATACCATATGATCTGAGCTACTAATTGGAAGGCCAATGGGCTGTTTTCGCATTCATAGATCCCAAAGACGTTTACGTAGTCGCTAATGCCTGCATACCGGGCAATTGCGCATATCTCCTTCCCGTCAAACCCATTGGGTGAAAAAGAGGTCTCCAAACCTACTTCTGCCCCTCTTATGGCACGCATGTCCAGGCTGATCAGGTTGGCATTGCGCAGGATAGGTTCTGTTTTGGTAATATCGGCAGCGACTTCCCCTAATCTATACGCCTCAAAGAACAGGCGTTCCATAAGGTCTACTTCCTCCTGGGCGTTGTAATAACCCTGATAACCAATATTGGTGAAATTATAGAGGTTGTTCGGCTTGTCGGTGATGATCCTACTCATATAAGAATGTGAGGAAATTAGCTCTTCATCTGCTCCAAAATCGAAACGACTGTCTATAGCCACCAATTCTACCATGTCCCTGATCCCGTCAAAGGCTCTATAAGTGGGATAGGTAATATCCTGTGTGGCTCCTATTATTATAGGTATAATTCTTTCTTCCAGGAGTCCGGCTACGACTTCCTTGACAACAAAATATGTATCCTCTACCGCCTCCCCTTCATTGATATCACCAAGATCCACCAATGTTGCATTCCAATTGCCCATAAAAAGTTTATAGAATGCCAGGCGGATACCTCCTATATCCAGGGGTTGAGGTTTCTTTTCAAATGCATTTCGGGATTCATTCACCCCCAAAAGGGCAAAAGTAGCATTGGCCAAGACGGGGAGACCGTCATTTTCCGTGTGGATCTGTATGTTTTTACCAATAGCCTGCGGTGGGAGCAGCTCGCAATGAGCCAGTACTTTTTTACTCACAGGAACCAGAAAATCAAATGCCATAGAGCGAAATTACTCTTTTTTCTTTCTTGTTTTTTTCTTGGGTGTCTTTTGTTCGATCAGGGCCTTTGCTTCTTCCAAGGTCATTTCCTTGGCATCTACATCCTTCATTAATTCCACTTTGATCTTTCCCTGACTTAGAGTATGCCGACCCCATCGGGCCTTCTCGATTTTGATCCCCTCTTCCGGCCAATCCTGCACGAGCTTCTCAATCTCTTTTTGTTTCTTCCACTCGATCAGGGCTTCAATATCGCCTTGGGATAAATTATCAAAATCGTACTTCTTGTTCACATTGATAAACATGCCATCCCATTTAATAAAGGGACCAAATCTACCTCTGCCTTTGGTTACTTCCTTCTCCTCATAAACGGCTATTGGCGCATCTGCTTTTTCTTTAGCTTCGATGAGCTCCTGAGCGCGTTCTATATCTACATCAAAAACACTTTCCCCTTTATCCAGGGAGACGAATTTCTTTCCATACCTGATGTAAGGACCATATCTCCCAACATTGGCTTCAACCTCTTCCCCTTTATGGCTGCCGAGCTGTCTTGGAAGATCAAATAAAGTCATAGCCTCATCATAGGTGATCGTGTTCAAAGATTGATCCGGAAGCAAGCTGGCAAATAATGGTTTTTCCTCATCGTCTACCTTTCCTATTTGAACCATAGGCCCGAATCTTCCCAATCGCACCGCTACCTGACGACCCGTTTTTGGATCCTCACCCAATACGCGTTCCCCGCTGGCGCGCTCCGCATTTTCTTCTACGTCAACAACCGTTGGGTGAAAATCTTTATAAAAAGTACGCATCACTTTTTGCCAATCTTCTTCTCCCGCAGCGATCTCATCAAAGTCTTTTTCAACCCGGGCTGTAAAATTGTAGTCCAGTATATTGGCAAAATGCGCTACGAGAAAATCGGTTACGATCATCCCAATATCTGTAGGTACTAATTTCCCTTTATCTGACCCAATTTGTTCACCTAAGCTAGCCGAGGAGATCGTTCCCCCTTCTAGCCGAAGCTGAGTATATTTTCTTTCATGCCCCTCTACGGTTCCCTTTTCTACATACCCCCTGTTCTGGATAGTAGAAATAGTAGGGGCATAGGTAGACGGACGACCAATTCCGAGCTCCTCTAATTTTTTAACCAGCGTTGCCTCTGTAAACCTATATGGCGCCCTGGTAAATCGTTCAGTTGCCTGTATGTAATTTGACTGCAGTGCTTCACCAACCGATAGGGCTGGCAGCATGCCTTGTTGTTCTTCTGTAGCATCCTCTTCATCTTTTCCTTCCAGATACACTTTTAAGAAGCCATCGAATTTGATCACTTCGCCCTGTGCATTGAAAATTTCTTCATGGGAGTTGCAACTAACCTGAACCTGGGTTCGCTCCAATTGGGCATCACTCATTTGCGAGGCAATCGTCCTTTTCCAGATGAGTTCATAAAGCCTTGCCTGATCCCTGTCTATCTCCGGGGACTGTCTTAGCATATCTGTAGGACGAATGGCTTCGTGGGCCTCCTGGGCTCCTTTTGTTTTTCCTTTATATGTGCGTACCTGGCTATACGAATCTCCGTACAGATCTGTGATCGCATTTTTTGCCGATTCTACAGCCTCACCGGAAAGGTTCACGCTGTCTGTTCTCATGTAAGTGATCAAACCTGCTTCATACAGACGTTGGGCCACTTGCATAGTCCGGGCTACCGAATAAGAGAGTTTTCTGGAAGCTTCTTGTTGCAAGGTAGACGTAGTAAAAGGCGCGGAAGGAGATTTCTTAGCTGGCTTCTTATCTAAGGCTTTAATAGAAAAGCTTGCGTTTATGTTCTTCTCCAGAAAACTTTGGGCTTCCTCTTGTGTCTCAAAAGTTTTTCCCAACTTGGCCGTAAATACTTTTCCTCCCGATGTCTTAAATTCAGCAACGACTCGGTAAGATGCCTTAGGTGTGAACGCCTCTATGTCGCGCTCGCGCTCTACGATCAATCGTACAGCAACAGACTGCACCCGGCCTGCAGATAGTCCCGGCCTGATCTTCTTCCAGAGCACCGGTGACAGTTCATATCCTACCAATCTATCCAATACCCTTCTTGCCTGCTGGGCATTAACCAGGTTATAATTAATATCCCTGGGATTCTCAATGGCATTTTGAATGGCCTTTTTGGTAATGGAGTTAAAGACGATACGCCTTGTCTTATCCTTGCCAAGCTTAAGCGTCTCTGCCAAATGCCAGGATATCGCTTCTCCTTCCCTGTCCTCATCACTAGCCAGCCAGATCATATCAGCTTTTTTAGCCAGATCCTGCAGTTTTTTTACAATGGCCTTCTTCTCTTTGTCTACTATATATTTAGGTTCAAAGTCGTTCTCCACATCCACTCCGATCTCCTTTGAAGGAAGGTCTACGATGTGGCCGAAACTCGATTCAACCGTATAATCCTTTCCCAGGAAACGGGCAATTGTTTTGGCCTTTGCAGGCGACTCAACTATGACTAAATTCTTTGACATGGATATATTTAAGAAGGACAAAAGTATGTGAATTTTTTTATTTGCTTTCCGGGGTGATAAGATAGGCCCAAAAAAAAACATCCCTCCGAAGAGAGATGTTTCCTGTTAATTAGCACAACATTCAGTCCAGATCCATGCTGCTAATCAGGTTGATCCCGGACTGTAAATATTCGTATTGGTAGAGTACTTCATCTCCAACCATTAATAAGTGATCCTGCAGGGGGATCACATCAAATGTGACAATATTTTCAAAATGATCAAGTAAAACCAGCTCCTCTATATTGGTCTTATCATAGACCTTCAAACCAGAGGCGCCATCACAAACAAATAGTTTTTCATCCTTCACACCAAGCCCATAAGGTTCATCCATCGGATAGATCGTCTTCAATTCAGGAGTAGCAATATTGCTGATATCAACAATGAACAATCCACTTTCCAGGGCTCCGCAATTATTGCCGCCCCTCAGGGTCACATAGGCATAGTCTCCGTCTACTACCACCGGATCGCAGGCAGTACCATGCTGAAATTCAGAAACAAAAGTGGGCGTAGCCGGTGACGTAATATCATATATGTACATGCCTCGCATACTTCCCAGGAACAAATGTTCACCGCGATTAAAAATGGTCTCTATATCAAACCCGGCATAGACATCATCCAGGTCTTCCGGGTTAGCCAGATCGGAAATACCAAATACATTAATAGTATGGCTGTCCACGGCGTATAGATAATCGCCAACAATTTTAAACCTGGCCAGAGAACCTCCCTGTCCTGTATTTCCGGCATCATTCGCTTCAGCTAAAGCAAGGTCATCAAAGCGTTGTTCAACATCTTCAACGCGCCTGCGTTCACTTACCACTTCCCAACCTACCAGGATCTCATTTTCATAATCTATATTTTCCCATTCAAAGATCTGGGCTTCAGCAGGCCAAACCACATTATCCCGCAAAACATCCTCGAGTCGATTCACGATCTGAATGTTTTCCAGATCAGAAATATCCAGTACCATCAGATCGGTAAGGCTATCGGCATAGAGGAAATTATCCTTGATAGATATATCCACATTCCCGGCAATCTTTATAAACGAAATTTTCTGTGGACTGGCCGGATCCGAATTATCTATGACATGTACACCTTTATATTTGTCATTCACAAAGATCAGATCCTCATAGGCATAGATCTTTCCGGACTCGTCAATGGGAATTGGCGGAACGATGTCTACACTGTTCTTAAATTCTAATACAGACATCGTTAAGGGACGGGCAACAAGATAGTCGGCAAATTCTCCTTCTTGTTCATCATTATTACATGAAGTAAGCACTACACCCAGACAAAGGGTTAGTACAAAGACAATTTTTTTCATTTTTAAAATTTTTGGGGCGTTCGTACACATAGGATGAAAAAGGGGGTTTCAGGTTGCGTTTAACATGAATTTATGTGCCTGCCATATTGTCAGATTCATTAATTTCGATGTATCTTTGCATCCCTGGTAAAGATACCGGTAATAAATGCTGCATGGGAAAGTTAATTGATGAAAAAATACAGGGTACTTCCCTCCTAACTCCTGAAAAGTCAGACAACGGTCGCAAACTCTATATAGAGAGTTACGGCTGCCAGATGAATTTCTCAGACAGCGAGATCGTTGCCTCTATATTGGCCGGTGAAGGATTTAATACGACTAACAATCTTGAAGAAGCAGACCTGGTGCTTGTCAATACATGCTCTATCCGTGAAAAGGCGGAACAAACCGTGCGCAAACGCTTGCAAAAGTTCAATGCTATTAAGGAATCAAGACCTCATTTAAAAGTAGGGGTTCTTGGGTGTATGGCGGAGCGATTAAAAAGTGCGTTTCTGGAAGAAGAGAAGATCGTTGATATGGTCGTAGGCCCCGATGCTTATAAAGATCTTCCTAATTTGATCCAGGAAGTAGATGAGGGTCGTAATGCCGTAAACGTGATCCTGAGCAAGGAGGAAACCTATGCCGATATCGCCCCGGTACGTTTAAATTCTAACGGAGTAACTGCTTTTGTATCCATCACACGAGGTTGTGATAATATGTGCACATTTTGCGTTGTGCCCTTCACCAGGGGTAGGGAGCGCAGCAGGGATCCTCATAGTATTGTAATGGAAGTCAATGAGTTATGGGACAAAGGTTTTAAGGAAATAACCCTTTTAGGTCAAAATGTAGATAGTTATTTATGGTATGGAGGGGGTTTGAAAAAGGATTTTGACAAAGCTAGCGACCTCCAGAAAAATACATCCATCAATTTTGCAAAGCTGCTGCATCTAGTAGCCGAAGCACAGTCTAAGATGCGCATCCGCTTTTCCACATCAAATCCGCAGGATATGACGCTGGATGTGATCGAAGCCATGGCAGCACATGTTAATATTTGTAACTACATCCATCTGCCTGTTCAGAGTGGCAGCAATAAGATATTAACAGCAATGAACCGCCAGCACACGAGGGAAGAATACATGGAACTGATAGATAATATCCGCAAGATCATCCCCGATTGTGGTATTAGTCAGGATATGATCGCAGGCTTTCCGACAGAAACAGAAGAAGATCATCAGGATACATTAACCCTGATGGATTATGTGAAGTACGACTTCGGATTTATGTTTGCATATTCAGAGCGTCCGGGCACCCTGGCGGAACGTAAAATGGAAGATGATATCCCGCTGGATATCAAAAAGAGACGACTCAATGAGATCATTGCCCTTCAGCAAAGACACGCGTTGTACCGGACACAACAACATCTTGGAAAGATAGAAGAAGTACTTATTGAAGGCAATTCAAAAAAATCTGACCAGGAATGGATGGGAAGAAATACACAAAATACTGTAGTTGTATTTCCAAAAGAACATTATAAGGTCGGTGATTTCGTAATGGTAAAAATCAAAAATTGTACTTCGGCCACCTTATTAGGTGAAGCCGTAGGATATGCTACTTAAGAATGGAAAACGTACAAGCCATAAAACAACGTTTCGGGATCATTGGAAATGACCCAAAACTTAATCGTGCCCTTGAGAAAGCCATACAGGTTTCCCCTACGGATATTTCCGTATTGGTTACCGGAGAAAGCGGAGTAGGTAAAGAATCTGTGCCCAAGATCATACATGCCCTCTCGCATCGAAAACATGCCAAATACATTGCGGTGAATTGTGGTGCTATTCCAGAAGGGACTATCGACAGTGAATTATTCGGGCATGAAAAAGGGTCATTTACAGGGGCAACCCAAACGCGTAGTGGCTACTTTGAAGTTGCGGATGGCGGCACCATCTTCCTTGATGAAGTGGGCGAATTACCCATGCATACTCAGGTACGTTTACTCCGGGTTCTTGAAAACGGGGAATTCCTGAAAGTAGGATCTTCCAAAACTCAGAAGACCAATGTGCGCATTGTGGCCGCAACTAATATGAATATGCTCGAGGCTATTAACAAAGGTAAGTTTCGGGAAGATCTGTACTACAGATTGAGTACAGTAGACATCCATCTCCCACCCTTGAGAGAGCGGCAGGAGGATATTCATCTCTTATTTAGAAAATTCGCTTCGGATTTCGGACAGAAATACAAGATGCCTACGATCCGACTTCAGGAAGATGCCATGCAGCTACTATTGAAGCACAGATGGCCAGGGAATATTCGGCAATTGAGAAATGTGGCCGAACAGATCTCAGTGCTGGAAAAGGAACGGAATATTTCATTAACCACCTTGAACAATTACCTCCCTCGCACAGTAGACACTAATCTGCCTGCGATCATAGAACCCAGGCAAAAGGAGGGTGATTTTAGCAATGAAAGAGAGATACTATATAAGGTATTATTTGATATGAAAGCAGATCTGAACGATCTGAAAAAGCTTACTTTAGAGCTCTTGCAATCCAGCGATACCACTAAAGTACAGGAAGACAATCAGTCCCTGATCAAAAAGATCTACGGGGATAATGGCGATTCTTTTGAAGAAGAGGCGCCGGCAATAGAAGCACTACCTATACATGAAGCTGACGTGCCACAGGCACAGCCAGTACAAGTGGAAGACCGATATCATTTTGCGGAAGAGATACAGGAAGAAGAGACATTGTCATTGCAGGAAAAAGAAATTGAATTGATCAAAAAATCACTCGATCGAAATAGAGGAAAACGAAAAGCTGCAGCTTCAGAATTGGGAATCTCTGAACGAACACTCTATCGAAAAATTAAACAATACGATCTTAAATGAGAAAGGCCGGAATCATAGCCGTATTGATATCAACATTGCTAACAGCATGTGGCGCTTATAATTTCACAGGGGGTGATGTTGGAGCCGCCACTACATTTCAGGTAAATTACTTCCAGAATTATGCTTCTCAAAATCCGGGTAGTACCTTTGATCCGGGACTGGACAGGGAGTTTACCTTGAGTCTACAAGATGTTATTCTTAACCAGACCAGTCTTGATCTGGTCACAACCCAGGGAGATCTGATCTATGAAGGAGAGATCGTAGAATACCGGGTTACACCTATGTCGGCTACCTCGGAACAGCGCGCTGCACAAAACAGGTTAACAATTGGGGTAAACGTTCGATTTTACAATGCCACCAAAGAAGATTCAGATTTTGAGCAGCGATTTTCATTTTTCTATGACTATGATGCCAATTCGCAACTCGCATCGGTCAGGGATGAGGCACATCAAATAATTTTTGAAAGGATCCACCAGGATATATTTAATAAATCTCTTGCTAATTGGTAGCACATGAATGTTGATGAGTTTACATTTTTACTGCAACATCCATCCGAGGTAAAAACTCCGGTGCAAACCAGGCAATTAGAAGAGATCTTGAAAGAATACCCGTATTTTCAGGCTGCCCATGCCTTACACCTGAAAGGCTTAAAAAACCTGAACAGTTTTAAATACAACAATGCCTTAAAAGTTACGGCGGCACACACATCGGATAGAGATGTTTTGTTCGACTTCATTACTTCTCCTGAATTCTTGGCCGATACGATTGCAGATGCCATTACCGGCAAAGCGGAGACCATAAAAGAGCACGAGGTGATCGCTGAAGAAGTCTTAGCGGGCACTGAATTAGAGCCTGAAATGATCGCAGATTCTGAAGATCATCCGCTGCCACAATCTGTAAAAGATGCAGATACCATCCTGGATCCATCCCTTTTTAAATCTAAAGATCCGGATATCGACAAAACGATCACCGAACAGCGGGTAAAGGCTGAAAAAGAGTTAGAATTGGGCAGTCCGCTTGATTTCACTCAGGAAGAGCGTTATTCCTTTAGTGAGTGGTTGCAACTAACTTCCTTGCAAAAAATTGATCGGTCTGGAATTGTACTATCGGGTGGCGTACAAAAAGAAGAAAAGGAAGAAAAGAAGGTTGTCAGCCACGAGATAGAAGTATCAAAGCAGGAAAAGAACTTTGACCTTATCGACAAGTTCATCGAAACAAATCCGAAGATCAAACCTGCTGAAGAAAAGACAGAGCAAGTAGACATAAGTGATTCTTTGAAAATAGATAAGAAGGAGCTTATGACAGAAACGCTTGCCCGGGTTTACCTGGAGCAAAAAAAGTATAAAAAAGCCATCCAGGCGTATAAGATATTACGTTTGAAATATCCCGAAAAAAGTAGTTTCTTTGCAGACCGCATTTCGGCGGTGAAAAAAATACAAAAGGACAACAAAAAATAGACATGAGCACATTTTCTATATTCCTGATTCTCATAATTGTAGTTTGCCTGTTATTAGTGCTTGTGATCATGGTTCAAAATCCTAAAGGAGGAGGATTGTCTTCTTCGTTTGGCGGTGGTGGAAGTCAGATCGTCGGCGGAGTTAAGAAAACAGGAGATTTCCTGGACAATAGTACTTGGACACTGGCCATATTACTGATCGCCTTGATCTTAATATCGAACGTGGCACTTAAAGGCAATTTTGCCAGTACAGAATCTAAACTGCTTCCGGGAGGCGATGCCATTGAAGAGGTAGTTCCCGAAACAGTACCTGAAACTACACCGGAAGAAGTCCCTGCTTCCCAGGAAGGAAATCCTTTAGATACCATTCAATAGAAATGAAAAAATGCCGGCAAGAAAGTGACAAGCTGGCATTTTTATTTTAACAAGCTGTCAGATAACTGACTTGGCATAATTTCTGCCAAAAGGAAAATGAAAATTTTTGACACTTAAAACCAAATAATAATGGCTAAGATTAAAATCAAACCTTTAGCAGATCGTGTTCTAATAGAGCCTATGGCAGCTGAGACCAAGACTGCCTCAGGGATCTATATACCAGATACCGCTAAAGAAAAACCTCAAAAAGGCAAGGTCGTAGCAGTAGGACCTGGCACAAAAGATGAAAAAATGACTGTCAGTGAAGGGGATACAGTCCTGTATGGGAAGTACTCCGGAACTGAATTAAAATTTGATGGTACAGACTATCTCATGATGCGCGAGAGCGATATCCTGGCTATCATTTAAACGCTTTAAAAGCACTATAAAAATGGCAAAAGACATAAAATTTGATACGGATGCACGTGACGGATTACGCCGGGGAGTAGATGCCCTTGCCAATGCCGTAAAAGTGACATTAGGACCTAAGGGTCGGAATGTTATCTTAAGCAAAGCATTCGGACCGCCTGCAGTAACCAAGGATGGTGTTACTGTGGCTAAAGAAATAGAGTTAGTAGATCCCATTGAAGATATGGGAGCTCAAATGGTAAAGGAAGTAGCTTCTAAAACAAATGACCTTGCCGGGGATGGTACCACAACGGCAACCGTATTGGCACAGGCTATTGTAAAAGAAGGCTTAAAGAATGTGGCCGCCGGAGCGAACCCAATGGATCTAAAACGCGGAATCGATAAAGCAGTTGAAGCCGTTGTGGGTAACCTGACTAAGCAATCAAAAAAGGTTGGCGATTCTTCGGATATGATCAAACAAGTTGCTTCTATTTCCGCTAACAATGATACTAGTATTGGTGAGTTGATCTCTGAAGCGTTCGAAAAAGTAGGAAAAGAAGGAGTGATCACAGTTGAGGAAGCAAAAGGGACAGATACATACGTAGATGTTGTGGAAGGAATGCAGTTCGACCGCGGTTACCTTTCACCATACTTCGTTACAGACTCTGAGAAAATGATCGCTGATCTGGACAATCCTTACATCTTGTTATTTGACAAGAAGATATCAACCATGAAGGATCTTTTACCCATTCTGGAGCCCGTAGCTCAGTCTGGAAAACCTTTGCTTATAGTAGCTGAAGATGTAGACGGGGAAGCCCTGGCTACGCTTGTAGTGAATAAGTTGAGAGGATCATTAAAGATCGCAGCGGTAAAAGCACCTGGATTTGGGGATCGCAGAAAAGCAATGCTTGAAGATCTTGCCATCCTTACTAATGGTACTGTAATATCTGAAGAGCGCGGATTCTCCCTGGAGAACACATCCATTGATATGCTCGGTAGTTGTGAAAAAGTAACGATCGACAAAGACAACACTACTGTCGTCAATGGTGCTGGTGTTGCCAAAAATATCAAGACGCGGGTCAACCAGATCAAATCTCAGATCGAGACTACTACGTCGGATTATGATAAAGAAAAATTGCAGGAGCGTCTTGCTAAACTTTCGGGTGGTGTTGCCGTACTTTATGTTGGTGCCGCTTCCGAGGTGGAGATGAAAGAGAAGAAAGACCGTGTAGACGATGCACTGCATGCTACCCGAGCCGCTGTTGAAGAAGGCATCGTTGCTGGTGGTGGTGTTGCCTTCCTTCGATCAAAGGTTGCTCTAAAGAAAGTTGAGGCAGACAATGCCGATGAAGAGACAGGTGTACAAATAGTCGCCAGAGCGATAGAATCGCCAATGCGTACCATAGTAGAGAACGCAGGTGGTGAAGGTTCTGTTGTTGTCGCTAAAGTATATGACGGGAAAGGCGATTTTGGATTTGATGCTAAGTCTGAAAAGTATGTAAACATGCTTAAAGCAGGGATTATCGATCCAACGAAAGTAACTCGGATCGCATTAGAAAATGCTGCCTCAGTAGCAGGTATGATCCTGACTACAGAGTGTGCCTTAACAGACATCAAAGAGGATACTCCGGCCGCACCTCCTATGGGAGCCGGTGGAGGCATGCCCGGAATGATGTAAATGTATCATAGCGGGAATAGAACAAGAATCCTGAAGCATCCATGAAGTAGTTCATAGCTTACTTCCTGATCTGCTTCAGGGTTTTTTATGGATTAAAAATTCGTGTCGGATAAAAGGCTGGAATGGAGAACCAATACCCCATAAAAGCCGGCGCCGCTGGAAGCTTTGCTCCTACCCGGGGTCCTGAAACAGCTTCTCCCATTACAGTCCACCTGTTGCCTTCATTATCCTCTAAAAGTAAAGCAGAACCATCATGCATATATGTGAACTCCAGGTTACTCATGGGGCCACTAATGTCAAAAGCCAACATGAATTTAGAGTTACCAGCTACCAAGAATTGTCGCCCCTGGTGTGATTCTCGATATAGTGCACCTCCGGTAAAATCTTCAAATCTGAAAGCCAAGGCATTTTCGTTCTCCACAACTGCCAACACCCTTTCTTTAGAGGGAAGTCGGTTATCTTTTGGAACCGGAAACAGGAAGGCATCATTATTAGTCTTATAATCCAAATAGGGATATACACCATAGGAGCGTTGAAAACCTGTATTGAAACTGAGGATCTTTGTCTCCGGATACATGGCTTTCCATGCACCCCACTCCATTTCTACTAAGGGCAACACCAATTTTGCATCGGTCCCAATCAACGATCCATTTACGGCCTCATTTAAGATCTGTGACCAATTGCTGTTACTTTCTCGATCAAAAGGAATCAAGTTCGTTTGGTACAACAATCCCGAAACCCCGAAAGTAGTCGTATTACCCCCTATTTCTCTACTCCAACCAATTCCCGTTCCTGTTAAGGGACAATAGGTAACTGCCAGATTCACACCTGAAACATCGTCATTTACGATCTCGTGCCAATCAAGAACTAAATGCTGATATGCGCGTATATCAGATCCATTCTTGAATCCAAGGATCAAATCATCATCCTGTATCAATTGAACATCTTCTGCAGACACAAAAATAGGGTCCGTTAGCGCGGGGATACCATCTCTGCCAGGTCCACCGTCAAAGACCTCTGCAATTGGGATATTCCATCGATCTACATTGGGTGAAGGACTGTCAGAAGAATCGGGATCCGATGTCTGGCCTTGAACTTCTGTCCCTGAAGAACTACAGGCTAGCAACCCGGCCAGGGCGAAGAATATTAGAATTGTCTTTTTGATCATCGATATTTATTTTCTTATTGGGTCTTATTTGAAAGAGTAGACTGAAGGTCAATCGGGAAGTAGGTGTTAACTGCGTACCATCCACCTTAGTGTACAAGGGAAATTCCCATTGGGATTTTAACCGGGTAACAGGGGAAATGGAAAACGATAATTCAGGTCTTAGGAAGATCCATTCACCTCCCGTATTTGGAAAGTCCAGATCATTAATCTTATCTTCCATCGAATGCCTATACTTTACTACCAATCCCGGATTGAATATTAAATTCCCTGTAAGGATCTCCTCTGTATAGCCGACAAGGCCTTGAAAAACATTGCCAAATTCATAAGTGGATGTATTGTCCAGATATTCATCATTTTTACCAGTTAATCTGTATAATATTGATCCGGACCAGGTTGCTGTTGGGCGGAACCCCTGTCCAAATAAGGATATGTATCCTATACCATCCCAGGCTCCGCTTCCGGGTTGCAGATCTGCTGTAAGCTGAAAACCTTCATCCGTCGAAAGGTCTGAACGGCCAAGTGGTACCTTCGCACCAAGGCCAAAAACTAAAGTGCTAGTTTCTCCCAGAAGATCAGGCCAGGTATGCGCAACCAAGATCACAGCGTCGCCAATTCCATTGGTCTCAGTTACATTGATATTGGAAAATTGTCTGATCTCTCTTGCTTGATTCACCCATGTAAGCAACAATTCAACTGCCCAGCGATCCGTCAGGCCGTAATTTGTATTCCAGAGAACCGAATGCGTAATCCTTCGCCTAGAATTATCAGCGAGCTTCTCAGAAGAGGCGAACAAGGTATTCAAGTTGTTGTAATCATAGCTTAATCCGATCTGCCAGATGCCACCACCCTCATTGGTCAATCCCAAATTATTTGACAAAGGGACACCTCCTGAACAGCAAGTCTGACCATAGGACATCAACCCAAACAACACACATAATACCAACAAGTAAGATCGCATAGTGTTATTCGTATCTTACTATTTAGTACCTATCATTGAGTATTCCTTACGCATTAAAACGTTAAATAGAAGTAGAAATAACCGTTTGCTCTCAATTAAAATCAATCAGAATTATACCAAAATTAGTACCTTGAAGGCCCAAATTTAAAACTAGCATACAAGTGGTGCATACCGTACTTGTTGATATTCAATCAGTCCTGAACCAGGAGGAACTTACTGTGGCAGATCGCCTGGAAGAGGTGTGTAAGCTACTGCAAGATTACAACAAGCACTATGACTGGGTTGGCTTCTATTTTTCGCATCCTGAGAAGAGAGAACTTCATCTGGGGCCGTTTGTTGGAGAAGCAACGAACCATACGGTCATCCCATTTGGAAAAGGGATCTGCGGCCAGGTAGCAGAAAGCGATAAGAACTTTGTAGTACCAGATGTTGAGGTGCAGGAAAATTATATTGCCTGCAGCATAGATGTACGTTCAGAGATCGTCGTACCTCTTTTTGTCAAAGGAAAAAATGTAGGGCAGATCGATATTGATTCGAATACCCCAAATGCTTTTGGCGAAGCCGATGAACGATTATTGGAAATGGTTAATGCCGAAGTTGCTAAAATTCTTTAAAACTTTCCCTTTTTTGTTGATAACCTGCCTCTGAATTGCCCTTCAAAAAAATTACTTTTGTGGCATCAAAAAGGCATCAATGAATTCTTCTAAAAAAGCCCAAACGGCCCTTATTTCAGTATTTCATAAAGAGGGACTGGCACCTATAGTTTCAAAATTGGACGCGCTTGGAGTCCAGATATACTCTACCGGAGGAACGGAACGCTTTATTAAAGAACAAGGCGTAACGGTAACTCCTGTTGAAGATCTGACCAGTTATCCTTCCATCTTAGGGGGACGTGTTAAGACTTTGCATCCCAAAGTATTTGGCGGCATCCTCAGCAGGCGGGAAGAAGAATCCGATGTAGCACAATTGGATACCTATAAGATCCCTGAAATTGATATTGTGATCGTTGATCTGTATCCCTTTGAGAAAACGGTAGCCTCCGGTGCCGGAGACGAGGACATTATTGAAAAAATAGATATCGGTGGCATCTCACTGATCCGCGCAGCAGCCAAAAATTTTAAGGACGTCCTTTGTGTCTCCTGTATGGATCAATACGATGAGTTATTGTCCCTACTTGACGAAAGTGATGGGCTAACCACTTTGGCACAAAGAAAAGCATTTGCCGCAAAAGCGTTTGAGGTCTCTTCCCATTATGACAGTGCCATTTTCAATTACTTTAATTCCGATGGGGATATCGCTGCTTTAAGAATCAGCTATTCAAATGGGATGCCTTTGCGATACGGGGAAAACCCCCATCAGCAGGGCACCTTCTTTGGTGATTTTGATTCCCTTTTTGAGAAACTGCACGGGAAGGCTCTTTCCTATAATAACTTATTAGATATAGATGCAGCCGTGCATCTTATGGACGAATTCAGAGCAGAACCCCCAACCTTCGCCATCCTTAAGCACAACAATGCTTGTGGCTTGGCAACACGGGCAACTGTAAAGGAAGCCTATGTAGATGCACTGGCCGGGGACCCAGTTTCTTCTTTTGGTGGGATCCTTATTACCAACACTGCCATAGATAAAGATACGGCCGAAGAGATCCACAAGCTGTTCTGTGAAGTAGTTATAGCTCCGGAATTTTCAGAAGATGCCCTGGTCGTTTTAAAGGGAAAAAAGAATCGCATTCTGCTGATACAAAAACCCACATCCCTGCCAAATACCCTTTTACGTACTTGCTTAAATGGAGTTCTTGAACAGGATCGAGATTCAAAAACTGATACCCTTTCAGACCTTAGCTATGTAACGGATCTAAAACCGACTGATTCCGAATTAGAGGATCTTCTCTTTGCTTCAAAATTGTGCAAGCATACCAAGAGCAATACTATTGTACTGGCGAAGAATAAACAACTATGCGCCAGCGGTACCGGTCAGACTTCCAGGGTAGATGCCCTTAACCAGGCGATTCAGAAAGCCGGTGCTTTTGAATTTGACCTTCAGGGGGCAGTTATGGCAAGTGATGCCTTCTTTCCCTTTCCCGATTGTGTCGAGATCGCGCATAAGAATGGAATTAAAAGTGTCATACAGCCCGGGGGGTCAATTAAGGATCAATTAAGTGTCGATTACTGCAATGAAAATAGACTGTCTATGGTCATGACGGGCACCCGTCATTTTAAGCATTAAATGTTTACTACCTTTGCCGATAAAATAGTACCTTTCATCCGAATACTAACTTTACAATATGGGGTTTTTTGATTTCTTAACTGAGGAGATTGCCATTGACCTCGGCACGGCAAATACTCTCATCATTCATGCAGACAAAGTGGTTGTTGATAGCCCATCTATCGTGGCTCGTGACCGTCTCACCGGCAAGATCATCGCAGTGGGAAAGGAAGCAAATATGATGATGGGAAAAACCCATGAAAATATAAAAACGATCAGACCCTTAAAGGATGGTGTTATTGCCGATTTTGATGCATCGGAAAAGATGATCAACATGTTCATTAAGAACATTCCTGCCTTAAAAAAGAAATGGTTCCCTCCAGCCCTTCGAATGGTGATCTGTATTCCATCGGGCATCACGGAAGTAGAGATGCGGGCGGTAAAAGAGTCGGCTGAACGTGTAAACGGGAAAGAAGTCTACTTAATTCATGAACCTATGGCTGCTGCAATTGGTATTGGACTGGACATCATGCAACCCAAAGGAAATATGATCGTAGACATAGGCGGGGGAACGACAGAAATAGCCATTATTGCGCTTGGCGGAATTGTATGTGATAAGTCTGTAAAGATCGCGGGAGATGTATTCACCAATGACATCATCTACTACATGCGCACTCAGCATAACTTATACGTTGGGGAAACCACGGCAGAAAATATTAAGATAGAAATAGGAGCGGCGACAGAAGATCTCCAATCCCCGCCGGAAGATAAATCGGTTCAGGGAAGGGATCTGCTTACAGGAAAACCAAAACAGGTACAGATCTCTTATCGCGAGATCGCCAAGGCCCTGGATAAATCTATCCTTCGGGTAGAAGATGCCGTTATGGAAACCCTTTCACAAACACCGCCTGAACTGGCAGCAGACATATACAACACCGGGATCTATTTAGCCGGGGGTGGGTCTATGCTTAGGGGGTTAGACAGGAGGCTTTCACAGAAGACAGATCTGCCAGTATACATCGCAGAAGATCCATTACGAGCTGTTGTAAGGGGAACAGGTATTGCGTTAAAAAACCTTGAACGTTACAAAAGCATATTGATTAAATAGAATTTGGATCTCCTTCCAGGTTGAACTTTACGGTAATACAAGTACAGAGTGAATGCAGCGCATAATAGATTTTATCTTACGATATCGGACTTTTATCCTCTTTCTATTCCTGCTGTTCTTGTCTTTAATACTCACCGTACGTTCACATTCCTATCATCGTTCTAAATTTTTTAATTCTGCCAATTGGATCTCCGGGGTTGTATACAATTCCAGGGATAATATCACCTCTTACTTTAAGCTTAAGGAAGAGAATACCTTCCTGCTGGAAGAGAATAACAGGCTGAGGCATTTGCTTTTTAACCGACCCTTTACCGATAGTGTAGCAATCGATTCATCAGAAGTGGGTTATGAAATATTGCCTGCTCGCATAATTAAGAACAGTTATGCGCAATCGGAAAATTACCTGACAATAAATAAAGGATATTCACATGGTATATCACAAGATATGGGCGTTATCACTTCAACAGGAATATTGGGAATCGTAGAGCACAGCACAAAAAATTATTCTGCTATACAGAGTGTTTTGAATACTAAATCCAATATCAATGCGAAGATCCAAAACACAAATCATTTTGGTTCCCTGACTTGGAATACGGACCGATACGATGTAGTTCAGCTGGAGGATATTCCAAGGTTGGTTACATTAACGGTGGGAGATACGATTGTAACAGGAGCAATGTCCAGCATCTTTCCTGAAGGTGTTCCCATTGGGGTTGTAATGGATTTTAAACTTGAGACCTCAGCTAGTTTTTACACCATTAATGTGGGGCTGTTTAATGATATGACAAATTTGTCTACCGCTTATGTCATCACAAATTTGAGCAAGACGGAGATCGAGGAACTGGAATCAAATATCGCAGATGAACAGGAATAACATCTATATTGGAATCCGTTTTATCTTATTGATCCTAGCCCAGGTCCTGATCTTTAACGACCTCAACTTTTATGGATTTATTAATCCCATGGTCTATATTATGTTTCTTTTCTGGTATCCTATCAAAGAGAATCGGGTAATTTTCCTGCTGCTTAGCTTTCTCCTTGGGTTAATTATTGATATGTTTTCTGATACTACAGCAATACATGCTGCAGCAACCGTATCTATTGCCTATTTTAGAGCGCCCATGATGCGATTTGTATTCGGAATTAATTATGAGTTTCAAAGCTTCCGGCTGGAGCAAACATCTATGGTACAACAATTGACTTTTTTAACGTTATTGATATTAGCGCATCACACAATATTTTTTACATTAGAGATATTCAGTTTTGCTCATAGTGGACTGATCCTTAAGAAATTGATGCTCACCGGCTTAGGAACATTAGTATTATGCTTCTTACTCCGGGCCTTGTTTAGCAGAGAAAAACAATGAAGAAATTTTTATTATCATCTATCATTATTATCATCGGTATCACCTTTATCGGTCGGCTCTCCTATTTACAAATCTTCAGATTCTCTCCTACACAAATAGCGGAAGATACTGCGATCAAAGCCATATATGATTATCCGGAGCGTGGCTATATATATGACAGGGATGGTAATCTGTTAGTTGCCAATCAGCCGGCGTATGACGTAATGGTCATCCCCAGGGAAGTTAAACCCCTGGATACACTGGAATTTTGTGATCTGCTTCGGATAGATAAGCAAACCTTTATCTCCAAATTAGAGAAAGCCAAAATATTTTCGCCCAGACTCCCTTCCGTACTTGTTCAACAACTTTCTAAGGAGGATTATGCTGGCTTACAGGAAAAAATGCGGAAGTATGAAGGCTTTTATATCCAAAAAAGATTACTCAGGTATTACGATACGAAAAGTGGCGCTAATGTGCTGGGCTATATTAGCGAAGTTAATGATTGGGAGATCAAAGAGAATCCCTATTATATCCAGGGTGAGCTCACAGGAAGGACTGGCATTGAGAAGCAGTATGAAGAAGTGCTTCGTGGCCGAAAAGGAGTTAAGTATATTCAGAAAGACCGTTTCAACCGCGATCTGGGTCCTTATCGTGATGGTACCTTAGATACACTTCCCATTCCCGGGCAAGAGATCCATGTAACCCTTAGCAAACAATTACAGGAATACGGCGAGCGACTCATGAATGGGAAACGTGGAGGCGTAGTAGCCATCGAACCATCAAGCGGCGAGATCCTTGCGCTTATTTCCGGGCCTACTTACGACCCTGCCCTATTGGTTGGCCGTGAACGATCCAGAAATTATAACAAGCTCCATTACGATACCATTGCTAAACCCACCTGGGACAGATCAATCTTAGCCGAACCTTCTCCTGGTTCGCCATTTAAGACACTCAATGCCCTGGTCGCGCTTCAGGAAGGCGTAATTACGCCAAAAACAAAGTTCAGATGCTACAATGGGTTCTATGTGGGTAATAAAAAAAGAGGATGCCATTGCGGTGGTGGTGTACGAGACATGAACGTTGGTATTTACAGATCCTGCAATGCGTATTTTGCCGGAACATTCCGAAAGATCTATGACAAATTCAATA
>CAMYJF010000008.1 GCA_947258555.1 uncultured Eudoraea sp. | reverse complement strand
TATTGGGGAATAACAGTTTTCTCCCTGAAGACGGATGTCCTATTCGCAAAGTAGAGATCAATGAAAATGTAGAATTGATCGTTGTTGATACAGAATGGTACCTCACCAAATGGGATAAACACCCAACGATCAACGATGATTGTGAGTTCCGTACCCGGAGCCGCTTTTTTGATGAATTTGAAAGTTTGATCAAAAAGGCTCGCGGGAAAACTACCATCGTAGCCCTCCATAATCCCATGTTTACCAATGGTCCGCATGGGGGTCAGTATTCTTTTGGCCAGCACATGGGACCGCTTCCCGTCCTGGGAACACTAAAGAACATCATCCGAAAAACAGGAGGAGTGTCGCCTCAGGATCTGCAGAATAAAAGGTATGATGCCTTCAAAGATCGTATCGTAACCCTGGCACAGGAGAATAACAAAACCATCTTCGTTTCCGGGCATGAACACAGCCTTCAATACCTGGTAGAAAATAATATTCCCCAGATCATTAGTGGGGCAGGTTCTAAAGTAAATCCCACACGTAATGTAGGCGCTGGAAAGTTTAGTTACGGCGCTCAGGGATATGCTAAATTGCTTATCTATAAAAACGGCTCTTCAAGAGTACAATTTATTGGAGCTGAAGAAGATGCCATCGTCTTTCAAGCAGCAGTACTCCCTGCGGATAATACAGAAATACCGACATATGATGCACCCATCCCGCCGACATATACGACCTCAGTATATACCAAAGAAGAAACAGAGAGATCCGGATTTTTTAAATGGTTCTGGGGTGAGCGCTATCGAGACGTTTTTAGCAAGGAGATCACCGTACCTACCGTTAAATTAGATACGATGTTTGGTGGTTTAACCCCTATAAGAAGGGGAGGAGGACATCAATCCAATTCCCTGCGGCTGGTAAACCCGGAAGGCAAAGAATATGTGATGCGAGCCATAAGGAAAAATGCCGTGCAATATATTCAGTCGGTTGCTTTTAAAGAGCAATTTGTACGGGAGGAATTCACGGATACAGATACAGAAGACATTGTGATGGATTTCTTTACGGCTTCACATCCCTATGCCTTTTTAGCTATTGGCGAACTATCGGATGCCGTGGGCATATACCATACAAATCCGGAGTTATATTATGTGCCTAAACAAAATGCCATTGGGCAATACAATGATGAATACGGGGATGAGCTTTATATGATCGAAGAGCGGGCCGCAGATGGCCATGGCGATAATTATTCTTTTGGCTATTCAGATAAGCTCATCAGCACGCATGATATGATCGATATGCTTCGTAAGGATGAAGATCATATCGTCGATCAAAAAATGTATGTACGAGCCCGACTATTTGATATGTTACTGGGCGATTGGGACCGGCATTTTGATCAATGGCGATGGGCAACTTTTAAGGAAGACGGCAAGACTATATACAGGCCCGTACCTCGCGACAGAGACCAGGCTTTTGCCTTGATGGATGATGGTTTTGCAACCGGACTGGCAACTACATTGGTGCCTCCAATTCGACTCATCAATTCCTATGAAGAGGAATTAAAAAGTCCGAAATGGATGAATTTGGAGCCCTTCCCACTGGATATGGCATTTATGACCCAAATGGATCGGAAAACCTGGTGGGATGAAGCCCAGTTCATACAATCTAAAATTACCGATGATGTGATCGAAAAGGCGTTCTCACATCTGCCCGAAGAAGTTCAGGATCAATATGTGCTATCCATCAAAGAGACATTAAAAGGACGGAGAGGGAATCTAACGACCATCGCCGAAGAGTACTTCCATATTATCAATAAGTATGGAGTGATAACAGGAACAGATAAAGATGACTGGTTCGAAATAGAGAGAATGTCGAAAGGACAAACCAAAGTATCAGCCTTCCGTATCAAAGGAGGCGAGAAAGCGGACCTGTTGCATGAACGAACTTATGAAAGAAGTGAAACAAAAGAGATCTGGCTATATGGTCTGGACGATAAAGATTATTTTTTGGTAAAAGGTAAAGGATCTAACCTTATCAAATTACGTATCATAGGCGGCTTAAATAATGATCAGTATGATATTCAGAATGGGAACAAAGTACATGTCTATGATTTCAAGAGCAAAAACAACACCTTGCTCACCGGGAAAGGGCGTAATCATATCAGAGATGATTACGACACAAACAACTATGATTACAAACGACCGAAATACAACTCCAATGTACTGATCCCTACTTTTGGGGGCAATCCGGATGATGGTTTAAAGTTCGGTCTGGCAAATACATTGACAGTAAACGGATTTGAGCGAAATCCTTTTACCTCAAAACATGTCTTTGCGGCTAACTACTTCTCATCTACCCAAGGATTTGACCTGGGCTATGAAGGAGAATTTGCCAATGTGATCGGGGAATGGAACCTCACCCTTAATGGCAAATTCACGAGTCCGAATTTCGCCATTAATTTCTTTGGATTTGGGAATTCTACACCTAATCCGGAAGCAGATAATGATGAGTTGTTTGACCTGGATTACAATCGCGTAAAATTGGGAACAGTTAGTGGTGGTTTAGGCCTGATATCCAGGGGCAAAGTCAATGGAGAGTTCCGGATCGGCGTAGATTATGAATCTATCGAACTGGACGAGACCGAGGATCGGTTCATCAATATATTTGCCGCGAGCATACCACAGGATAAAAGGAATAATTTTGTGAGGGCAGAAACTTCCTATTTATATGAGCAATATGACGAACCCGCTTTTCCGACACTGGGGATGCAATTCCTGATCCGCGCAGGTTATGTGGCAAATGTTGATAATGATAATACCTTTACGTATTTGGTCCCGTCCCTGGCATTCAACTATAAACTAGGGCCATCAGGGCAGTTGGTATTTGCCACCAAATCCAAGGCCCATATCAATTTTGGGGAAGAGTTTGAATTCTACCAGGCAGCGAGTGTCGGCGGGAATGATGGCTTACGGGGGTACAGAAATCAACGCTTTACGGGTAAAACCTCTTTTTATCAGACTTCGGACCTACGCTTGAATTTCAATCGATATAAAACCAGTATTGTACCCGTTGAATTGGGGATCTTTGCCGGATTCGATATCGGTAGGGTCTGGGTGGATAATGATCTTGTCTTGAATCCAGGTGAAAACATGGACGACTGGAACACATCGGTCGGCGGCGGATTTTTCGTGAATGGGGCCGACTTTATGACCGCCAATTTCGGTGCATTTGATTCAGACGATGGTATCCGGATCTACTTTGGATTTGGCTTTGGGTTTTAGTCGGGAATGATACGATACGTGCTATTATGCTCCATGCTTTTGCTTTCATGTGGCGAAAAATTTTCAGAAAACGATAAAAGCGTGAGGCCGCCAAAAGGAATGGTCTATATCCCTGCAGGAGAATTTTTGATGGGCGGCAGGGGAGAACTGGCATTGCCACGCGAGTTTCCAAAACATCCTGTTCGAATTAATGCATTTTATATGGACACTACAGAAGTTACCAACGGACAATTCTCAGAATTTGTGTCGGCAACGAATTATATCACAATAGCGGAAAGACCAATTGATTGGGAAGAACTAAAAGATCTGCTGCCACCTGGTGTTCCCAAACCGCATGACTCTTTATTAAACCCGGGATCAATGGTATTTAAGCCTGATGAATCAAGGGAATCATTCGATCATTATTTTCAGTGGTGGGCCTGGGCGAAAGGTGCAAATTGGAGGCTTCCTGATGGACCCAGCAGTTCGATCGAAGGGAAAGCAGACCACCCTGTCGTGCACATTGCTTTCGCTGATGCACAGGCCTATGCGGAGTGGGCCGGAAAACGATTACCAACAGAGGCCGAATGGGAATGGGCAGCCCGTGGCGGATTGGAGGATCCGATCTATCCCTGGGGTGATCAGGACATCAATCAGAGCCCTTACATGTGTAATTTCTTCCAGGGGAAGTTTCCTGAATTTAATTCAAAGGGTGATGGTTTCGAAAAAACTGCTCCTGTAAGTAGTTTTCAAAAAAATGGATTTGGGTTATACGATATGGCAGGCAATGTATGGGAGATCACATCAGATTGGTATGATCCCAGGTATTATCAAACCCTTTCCCAAGAGTCTAATACGGACAATCCCAACGGCCCTGAAAAAAGTTTTAATCCACAATCACCGTATGCCCGATTTACTGTGATCAAAGGCGGTTCTTTTCTGTGTAATGATAGTTATTGTGCAAGTTACCGCGTTTCAGCACGTATGCCACTGGAAATTGATGCAGCTATGAATCACGTTGGATTCCGATTGGTGAAACCAGTTGACGCCGCGAGTAAGAAACCTCGCTGAGTTTGGAAAAGACTAAAAACCCTCTAAATGCAAGGTTTTTTATTAAAAAAGAACTGATTTTGGGCCAATTTGACCCTTTTTTATGTGAAAAAGTGAGTTTTCCCATAAAAATGCTATTGTTTTTCTAAGGTTGGTTACGGGTTATCCTTTCTATTTTTACCTCAGGTTAGTGCGTATTCTTTCCCTGAGTAACCAACCATAGATTTTACACCACTTGCTTACCCTATTTATTGAAGTGTTATAAGACACCTTTGGCATTGTCTTTCTTACTTTGATAAGTAATAAAAAAGGTCATCATAATTTACAGGTTCCCCCTAATTACCTGATTATGATGATCTTTTTTTATTTATCGACTGGGATAGGCATGGTATAAAGATTTCTTCCCCCGCCTGGCCCCTGCTCATCAGCTAGCAGCAGTGTATTGTTATCTATAAAACATGCAGCTTCTAACTGCGAGCTCGCTCCATGATCAATGCTTTCCATCTTACCGCTGAGCACTTTTCCATTTTCGAGATCGGTCTGTATCAACCAAATATTCCCATATCCGAGCAGCGCTAATATCTTCCCATCAGGCGACATCTCTGCACCGGTCACCTGGCACCAGTAGCGGTCATCACATGTTTTGATATTTCCGATCTTTTCCGCCTCATACTCTCCTTTTTTAGCGGGCACACGGTAGACATCTACATTTTCCTTAAAGGGAGTGGATCTGTTCTTATTCACGATATACAGATAGCCGGAAGCATAAAACAAGGCCTCTGCATCAAAATTGAAATTACTGGCTTTAGGCGGGAAACGTTTTTGCTCCGGATAGCGGAATTTAATCTTTTCGGCTCTGACCTCTTCCTGGGTATTAGTAGGTTCAGGAACCTTGTAGATTACCAAATCGTCACGCTTGTTGCTGTTGTTACCAAAATCGGCAATGTAGATATTTCCAAGTGTGTCCCTGGACAGCGCTTCCCAGTCTCTGTTCTTGGCATTCTTTATATTCACTTTTTGGAGCAGCTCGCCTTCCAGGTTTATGCGATAGAGATTGTCTGCATTCCCACTGTCTTCTATAACCCAATAGGTGGCATTTGTGGCGGGAACAATCCCGGAGACTTCATTTAACTTTTTAGGGAGCTTGGTCACAAAGGTGAGCTGACCATAATTAGTACATCCTGTGAGGATCAATATCCCAAAAATTAAAAATCGTCTCATAGTTATTCTTTAAGAGGCATATAGATATCGGCAAGCCATTCTGTATCTCCGGAGCCTATTGTCGGGTTATTAAAGAACACTTCAATAGGTAATCCTGTAACTTCAATGCCCTGTGTTTCTGCGTACTCCAATATAGCATACCAGGCACGGTCACTTGTGATATAATTCCCATTATAGGTTGCCTTTATAGCGGGTTTACTAAAAACTCTTTTGTACGCAATATTTTTTATACGTGGTAATTTTTCGGAACGGATAATGGGATAACAGAAGTCATACTTCAAGGAATCTTCATTCTGGTTCCATTCATGGACGCGAATTAGTGGAGGGCCATTGAGTTGGATGTTATTAGCTACAATGGCCGTGTTTAATAAGCCATAGTTTGCCATCATACCATTGGCCTTTCCATATTGCGTGGTTTCGACTTCCACACATGCACAGAAAGATTCAGGGGATTCTGCTTCCCCCACGACTTCCACTTTAATATTTTTTAAGTGATCTAGCAGGCTTTGACCCAGGTCTTGAACGGTTTTCCTGGAACGTTTTTCAAAGTCGGTATCCGAAAAAAGAAGATTCCATTTATTTTGAAAACTGTTCTCATTATTCGCGATATAGGCCGTTACAGTCGAGAGGGAATCATGTTCAGATCTGATGCGCCAAGTATAGGTATAGGCAGAATCTCCAAATACCAGGCGTTGGGTGACTTCTTCCTGGCCGTCCCATCCCAGGATGCGACCCCCTTCCTGGGCCTCGCTCCAGGTCTTGATGATCTGACTTACCGTACCAGGCGTAGTTTTGGTTTGGAAGCGGACCTGATAATCATGCTGCTTTAAAAAGAAATACCAAATGAAAAGGCCGGCCAAGAGTACACTGAGAATTACCAGAATACGTTTCATGCTATTTATTCGAAGCTAGTTTTGTTTCGTTTTTCATGTCAAGGTTCCGGACAACAAACCGTCCCAGATCACGCCCCTGATTGACACCAATTTCTACCGCCGTCCGGTAGTGGATACCGCCATACATTCTGCTGATAGCAGCTTCATCCGCAGCCTCATTAAAAGAATTAAAGCTTCTGACAGGAAGCCCATAGGGTAATTCGGTGTCGTCGTCAAAGGAAAAATTATCCCCAAAAATATCGGTTAAAGCAATGGCAGCAGCACCAGAAACCACACTATGACCACTGGTATATTCCGGGAAAGGAGGCGTTTGTAATACAGGCTGCCAGCTATCATCAAAATGCTCGTTGATCAATGTTTCGGGTCGAATTAGATTGGAACGATATTTTTCATCCCAACAACTTATAAAAGCATCGGCAATAGCAATAGACGTCTTTGTATACGCATATACTGTGTCGTCAAAATCACTGTTGGTTTTTCGCGTTGCGATCTTTACGATCCCGATCCAGTGCGCCCCGGGAGTGATCTTCTTGGTAGCAAACATCAAGTGACCTCGCGTAACTGAAACATAGGGATTGCAATCCCAAAATTGGGCGATGGCTATTTCTTCCGATTCGTCTCCTTTGGCTGTGATCTCATTGCTGATCTCGTATACCTCCCTTACCTCCTTGTAAAACTCACTTCCTTCTTCCATTGAGAAGGGAGGTGGTGGCGTAGGCTTAAATTGCCCGGCAGAATCGATCACGAAGGGTCGGATCTTATTCCAATGAGGCTCTATCCCATCCATATAGGCAGGGGGCGTAGGTTGCCAGCGGGCCGGATCATCCGTATCTATCGAAAATTTAGGCATGGTACGGGTTTGGTTGTAATTGTCCTTATACATCCATTCACTGATATGTTCAGCTACGGCCAGTCCGTATGTTTTGGCACTTTCAAATTCATCCTCATTCGTTTCAGACCAATGTGCATATAAACTATCGCGTAGTACATTTACTTTGTCTTCAGAAAAAACCAATCTCCTGCTCACATCCATGTGCGCGATCAAGGCGGCAAGGTCATAATTCAGACTTGTCGGATCTGCAGGATCTGGAATAGGGGTTAATTCCCTTGCCTGTCCGGCCAGGGAATTATAATCGTCATTGGACTTTGCTATGATCTCATAGGCAGCAATATTGGGATAGGCATAAATACGACTTGCCACGGGAGGTGAAAATATGTCGTTGATCATTACCTCAGTTACTTTATCAACGGATGCGTGTAGGTCATCAGCAGATACTTGTATGGGCGTATCTTCCTGATTACAAGCCATAAACAGAAATCCCACAACACTAATAACTACGATCTTTCTCATATTCTTTTCTATACTAAAAGGCATAAACTTCGGCTTGCCCATCATTAATGGTTACCAATAAGTAGGGTTGATTATTCAGCCTGATAACACTTAGGTTCCGTACTGATTTTCGAGCGAGATCCAGCCCAATATTATGGCCTAAAAGTACGTCATTTTTGGATTTTATCATAGCTCCATTAAAGGAGCCCAAACGTCCGTGATAGGGCTTTACCCCAAAATAATTTCCACCGGCCAACAATTCATCCTTTCCATCCTTGTCAAAATCAAAAACCTCGAAGGCCATGATAGGCGCTGTTTGTAATTCTGTTCCAAAGGGCATGAAACGGAACAGTCCGTTATTGTTTTCCAAATACCCCGATCTCAGTTCATTCACCTCGTATACTCTGGCTTGATCCAGGGCCTCTTCAGGAAGGATCTCCTCGACAGTCTTTCCTGCAAAATCTTTATACGCATTAAACGACCGTCGCAAAAACTCAAGTTGTCCGGCCAGTCCGTCAAGGCTTTCAATAGGATAATATTTTTCTTTTTTGGCAATCGCCACTATAGTCTCTGTAGCCCGGTTTTTATCAAAATCCCCATAGTACATCCGTACCGGCCATTTATCGCTGGCTTTAAACTTCGAATTCATTCCCCAATTGCCTAAAATGTAATCCGTATCCCCATCTCCATCAATATCAAAGGGCGCAATGGCTTGCCAGAGTCCGTTTAGCTCTTCCTCAAGCACTATAGTTTCCTCAAGGTTTCCCTGGTTATTCGTAAAAAATCGCGGAGTCATCCATTCCCCGATCACGATCAGATCCATATCCCCGTCCAGGTCATAATCGTCCCATAGGGCATCGGTAACCATTCCCACAGAAGCCAATGCTTCATTTTCTAATAGCTGCCAGCCTCCCTCTTCCAATTCAAGAAGATAAGAAGCAGGGATCTTTCCATAATCCCCTGTAACCCCATGGCTCCCAATGAAAACATCGGTTTTACCATTGTCATTAAAATCGGAAGCTATTACTACTGACGCATTCTCAAAATAGTCAGGCATAGGAATGCGCTCCCACAGGCTGTCCTTTTTAATAAAGTACCCATCCAACAGGGCAGGGGCATCACCAAAAAAATCGCCACCTCCCGAAGCTTTAAATATCCCTGGCGCACCCTCTGCACCGGGTATTATCTTCGCATCTACTACTTCAAGAATGGAATCCTTTTGCAGTGATGGCATTCGGGTCAATTCATATATACTGTCCTTCTGGATATAAATTCTCGATGATTTGAGTTTTGAGCCGCCGAAATAAATATCATCTTTTCCATCGCCATCCAGATCGCCTATCGCTGTAGCCGGACCCCTGTCTGAGATTTTGAAGGGGATCAGTTTTTGACGGTTGAAGTCGATATAGTTGTCCTCAATATGGGTGAAGTCGATTCCCAAGCTTCCCTCTACAAAAGTAAATAAGGGTTTATTCGATGGATTAAGACTTTTATAATCAAAGGGTTTTGGGTTCTTAGGTCGAAGTGTGAGATCCTGGTTTGCTCTAATGCCTGTAAAAACTTCAGCGGTATTATCAGGCCAAATGATCCGAAGGGAATCTATCTCTGTAGTGGCGCCTAAGCCAAAATGTAAAAGGGGTTCTGAAGATGCCTGAAATCCCCTGACCGTATATAATTCTTTATACTGTAATTGGCCTTTATGAAATAAATATGCTTTTGTCCCGATCCCAAATCGGTTCTTACCATTTAGCTCAAATCTCAGGTTCAGATAATTCTGATCTTTATTTCCTGCAGAACGATTAACAAAGACACTGGCTTCCTGGTTTAGGTTGTTGGTGACAATGTCGAGGTCGCCATCCCGATCCAGATCTGCAACGGCTGTTGCGCCGGAAATCACGGTATCCTTTGATACCCATCGGCCCGACATATCTTCGAATCCAAGATCTCCGTTGCCTTTAAAAATGTAATTGTGCCAGTTTCCTGAGGGCATCAATTGCAGGGCTTCCCGATCGATCATTCTGGTATTTGAGATCTTATTCCGGATCTCCTCGCTTGAAACAAATTTGATATAATCCAGGTCGTTTGGTCGTTTTGGGATGCCATTAGCTATAAAAAGATCCTGTTCCCCGTCCAGGTTATAATCTTCAAACAAAGCGCTCCAGCTCCAGTCGGTCGCTGCTATACCGCTTAACAATGCTGTTTCGGCAAATCCCGACCCCTGGCGGTTTATGTGGAGCATATTTCGCGTATACTGATAGTGATATCCAAATTGTTCTGTGCGTATGTTTTGGGTTTGTACATCGTCATCACCTTCTGACGATTTTAAGACGAGTTCGTCTTCCGGGAGCATATCAAGAGAAATGATATCCGGCCAACCATCGTGATTGATATCTGCCACATCATTGCCCATTGAAAAACGGGAACTATAGCCAAAATAATCCCGTAAGCTTTCTTTAAAAGTACCATCACCCTGGTTCAGGTAGAAGTAATCATCTTCGTGAAAATCATTCCCCACATAAATATCCGGATAGCCATCCTGGTTGAAGTCCGCTACGGCAACGCCTAAGCCATAACCATTTATGCCCCCATAAATACCAGCCTCTTCACTTACTTCGGTAAAGGTAGCCCCGTCATTACGTAGAAGCTTATCTCCTGTTTGTGAATTTCGGATGTATCTTAAGTCGGCTTTACCATAGGATTCCTGGGTATGCACGGCGTGGTTGAGCAAATAGATGTCCAGGTCGCCATCCTTATCGTAATCCAAAAAAGCTGCCGAAGAACTATAGGTATCAAAGTCGAGGCCAAATTCCGAGGCTTTTTCAGAAAAGGTGCCATCGCCGTTATTTATATAGAGTTCATTGTATCCATCCAAGCCTTTTAACCCCACCATAGCACAGACATAGATATCTAACCAGCCATCGCCATTGATATCACCCATTACCGCACCGGTATTCCACTCACTGTTACCTGCGACCCCTGCCGTTTCGGTTACGTCTTCAAATTGAAGATCTCCTTTGTTGAGATAGAGCTTGTTTTTTACCTGGTTTCCGCTGAGAAAAATATCGGGGAGACTATCATTATTTATATCTCCGATGGCCAGACCCCCTCCATTATAGTAGTAGAGGTAATCAAGAATATTTAAGTCTTCGGTTTCAGTGAGGACATTCGTAAAGGTAATTCCGGTTTCGCTGCCGGAAGGAAGATCGAATAGGCGATCACCCTGCCTGTTACAGGTGATCAGAAGCGATCCTAAAAGCAGTATGGTGATCTTATTTAAGCGCAAAGATCCTGGGTTTGGTGTCATTTATGGCTGCTATAACGAACTGCTTACCTGAAGCATCGCGTAAAGTGCTTAGATGTTTGATCTCTTCTTTTATTGAGAAGCCACTTTTTGTATAGGGTTGCCATTCAAAGTTCATAGAGCCATCGCCTAATAGCACATGGCCCAAACTGGCATCCAGTTGAGAATATTGAGGTTTGAATTCAAAATTATTACCACCCATGATGAGATCCAGGTGGCCATCTTCATTGATATCGGTACAGCTGATGTCACAAACACAGGACAATTGTACCCGCTGTGGCAACGACTTGATCGTAAAATTTCGCGATCACAGAGGATGAGGTATTTGCTGTTTTTACAATAGACCTTCCCAATATTTCTTCCGGGAAGAGGCCTTGAATTGTTCTACTGGCATAAACAGAAGCTTTTAAATTTGCCTTCTTCAGAGAAACCATCTGGGCGGTGACCTCTTTTTTCTGATGGATAGGAAAATCCTTTCCATCTTCCTGCAGGGTTACCATTTGCTCCAAGGTGCCGTTATTATCGTAATCATTGACCCACATTTTCATGACTGCATCTTTTCCGGGTCTGTAGTGCAGGTTTTCTCCCATATTCCCAAGGATGAGGTCCTGATCCCCGTCTGCATCCAGATCTGCGGCTTCTACTGAAAGCCACCATCCTGAAAGGCTATCCAGGTCTGAAGGGACCCGACTGATCCTCTTACCGGAATTTTTAAAGATGATAGGCGTACCCCAGTCCGATACTGTGAGCAGGTCCTTCTTGTTATCACCGGTTACATCGGCCCATATTGCATCGGTTACCATGCCCGCTTTCTGAAGGTCATAGCCTAAGCGCTCCGTAGCATCTTCGAAATTTCCATCGCCCACATTTTCCAGGAAAACATGGTCTGGATCTACACCGTAGGTGCCAACAACACTTCGCGATCCTATAAAGACGTCCATATCGCCATCACCGTCAAAATCTTCTGGTGCAATGACTGAAGTATTTCCGGTTGTAGACGGTATTCTTGCTTCGGATCGGGAGAAATTCCCGGAACCATCGTTGACGTATAGCCGGGTTCGATAGTTGCGTTGCTGCCCGACCTCATTGCCACCACTACCTACCATAAGATCCAGATCTCCATCGGAATCGGCGTCAAAAAATGCAGCTGCCGTGTCTTCATAGGAAGCATCTTCGCGAAATACGGATTGGCCGGTTAACACCAGGTTTCCGTTTCCTGTATGCCGGTACAGCATGGCTGGTTGTTCGCTGGCGCCACCGATGAACACATCTTCATTACCGTCTCCATCTATATCACCAACAGCCAGGGAAGGTCCTTCCTGGGATAATTTGTTATATATCAATCCTTCATAATCAAAGTCGTTATATGAATTCTCCTGATGGGAAACCAATTGGCTATTATCCAGGGATCGAAGTAGTGGAGCTGCCTTTTCAGCTGGCCAGGCATAGGAACCATCAGCCTTCGAATAATCCAATTCCAAGGTTTGATCTACAGTAAGGTCTGTGAACTTTTGTGAGCGGTCATCCGGCCAAAGTACTCGTAGGGAATCAACCTGATCTGCATTACCCAGGCCTATAGTCATACCGTACTCCATGGAAGATTGAAAGCCCCTAGACGGGATCATTTCCTGTACGATCACCTTGTCCTTGTAATGTAACATAACGGTCGTCCCTATCCCAAATGGATTCTTTTCACTTCCCTTGAACTTCAATTTGAGATAGTGATGGTCTTTTAAGGCATTGGTTTGATTTTCATAAATGAAGGCCGTTGCATTCACATTGTTGATCACAAGGTCCAGATCGCCATCATTATCGAGGTCCCCATAGGCAGCCCCGTTAGACATGCTGGGTAGTTCAAAGCCCCAATCCTTATTGGCATTGTCAAAGGTGATATCGCCTTTATTCCTGTACGCGTAGTTGGGTTGGGGTTTGATGGGCATTTTTGCTATGATGGAATCAATAGATTCTTTCCTGCCGGTCAAGGCCATTTTCTGGATGATCTCATTGGCGAAGAAATCTACGAAATCAAGATCGGTGAGATCATGGTTGATACCATTTGTAATAAAGATATCGCGTAAGCCATCATTATCCATATCGAAAAGCAAACCGGCCCAACTCCAATCCGTTGCATCCACACCACTGAAATAAGCTACTTCGGAAAAGGTTCCGTCCCCATTGTTTAGCTGCAGTGTATTCTGAATGAATTGCTGGTAAAAATCTTTGCTTTGCTTCAGCTTGTAGACATTGTAATTATCAAATTCCATGACCGACTTTACCCTTTGCTCCGGTTCCGGAAGCATATCTGTAATAAAGATCTCCGCATGCCCGTCATTATTAAGATCGGCAATGTCTATTCCCATGGCAGAAAGGGAGAGGTGGGATGTCCACTCTTTGATCTCTTCCTTAAACGTGCCGTCTTGTTGATTGATGTAGAGGTAATCCCGTTCATAAAAGTCATTAGACACATAGATATCCGGCCAAAGATCCTTATTGAGGTCAGTGATCATGATGCCCAGGCCAAATCCGATCAGACTGCCGTATATGCCTGCTTCTTCACTCACATCGGTAAAAGTGCCTCCGTCATTGCGCAGTAGCATATCACCAACGCCCTTAAAAATATCCGGAACTCCTTCCCAATCCTGGGCTCTTACTTCTCTTTGCTCAGCGTAACCCAGGCTGCTTACCGGAATGTTGCTGTTATTGAGAATATAGGCGTCAAGATCTCCGTCCTTGTCATAATCAAAGAAAGAAGCATGTGTTGTAAACCCTGTTTTAGCGAGATTGAATTCTGCTGCTTTTTCGGTAAATGTGAGATCGCCATTATTGATAAACAAATCGTTGTCATGATTGTCCCCCTCCATATTCCCTGCATTACTTACATAAATATCCAGCAGGCCATCGGAATTGATATCTACCATGGCAACCCCTGTAGACCAGGGTTTATTTCCTGTTATCCCAGCTGATTCTGAGATATCTTCAAAGGTCAAATCTCCTTTGTTGAGATAGAGTCGGTTTGCATCCATATTTCCGGTGAAGTACAGATCGGCGAGTCCGTCGTTATTGATATCACCTATGGCTACGCCACCTCCATTGTAGAAGTTGCGGTATTTGAAAATGTTGAAGTTCTTTTGATTTTCAACGCGGTTGATAAAGTCGACCCCCGTTTTAGCTGGGGATAAGAGTTCAAATAAGGTTGTAGCGCTGTTCTCAGGATCAGCAGACTTTTCTTCATTTGTACAGCCTACAAGAAGTAAACCCAGGACTAATGCCCAATGGAAATAATTACTGGCTATTCTCATTCTTAACTGTGATTTGAATTCCATTGAAATAAATCTCGTCAATTGGCGATTCTGAAACGGCAAATGTCGTATTGGATTTCCATTTGAATCTACCAATTTTAGCGTTGTGCAAAATTAGCCCATGCAGTGCATCCATCCTACCCATTCGCGTGCTAATTTCATAGTTATTTCTTATTGATAATCCAGTCTGGGACCATCCTGATTTATGCCTCTGATCCAGCAAAAAGAAGCTATTATGCCTGACCTACTGAATAAGGGCATCAATGTATTTCGGTCGTCGGGCAAGATACATATTCTCAATAGACCCAAAAGTTTATGACTTGTTAATTATCCCCCTGTTTTTGGGCACCATCCTATTTGTCATGAAAGGGAAATGGGTATATTTAAAGCTTTAATTTTAGTCATGTGGAGGGTATTCAGGTAGAAACTCCTAGGTGTTTTAACTAATATGATCTTAAAAACATAATCATTATGAAATCAATGACATGTAGGGAACTAGGTGGGGCCTGTGATCAAACATTTACTGCAGAGACCTTTGAGGAGATGGCTGCGCTGAGCAGGAAACATGGAATGGAGATGTTCCAAAAAGGGGATGCGGCCCACCTTGAAGCCATGGAAAAGATGAAGGCCTTGATGCAATCTCCCGGTGCTATGCAGGAATATATGGCACAGAAAAAGGCTGCCTTTGATTTCTTGCCTGAAGACTAGCTTGTCTATTATTTTCTAATCATTCGAGCATATTGTAATAAAAGAAAAAACCCTGTAGCACGTGCTACAGGGTTAAACTTAAAATTAACTCTTAGTTATTAGTATCCCGGGTTCTGAACAAGCGTAGGATTCGCTAACAGCTGAGCTGCAGGAATTGGGAATAATTGCTTTTCCGGATTTCCAATAGCCGGAGATTCCTTAAATAACCAATCTCTGGTAAATTGTCCAAAACGGATCATATCGTTTCTTCTCCAAAGCTCCGCGTTTAATTCACGTCCTCTTTCAGCAAGAAGCTCTGTTTCTCCTACAGAACCTAAAACTGCAGCAGCATTACGCACCGCACGAAGTTCGTTAACCAGAGCAGTAGGATCACCACCACTGCGCATTAAAGCTTCTGCTTTCATCAAATGTGCATCTGCATATCGGAATACGATCTCATGACTTGATTGCCCTTCATCATATCGCGGGTTATACTTCATATAACGGATACCGGTAGTCTCATCATTATTGATAAAGCTCTCAGCTCCTGAACCGTCCCTGAAGTCCCTTTTGAAAGTCAGTGGAGCACCGGCACGATCCTGCAATGGTGTACCATCCAGCGCATATTGCTGGTTGATCAAAAATCCGAATCCAACATTAGATCCATTTTCAAATCCGTTCCCATCGTCCACAGTTCCCGGCACGCCTGTAAATGGAGTTCCCATTGGTGGCACTCCTCCGCGGCGATCCTCCTGTCCATCAAGAGGGGTTTGGTCAACTTCAACACGGTTGAAATCTGCATCTCCTTCGAAAAGGTCATAATATTCAGCCAAGGTGCTAAAGCCATTCCAACCACCACCCTGTAAAGAGGTATTGTTGTAGTGAAGACCATTAAAGATCCTGTTGCCAGTGGCGGATTTAAGTGACCAGATTGTTTCAGTATCAGCACCGTCCCTGAAAATCTGGAAATAATTCATTGTTTCCAATGCATACCCTTGAGCGGTAATGTCATCGACCAGAGAAATTACCTGGGACATGTCACCTGAATCCGGTGTTCCACCTAAGTAAACATGCTTGTTGAGCAATATTTTGGCTTTTAGATACTTCGCTGCCTCTTTACTGGCACGGAAAGTAGCCTCAGCGCCTTGACCAGCCGGAAGACTTGAAAATCCAGAAATGGCCTGATCTAAGTCAGCCATTATGAAGTCAAATGCTGCTTGCCCACTTAATACTTCTGGTAAAGAAGATGACGGCAATGAGGTGTCTCTGAATGGAATTTGTCCAAAATTGTCCAGGATAAGCCACATGCTAAGTGCACGTACAAAGCTGGCATCTGCAACATTCTGTGCTGTAGGGCTACTTCTGGAATCTAAAACCTGCGAAGCAATAAGCTGATTCGCATTAAAATCGTTCCAAATTGTTCCGATCTGTGGATGCTCACTATTCCAGCCGTGGTTATGTAAATTTCTCCACTCACCATTATCTCCCCAGTCTGTTCCACGGGTAGGGATAATGGCCGCATCTGTAGTTACTTCCTGCAAGGCAAACCAATTACTCTGGTTTCCGTATTGACCGGTTAATCTGTTGTACAATTCATCAACAGTTGATGAAGGATCGGCCAATCCCTGGAACCCTTCTGTAATGATCGAATCTGTTTCTTCGATCTCCAGGTCCGTACAGGAAACTAATCCGGCAACTGCAAAGAATGCTATTAAAATTACTTTGAATTGAATTCTTTTCATGATTAACAATTTTTTAAAATGATGCATTTAAACTAAAAGTCACAGTTCTTGGATTTGGAAATCCAGACCAGTCAATACCTCGAGATGGTACTCCGGAACCAAGGTCACCAGTGGCAACTGTGATCTCCGGATCTAATCCGCTGTAATCTGTGATCAAGAACAAATTCTGTCCGGTTAAAGAGAAACGCAAAGCGGTTAAGAAACCGTCACCACTAAGAGGTACATTGTACCCAATGGTTGCGTTCTGTAGACGAACAAAATCACCTTTTTCCAAGAATCGTGTTGATACATCAGCAGAGGCACCGGCACCTTCACCGCTTGTAACTACGTCTGGCGTAACATTACGTGCGTTGGTAATAGAACCGGACGTAAATAATCCGTTTGCTGTGTTATTGTAGACTGAGAAGCCGAACTGACCATTAAGGTAAGCAGAAACATCCCAGTTATTAAAGTTATAGTTAAGCGATAGTCCTGCCGTTACATCAGGAAGGGCATCTTCGCCTACGAAAGTCTGATCTCCAATGGGATCTCCGGTTCCGTTTCCATCAACATCTTGATAAATTGGGAATCCGCTGCTGTCAAAGCCTTCAAAGATGGCCATATAATAGCTAAATATTGATCTTCCTGATTCCAGGCGTTGTGCAAAAGCACCGGACAGACCCTGTCCGTTAACGGCTCCAGTATTGATCGCACCATCGAAGTCTTGTACTTCGTTTTCGTTGTATGCAATGTTAAAGGCCGCTGAAAACGTTGAGTTTTCTGTCTGAATAAAATCATACGCCAAGGCGAATTCAATACCCTGGTTCAGAATGGCAGCATCAAAGTTACCAAACTGGAACGGATCCACTGCAGGCGCCGGTGGTGGTAAACGGAGTAACTGATCGTTCGTTTCACTGCGATATACATCTATGCTACCGCTTAAACGATCCAGGTTAAATCCGAAATCAAAACCAACGTTAAAGTTGAGCGTTTCTTCCCATTTCAGGTCAGGCCTGTCCGTTGCAACAATTACAAGTCCATTCTGGTTTACTTCGGAATTAGATTGTATTCCGAGTCCACTAAATCGCTGACGTGCGACAAAGTTACCGTATCCAAGACCATCCTGGTTACCTACAAGACCTGCACTCAAACGCAGTTTTAATGTAGAGACATTATCCCCTACGAAATCTTCTTCACTCAATTTCCAGGCAATGGCACCGGAAGGGAAGACACCGTATTGGTTATCCGGACCGAACCGGGAAGAACCATCTGCCCTTACCGTTCCGGTAAATAAATATTTATCGTTTAGGTTGTAGTTTACCCTACCGAAAAAGGATTGTAACTCATCCGTATTATCAAATGTGTCTGCAGTCATTCCCCGTATTTTACGCACAAAGGAATTCCCTACACTCTCACCGGGTACAACTGAAGGGAACAATCGGTTCACCAATAATGCAGTTGTATTTACACCGTAGTAATATTGCTGATATAAACCACTGAAAGAATTTCCTGCTGCATTAACTGTAGAGCGAAGATCACGCGCCATTACATCAAGATCTGTTGTTCCGAATCCACGACCTGCAGCATTACGTCCCTTGGTACGGAAATCCTGGAAGGAGTATCCTACTAAAACATCCAACTTATCGTCTCCAATATCTTTATTATAGTTCAATGTTCCTTCTAATAAGTAACTCTCTCTCTCCAAGGTATTATATACACCAAATCCGGAACCTGGAATATCATCCAAGCCGATTACATTTGCAGAAATTACAGAGGTGTTTTGACCTTCAGCCAAATCGTAACCTACGTTCACCTTTCCTTTTAATTCCGGTGTAAAACTATACTCCACGGAACCATTGACCAAAATTCGATCCGTGATTGAACGGTTTTGTGAATTATCCAAGAAATTTTTAGGATTTATTAAAGCACCACCTGGGTCGAATGTCGTGCTTGCAGGCCATGTTGGACTCGCAGAATAGGCGGCCCCAAGGATATCTCCACGGAAACCAGAGGTTCCGGCAAGCGGAGCTGTTTCATCATTTACACGGGATATGGAAGATTGTAATCGAACCATTAACTTATCATCAAGGAAACGGTGTTGGATATTTAATCGACCGGTGATACGCTCCAAGTCGGTTTTTTCAACAACCCCATATTGTGAAGTATACCCGAAGGTGGCACGTACATTTCCGTCTCCATAGTTATTTGAATACGAAAGGTTCTGGCTTTGAGAAGCCGCTGTTCTTGTAATTAAATCTTGCCAGTTTGTGTTTGCGCCAGCATCTACAGCAGCAGCATTACCTCCAAATTGAGTAACAGCTGCCAGGAATTCAGATCGGTTCAGGAGGTCATACTCGTTCGCTGGAGTAGAAATACTTAAAGAAGATGAAAAATCCCAGTTTCCTGCAGTTCTACTTCTTCCGCTTTTGGTAGTGATAATCACAACACCATTTGCACCCCTGGATCCGTAGATCGCAGTTGCAGAAGCGTCCTTAAGAATGGAAATGCTCTCGATATCATTCGGATTCAAGAAATTCAGCGGGTTTCTGACAGAACTTCCTCCATTACCCGTATCTCCACTAGGAGTTGTACTTTCTCCAGAAAGTGGAATACCATCTACGACAAACAACGGATTGTTGTTGGCACGAACTGAGCTGGATCCCCGAATATTAATGGAGATTCCTGCACCTGGTTCACCACTCGATTGCTGAATATTAACCCCGGCAGTCTTACCCTGAATTAATTGTTCAGGAGAAGCAATTACCCCTCCGTTGAAGTCATCAGCAGAAACGGCAGTTACTGCACCGGTTGCATCTTTTACAGTTGTGGTACCGTAACCAATAATTACGACCTCTTCCAATGCCTCAGCATCTTCTTCAAGGACAATATTAATGGTCGACTGCCCGTTCACAGGTACCTCAACAGTACTATACCCAATATAGCTGAATACCAAAGTGGCTTCACTAGCTACATTATTTAAGGTATAATTACCATCAAAATCTGATTGTGTACCGTTGGTAGTTCCTTTTACTAAGACACTAGCCCCAGGCAACGGGCCATTTGCATCAGAAACATTACCGGATACGTCCTGGGCCTGAACCAATCCAAAACTCAAGAGAGCTCCAACCAGTAAGAGGCCTTTTAGTAGCGTAAACTTCATAAATAGTTAATTTTAAGTTTAGTTAATTTAAATCCAAGTGTTAAACATACCACAAATCCTTTTCGCAGCCTATAAATACACTATTTTAGGATTACGAAAACGGTTTCGTGTTAATAACTTTAGTAAATTAGACCCCATCAAATTTAATAAGCCAAATTATATGGAATGCTAAATATTGTGGGGCTGTAATTGCTGTTAAGCGAGACAAATATAGTATTTTTTGACATATAAGAAATAATGAATGAATGAGCAGGAAGAGTTACTGGTAGAAATGCGTATCAGATTCACCTTGCTGGGTTCATGTGAGTTGTAACTTTTAGACTTTGAAAAAGAAAATCACCCTTAAGACCATAGCCAAGGAATTAGACGTTTCCGTATCTACGGTTTCCAAAGCCTTAAAGAACAGTTCAGAAATAAGTCTGGATACGCGTGAAAAGATTCAGGCTTTTGCACAATTGTATAATTATCGGCCTAATAATATTGCTATTAGTCTGAAGAACAGGCGCACAAAAAATATTGGTGTAATTATTCCTGATATCGTCCATCATTTTTTTACTACTGTATTCAGAGGCATCGAGAATTATGCAAATGCAAAAGGGTATAATGTGATCGTCTGCATTTCAGATGAATCCTTTGACAAGGAAGTCATCAATATGGAATTGCTGGCCAATGGCAGTATTGATGGATACATTATGTCTCTGGCTGCAGAAACTCAAAAAAAGGGAGATTATTCACATCTGATAAGCGTAGTAGATCAAGGGATACCCCTGGTACTCTTTGACAGGGTAACGGATCAAATTCAGTGTGACAAGATCACCATAAATGATGAGGAGGCCGGCTATTTGGCCACTAAAAAATTGATAGAAGGAGGAAGCAAGCATATTGCCCTAGTCATGAATGAAAACTACCTCAATGTTGATGCCCAACGCGCACATGGCTATTACAGGGCCCTGCAAGAGGCAGGCCTAAAAGTAGACGATTCTATGATCCTTCGATTGCCTTATCAGTTTGAGGAAGAAGATAAAAGTGTGCAGTTCTTTAAACATATCGTCATAGATGGACTGGTGAGCGTTAACGAAGTGTTTGCCATACGCTGTATGAAACAATTGCAGCAATTGGGCAAGAAAATTCCCGAAGATGTGGCTATCATTGGATTTACTAATGGTATATTATCCCAAATGGCTAATCCGTCATTAACATCAGTGATGCAGCACGGCCAGCGTATGGGTGAGAAGGCAGCGGAATTGCTGATCGATCGTGTAGAGGGCCAATTAGAAGATAAACAAATGCCCTTTCGTTCAGCGGTGATCCAGGCTGGGATCCTGGAAAGGGATTCTACCCGCTGATGCAGGGAACCATGAATCAACTATCCCGTTTTTATTTCCTTCATTTATTTTACAAACCCATTCAAAGTCACTTACTTTGTCGTCCTAATCCCCGGTTGAATCCCGGAACTTTTGGTACGTAATACATGAATAAAATGGCCATCATTTTTGATCTGGATGGGGTAATTGTGGATACAACGAGATATCATTACCTAGCTTGGAAGAAGCTGGCTGATGAATTGGGCATTCCGTTTACTGAATCTGATAACGAACATTTCAAAGGAGTGAGTCGGCGCAGGTGCCTGGAGATCCTTCTTGAGATTGGGAATACATCCATGAGTGAATCTGAATTTGAATCATGCCTAGTGCGCAAGAACGAAGATTACCTCGTCTATGTTGAAACCATGAATGAGGAAGAGATCCTGCCGGGCGTACCCGAAGTTTTAAATCACTTAAAACAAAGAAATGTGCCTATGGCCCTGGGTTCTGCCAGTAAAAATGCCAGGGTGATCCTTGAAAAAGTGGGCTTGTTATCTTATTTTCAGGCCATTGTAGACGGAACCCAGGTTACGGCTGCCAAACCAGACCCTGAAGTTTTCCTCCAGGCTGCAGATTTTCTGAATGCTGAAAATGAAATGTGCATTGTGTTTGAAGATGCACAGGCCGGAATTGAAGCTGCGAACAAAGCGGGCATGACCAGTATTGGCATTGGGGAAAAGGAAATTCTGGGTCATGCCGATTATGTATTTACCGATTTTAATGAAATGGGTATCGACTGGCTGAATGACTTGTTAGAAAAAGCTGGTTAGACCAACCTAATAAACCACTAACTAAGAGCACATGCATCAGGATTATATTTTAGCAGACCCTTGGCGTATTATCGAAGAAGGCTTTGAACGCGATCATGTTAAGTCTTCAGAAAGCCTTTTCAGTATAGGTAATGGTGCCATGGGCCAGCGGGCCAATTTTGAAGAAACGTATACCGGGCCTACTTTCCAGGGAAGTTATATTGCCGGGGTATATTATCCGGATAAAACGCGCGTGGGTTGGTGGAAAAATGGCTACCCGGAATATTTTGCCAAAGTGCTCAACGCACCTAATTGGATAGGGATTGATGTGACTATCGATGGAGAGATGCTCGATCTGAATACTTGTACTATCGTAGATAATTTCAGGCGGGAATTAAATATGTATGAAGGTTGGTATTCCCGTAGTTTTGAAGCTACCCTTTCCAATGGAAAACGGATTGAGGTTGGAGTTCGCCGATTTCTAAGTGTAAACCTGGATGAAGTAGGGGCCATTAATTTTAAAGTCACCGCATTGGAAGAAGATCTGGAGATCGTTTTTATTTCCTATCTGGATTCCGGGATCACAAACGAGGACAGCAATTGGGATGATAAATTCTGGGAAACCACGCGATTGCACTCAGAGAAAAACCGTGCCTTTATTGAGGCATTCACCATGAAAACAGAATTTCACACATGTACTTTCATGGCTAATTCTGTGTGGGTCAATGGAGCCCCGGAAGACCAAAATCCATCTATCTCGGAAGAGGCCTTAAAAGTATCCCATTCATATTCGGTTAAGGCCAAAGCAGGGTCCACGGTTTCGCTATTGAAATTTGGCGGCTATGTGAGCGATCGAAATCATCAGAAAAGTGAGCTGACATCCATTGCGCATCAATGTATTGACAAAGCCGAAGCCTTAGGCTGGGAAGGCATGTTAAAGGAGCAACAAGAAGCCTGGAAGGCTATTTGGGATATGAGTGATATTACTATTGATGGTGATGTGAAAGCACAGCAAGCCATCAGGTATAATATCTTTCAACTCAACCAGACCTATTTAGGTACAGACTCCCGACTCAACATCGGTCCCAAAGGATTCACCGGAGAAAAATATGGGGGGAGTACATATTGGGACACAGAAGCTTATTGTATTCCCTTTTATATGGCTACCAAGGATCAGCATGTTGCCAGAAACCTGTTGCAATACCGATATAACCATTTGGAGAAAGCCATTGAAAATGCGAAGCTACTTGGGTTTTCCAATGGGGCGGCATTATATCCTATGGTAACCATGAACGGCGAGGAGTGCCACAATGAATGGGAGATCACTTTTGAAGAGATCCACAGGAATGGCGCAATTGCCTTCGCGATCTATAATTATGTAAGGTATACGGCCGATTATACATATATCCCCGAAATGGGACTTGAAGTATTGATAGGGATCGCCAGATTTTGGTTCCAAAGAGCCACCTATTCTGCACAAAAGGAAAAATATGTGATCCTTGGCGTAACCGGTCCGAATGAGTATGAAAATAATGTCAATAATAACTGGTACACGAACTATATAGCCCAGTGGTGCCTGAGGTACACCGCTGAACAAATCGATAAGGTCAGAGAAGGATACCCAATTGACTTTGCGAGAATTGAGGGTCAGGCCAAATTGTCCTCAAAAGAAGCTGCACAATGGGTAAAGGTGGCAGATCAAATGTATTTCCCCTATTCCGAAGCGGAGAAGCTCTTCCTCCAGCAAGATAGTTTCCTGGATAAGGAACTGATCCGTGTAAGCGATCTGGATCCGACAGACCGGCCGATTAATCAAAAGTGGAGTTGGGATCGGATATTACGATCTCCTTATATCAAACAAGCAGATGTACTCCAGGGCATGTACTTTTTTGAAGATCAATTTTCAGAAGAAGAACTAAAGAAGCACTTCGACTTCTATGAACCGTTCACGGTACATGAATCATCACTTTCTCCCTGTGTGCATAGCATCCTTGCCTCCCGTTTAGGAAAGATCGATATGGCCTATCAATTCTATCTCAGGACCTCCCGATTAGATCTGGACGATTACAATAAAGAAGTAGAAGAAGGCTTGCATATCACTTCTATGGCTGGAACCTGGATGAGTATCGTTGAAGGTTTTGGGGGAATGCGGATACGAGACGATAAGTTGTCTTTTACACCCGGTATTCCCAAGGAATGGAAGGGCTATTCATTCAAGGTGAATTTCAGGGATCGCATCATCAAAGTCACCGTCACCCATGAGCATACTTCTTTTGAATTAGAGGCCAAGGAAGAAATGACTATCCGGCACAACGGAGAACGAGTGGTGTTGAAACCCAAAGAAGTTGTTCAGATCTAGGCATACGTTGGAACTGATGGGAAAAAATAACAACAATGCGATATCAGCTAACAGCTAGAACCTTTACTGCATGTTTACTATTTCTATGGCTTGTCCCCGGCATGTGTCAGGAGATACGGGTGGAGCCACCGAATTGGTGGGTAGGAATGAGCGATGCTAATCTTCAACTAATGGTTCATTCCCCGGGTATCGGAGCCTATTCGATTCACATAGATTCTCCAAAGGCAGAGTTGATAAAAGTGACAAAAGGAGATAGCCCGAATTATTTGTTTCTGGACCTGATTATTAATTCAACTTCAGCTACGGAACTTTCACTTGTTTTTACCCACGAAGACAAGGAAATAAGAGTGCCGTATACGCTCAATGAAAGAGCGATTGAACCTGATCAATTAGATGGATTTGATAGTTCTGATGTGATCTATCTCATTACACCGGATAGATTTGCCAATGGTGATCCGAATAATGATATACAGCAGGAGATGAAAGAAATGGGCCTGGACAGATCAGACGATTATGCCCGGCACGGCGGAGACATTCAAGGCATAACCAATCACCTGGATTATATTTCTGAAATGGGTTTTACTTCTATTTGGTCGAGCCCGGTTCTGGAAAACAATATGGAAGAACAATCCTACCATGGGTATGCCATTACAGACTATTATAAAGTAGATCCTCGCTTTGGCACAATTGATTCTTATAAGGAATTGAGTAGAGATGCATCCAAGAAGGGCCTCAAACTCATTATGGACCAGGTTGCTAACCATTGTGGAATTGGACATTGGTGGATAGCTGATCTGCCTTTTGATAACTGGATCAACGACCAGGACAACTACCTGATAGGAAAGTCCATATTGCAAACAAATCACAGGCGAACCACTAACCAGGATATGTACGCTTCCCTGGATGATAAGAACCGAATGTCAAAAGGGTGGTTTGTATCGGCAATGCCGGATTTGAATCAGGATAATCCTTTTATGGCAAGCTATATCATACAAAATAGTATCTGGTGGATTGAAACTTTAGGATTAAGAGGAATTCGCCAGGATACCTATCCCTATCCGGAAAAAGAGTTTATGGCCAAGTGGGCAAGGAGGATCATGAAGGAGTATCCCAATTTTTCAATTGTCGGCGAGGAATGGAGCTATAACCCTTTGCTCATATCCTATTGGCAACAAGGCAGTTCTAATACGGATGGATATGATTCCTATCTCAAAAGCACCATGGATTTTCCACTGCAAAAAGTGCTGATAGAAGCGATAAACGAAGAAGAGAATTGGAATTCCGGGCTTATAAAGCTTTATGAGGGCCTGGCAAATGATTTTGCATATCCAGACCCAAATTCGATCATGATCTTTGGGGATAACCATGACATGGACAGGCTCTATACACAATTAGGAGAAGATTCGGTGGCGACAAAAATGGCGCTAAGTTTCATCTTGGTTTCTCCCAGGATACCACAGATATACTACGGGACAGAGATCCTGCTAAGCAATACTACTAAGCCGGGTGACCATGGATTGATCAGATCTGATTTTCCAGGGGGCTGGGCTAACGATACAACGAATGCCTTTGCAGCAATAAATATGACACCCGGGCAACTTGCCATGCAATCGTTTCTTAAGAAGCTTTTAAATTTTAGAAGATCAAGCCCAGCAATTCATCACGGGAAAACTATTCATTTCAGTCCGGAAAAGGGTATATATACACTGTTCAGGTTTAATGAGAATGAAATGATCATGTTGATCTTAAATAAAAATGAAAGTCCAATAGATTTGGAGCTTCAAAGATTTAAGGAAATGGGTATCAAAGGGGCTAAAGCCCGCAATATTATTAGCGGTGAAGAATTGATCCTTGATGATCAATTACAACTTAAGGAACGGGGACCGATCCTTTTGTCAATAACAAAAAAGACGAATGAATAAGTATGGAATTACGATTATTAGCCTTGCCTTGCTTCTCGCCCAGTGCAATGAACAGCCAAAACAAAATGATATGGTTAGCGTGAAGACCAAAAAGGAAAAGGCGGTGGTCTATCAGGTATTTACCCGTTTATTCGGGAATACAAATAGCACGAATAAGCCATGGGGCACGATCGAGGAGAATGGGGTTGGTAAATTTGAAGATTTTACGGAGAAGGCCTTGCAGGAGATCAAGGATCTTGGCGTCACTCATATTTGGTATACAGGCGTGCCTCATCATGCAACGGCGACCGATTATTCTGCATTCGGAATAAGTAATGACGATCCGGATGTGATCAAAGGAAGGGCCGGCTCCCCTTATGCAGTGAAAGACTATTACAATGTCAATCCAGACCTGGCCGTCGATCCTTCTAACAGACTTAATGAGTTTAAGGACCTGGTGGCTCGTACACATAAAGTTGGGCTGAAACTCCTTATTGATATAGTCCCCAACCATGTAGCCCGGAATTATGAAGGCGCAGGTACACCTGATGGCATTGATATTCTGGGGAAGAATGATGATAAGTCGGTCAATTATACCCGCGACAACAATTTCTACTACATCCCGGGAGAATCCTTTGAAGTGCCCGAATGGAAAGACGGCTACCTGCCATTAGGAGGTGATCCCCACCCTTTGTCTGATTCAAAGTTTGGAGAGACACCAGCCAAGTGGACAGGAAATGGTTCCAGATTACCTAAGCCTGATATTGATGACTGGTATGAAACTATAAAAGTAAATTATGGAGTAAAACCTGATGGTAGTTTAGATTTTGATCGACTGCCTGATGAATATTCGACTAAATCCTTTAAAGAGCACTTCGAATTCTGGCAGGGGAGATCTGTGCCTGACTCCTGGACAAAAATTCGAGACATAGTTGCTTTTTGGATTGATCTGGGCGTGGACGGATTCAGGTATGATATGGCCGAAATGGTGCCTGTTGAATTTTGGAGCTTTTTGAATTCCCATATCAAAATGACAAACCCTGAGGCCTTTTTACTGGCTGAGGTATACAACCCCAAATTGTACAGGGACTACATCCAGAAAGGAAAAATGGATTACCTCTATGACAAAGTCGAACTCTATGACAGCTTAAAACATGTTATGCAGGGGCATGGTTCGACAGACCATTTAGTCGATGTTCAAAAAGGCATGATGGATATTGAACACCATATGCTGCATTTTCTGGAGAATCATGACGAACAACGGATTGCCAGTCCTGAATTCGTCGGAGATGCTGAAACAGGCAAACCGGCCATGGTAGTTTCGGCCTTGTTGAGCACATCACCAACTATGATCTATTTTGGACAGGAAGTGGGGGAACCCGGGACTGAAGATGCCGGGTTTGGAAAACCATCGCGGACATCTATTTTTGATTACATCGGTGTCCCGCACCATCAACGTTGGATGAATGAGAAGAAATTTGATGGGGGCCAGCTTAGCGAGGCAGAAAAAGAATTGCGGGAATTTTACAAGAAGCTTCTGAATATTTCAGTAAATGAGGAAGCTTTTATGGGCGCGTACAAGGAGATCCACTCATATAACCGGAAATATACGGATGGCTACAACCAGCGATTGTTTTCTTTTGTCCGCTGGACAGAAAACCAACAGGTTCTTGTAATAGCCAACTTTGACAAAGACAGATCCTACGATCTGGAATTAAAACTGCCACCAGAGGTTTTCAAAGAATGGGACCTTTCCGCTGCTGAGTATACATTAAAAGAGTTATTTGATGAATCGAATTCTGCAATACTTCAGCTAGATGACACCTCAGGAAATTTACCATTGAAGTTAGCTCCATTACAGTCCTTTGTTTTTGTTTTGGACAAATAAAAAAGGTATCACCGTGGCAATACCCTTTTTTTGATATGAGTTAATTCTGTTCCGTTAGATCAGGAAGCTTCTTTAGCAGCAGTTGCTTTAAATACCATTCCTATTACTGCACCTACTACTCCCCAGAAAATGATACTGGCTACGCCATCTGCAATATGACCTGTCAGGTCCATAAATTCTGAAGTGGCATACCATAATAGCGATGTGCCAAACATGAATACACCAACCCAGGCTCCAAACTTAAATCCTTCGCCGGCTCCATGGTGTCCTCGCGCCCACTTGCTATAGATGGTGCAAAGGGCAAAGACCTGGACTAAATTGGCAATCACCAGCCAAACCATATCTACCGGCTCTTTCATCGCCTGGGTGATGGTATGGCCTTCAAAAAAATCTGCCATTGCAAATCCCCAGATGCCCCAACCCAATAGGTTAGCTACAACAAGACCTGCCAATGTGGCTAATAAATTTTGCTTTGAAAACATGACTTTGAATTAATTGGTTAATAGTATCGCAAATTTATTAAATAAAAATTGAGAAAAAGACAATAAAATAACATAAAAATTAGTAATATGATATTTCAGAAGAAGTGAGAAAAATAGCCAAATGCCGGGATAAGTAGGTGTTTTCAATGCAAATCGTATTTTTGAACGCAAAAGTTTTACCATGCACAGAATTCTTACCCTTTCGTTTATTTTTCTCTTTTTAGGATGTGATATGATGGAAAACAAACCTTTGATCATTGGCCATCGCGGGGCAATGGGCCATGAGACCGAAAATACCCTCGCCTCTATTCAAAAAGCCCTTGATATAGGAGTGGATGTGATCGAAATTGACGTCTTCCGGATCTCTAGTGGCGAAGTGGCTGTTTTTCATGATGAGCGGGTAGAACGCCTGACCAATGGTGGGGGGCGCATTGAAGAATATAATATGTACGATATGCGTCAATTAGTACTGGAGGGGAACCACCGTATTCCGGTACTTCAAGATGTGTTGAAATTGATCAACAACGAAGTACGACTCAATATCGAGCTGAAAGGAATTAACACCTCAGATCCCGTTAACTTCATTACAAATTATTATATCGAGAACAGAGGATGGGAAGCAAAAAATTTCCTGATCTCCAGTTTCAACTGGGATGAATTACGAAGCATGAGAGCGATCAACCCGGATATGGCCATTGCTGTTCTGACCGAAGGGGACCCTCTTGAAGCGATTGATATTGCAAAAGAACTGAACGCAGAGGCGATCAATCCGTCTTATATTACACTAAGCGCGGAAAATGTAAAAGCCATTCACGATGCTGGATTTAAAGTATATACCTATACGGTGAATGAGCCTGAAGATATTGCACGTATGACCGATTTTGGGGTTGATGGTATTTTCATCAATTACCCTGAAAGAATGCATTAATGTTTGATGTGATCATTATTGGGGGCGGAGTACACGGAGTGCTTACAGCCCTTTATCTACATTCTGAAAATAACAGACTTCGAATTTCCATTTTCGAAAAGGCGAAGCAATTGCTGTCTTCATATTCTGAGACTGAAACATTTCCTTTTAATGATCAACTATTTTCCAGGAAAGATCTGGATACCATGCTTCATGAGAAAGGGATTCAGGTCTATAAAAGTAGTGCAGTTACGGCCCTAAATTTTGAGGCACGATCGGCAGGTTATGAGATCAGGACAAGAAGGGCAGAATACAAAGCGACAAAGGTGGTCTTTTGTAGTGGAAAAGACAGCCGGATCCTTGGCCTGCTGCGGGATTTATCCCTGGCCATTGATGAAGTAGCACCGGCGGCATTTCCTCTGGAGAGTAATGATCCGAGATTAGTTGGTTTAAGACAAACAGAAATACCGGTTCAACTATCCTGGGTGAAAATGAGTCCGCCGAAAAAAAAGATACGTATTCAATTGGCCAGTGCCCCTGCCTCAAAACCCATAAAACAATTAGACGGCCAATTGCAAATGCGGGCTAACATGATCAGTGGGCCAGTGGTCTATCAGCTAACTCAATTCATTACATCGCAACTGGATCCCATTCCTAATTTGATAAAAGTCTGTATCAATTGGTCACCCGAATATGAGCTGGAGGGAATTGTAAATTACCTAAGGGAAGCCGGGCAATTGGAAGGCCATAAAACCGTCATCAGAACACCGCTTTTCAGTTTACCCAGACGATTGTGGACCTCCTTAGTCCTGGCCGCAGGAATAGATAGGGAAACCCTTTGGAAAGCCCTTGAAGAAGGGCAATACCAGGATTTAGCAGAACAACTTACAGATATGCAGTTAATTACAAAACCAGCTCTAGTAAAGAAGGGTTCGATCGCTTATAAAGGCGGTGTAGCTTTAACCGCCATGGATAAAAGTGGTCAATGCCTGGAGCACCCGGGTATATACTTCTCTGGGAGTATCCGGAGCGATCAATTAACTCACATAAAAGGTGATAGCAAGGCAGTCGTTATGTCGATAAGAACCCTTGCCAAAAAGATAGTAGTTTAGTCTAGGCCATGTTTAATGCCATGTCCAGGGCTGCAGCTAAAACCCCTCCGGCAATAGGTGCTAATACAGGCACCCAACTATATCCCCAATCACTTCCACCTTTATTTTTTATGGGCAGGATCGCATGCATAATGCGTGGTCCCAGATCACGGGCCGGGTTAATCGCATAGCCGGTAGATCCTCCCAAGCTTAATCCGATCCCCCATACTACAAAAGCAACAGGAAGAGCACCAATTGAACCCAGTCCTATCACCTGACCGGATTCCAACATTGATGCATCAGTCATATATAAGACAGCAAAAACAAGAACGAAGGTGCCTATGACCTCAGTGATAAAATTCCATACATAATTGCGTTTGGCAGGCACCGTACTAAAGGTGCCAAGTTGTGCCCCCTGATCTTCTGTGGCATTAAAATGATCTCGGTATGCCAGGTAGACAAAAAGCGCCCCCAACATAGCCCCGATCATTTGTGCTAACAGGTAGGCCGGTACATCGCTCCAGGGAAATTCTCCGGCAGCGGCCAGACCAACTGTTACTGCGGGGTTAATATGGGCGCCGCTATATGGTGCACTCACGAATACAGCAACAAATACAGCAATGGCCCAGCCCGTAGTGATCACGATCCAACCGGAATTATTGCCTTTGGTGCCCTGGAGAACCACATTGGCGTTTACGCCGCAACCTAAAAGCATCAATAGAAACGTACCAATAATTTCAGCAATAAAAGGTGTCATATAAGTAGAGTTGATTAATTAGTCCAATATTCCAGAGCCGCCACAGCTTTTTGCCATCGTGCAATCCCTGAATCAATTTTTTCGGTATTATCTGTCGGGTTGAATCGTCTGTCTTCTTCCCATAATTGGCGGATCTCTTCCAGGGAATTCCAATACCCTACAGCCAGACCTGCAAGGAAAGCAGCGCCCATCACAGTCGTTTCTACTATTTTTGGTCGTACCGTTACAGTTTGAAGAACATCGGCCTGGAACTGCATCAGAAGATCATTTACGGTAGCGCCACCATCGACACGCAATTCACGTATTTCTAATCCTGAATCGGCTTCCATGGCTTTCACCACATCCCGTGTTTGATAGGCGATAGATTCCAGCGCTGCCCTGGCAATATGCGCATCAGTGCTTCCCCTTGTTAAACCGAACAGTGTTCCTTTTGCATGCTGATTCCAATGCGGAGCGCCCAAACCTGCAAAGGCAGGGACAAATATCACTCCTCCTGTATCTTCCACAGAAGTGGCCAGTGATTCTACTTCAGAAGATGACTCAATTATTTTCAGACCGTCACGCAGCCATTGCACAACAGCTCCGGCTATAAAAATACTGCCTTCCAGGACATAGGTAACTTCATTTCCGATCTGCCAGCCAATGGATGTCAGCAAGTTGTTTTTTGATACAAGGGGTTCTGAACCAATGTTCATTAACATAAAACAACCGGTACCATAGGTGTTCTTGACCATTCCTTTTTCAGTACACATCTGCCCGAATAAGGCGGCCTGTTGGTCACCCGCGATCCCGGCAATGGGTATTTCCGTTCCCAGTATTTCTGCATCTGTATTGCCATAGTGCGCACTGGAAGCCTTGACATCGGGTAGCATCTTTCTGGGGATGTCCATTAAACTGAGCAATTCTTCATCCCAGTCAAGTGTATTTATATTGAAGAGCAGCGTCCTGCACGCATTCGAAACATCTGTCACATGCAGCTTCCCTTTAGTTAGTTTCCATATAAGCCAGGTGTCGATGGTACCGGCTAAAAGGTCTCCGGCATCGGCAGATGCCCTAGCGCCTTCTACATTGTCTAATAACCATTTGATCTTAGTTCCAGAAAAATAAGCATCGATCACAAGACCTGTTTTTTCTCTGACCCACCCGGCTTTTCCTTCTTCATTCAATGAATCGCAATACGCTGCCGTACGTTTATCCTGCCATACTAAGGCATGATGTATAGGTTCTCCACTATGTTTATTCCATACTACGACAGTCTCACGCTGATTTGTAATTCCAATGGCTTTAATATTGGTACTATTATCTCCAACGATCTCTCGCGTTACACTTAATTGCGTCTCCCAAATCTCGAGGGCATCGTGTTCCACCCATCCAGGTTTTGGAAAGTGTTGAGTGAATTCCTTCTGAGCAGTTGCTTGTATTTGACCTTGTCTGTTAAATAATAAGGCTCTGCAGCTAGTGGTACCCTGATCAAGGGCAAGAATTAGTTCTTGCATGTAGCGTTACTTGTTATTTCGGAGTTATCCGTTGATGATAAATGTATAAGATTTACGGTAGACATCATAATTTCAATTTTATCTTTGGTGTATACAAAAAGCTCATACAGCAATGCACACTTATATCGTTTTTCTAAGAGGTATCAACGTAGGCGGACACAAGAAGATCCGAATGGCAGAATTAAGATCATCGCTGTCAAATGCGGGATTCCATTCGGCACAAACGTATATCCAAAGCGGTAACTTAATTGTGCAATCAAAGGCTTCTACAAACGAAGTCTCAACGAAAATTCATCAGGTGATCCTCGATTCATTCGGATTTGATGTGCCGGTTCTGACGCTGACATATTCAACACTTGAGATGATATTAAAAGAAAACCCCTATCCGGCAACCCCGGAAGACAATAAGGCAATATACTTCGTCCTTTTATTCGATGAGCCCGAAAGTGCGCTGTCGGAAGCATTACAAAATGAAACATTTGTTAATGAGGAACTCACCATAACCCCCGCTTGCATTTATCTTAATAGTCAACAGGGCTACGGTAATACCAAATTTAACAGTAACTTCTTTGAAAGGCGACTTAAAATACAGACAACAGCCCGAAACTGGAAGACTATGAAAAGGATGGAACAAATGGCATCAGAGATGTCCGGATAGTTGAAACCGCAAATCGCTTTATTCTATCTTTGCGTAAATTTTTTACATGTCTGATCGATTCTACCCCGCAGCATATACTAAAACTATCCCACAGGGAGAAGTATGCTGGCAGGCACCCTCTAATATTGCGCTTATCAAATATTGGGGTAAGAAAGAGATACAGATCCCCAGAAACCCTTCCCTGAGTTTCACATTAACAGCATGTGCTACCCGGACATCGGTGGGGTTTTCGTTACGCACAGATCATTCCTCGGACTACTCCATCGATTTTTACTTTGAGGGTGAAAAAAAAGAAGATTTTTTGCCTAAGATCAACACATTTTTGAAACGCGCCCAACCCTATTTACCTTTCCTTAGCACATACCATTTTGAGATCCGCTCCGAGAATACTTTTCCCCATAGCAGTGGCATAGCTTCTTCAGCGAGTAGTATGGCTGCTTTGGCTATTTGTTTTGTAGATATCGAACGTCAGCTTTTAGGACTGCCTGAAGAGGCACTAGACCATACAAAAGCCTCATTTATTGCCAGACTGGGATCTGGATCTGCATGCCGAAGTGTACAGGGTAAGATAGTAGAATGGGGCGTACATGAGGAAACCAACGGAAGTTCCGATCTATACGGCATTGACTGGGAGGAAGAAGCACACGAGATCTTTAAGACGTATCATGACACCATCCTTTTGATAGATCAGGGAGAAAAGCAAGTTAGCAGCACAGTAGGACATGGGTTAATGGAAGATCATACCTATGCCGAGAGGCGTTTTAGTCAAGCCCATGAACATCTTTCGCAATTACAGGAAGCCTTGCGCTCCGGAGACCTGGAATCATTTACCACCTTAGTGGAGTTAGAGGCACTTACCCTTCATGCCATGATGCTGACAAGCAATCCCTCTTTTATCTTAATGAAACCAAACACCCTGAAAGTGATCAGAAGATTACAGCATTTTCGCGAAACCAGCGGTCTGCATCCTTGTTTTACACTAGATGCAGGCGCTAATGTGCATATACTTTATCCTGATTCAGAACGGGAAGAGGTTTACCAATTTATTAAGAATGAATTGGTTGGCTATTGTGAAAACGGGGGTTATATTTGCGATATGGTAGGCAATGGCGCAAAAAAAATTAACGCCAGTGCCAGTAAAACACTTGTAAAATAAGTACCTTTAGTTGACTGACAGTACTATGAAAGGCCCATTATTCTATTCAAAAATTCTTCTCTTCGGAGAATATGGTATCATCAAAGATTCCAAAGGCTTGTCCATTCCCTATAATTTTTTCAAAGGAGCTTTAAAAAAAGATGCCTTGAAATCTGAAGAGGCAAGGCTTTCGAATGACGGCTTAAAAGAGTTTGCAGATCACCTCACCAACTTACAGGAGGAAGCTCCGGAATTGGTAAGCTTTGATTTGGAGAGGCTGAGGTCAGATATTGAAGAGGGTATGTATTTTGACAGTTCTATACCTCAGGGATATGGTATTGGAAGTAGTGGCGCACTGGTTGCAGCGATCTATGATAAATACGCTTATAACAAGATCACCATACTGGAAAATCTCACCCGGGAAAAATTACTTGTCCTTAAATCCATCTTTGGTAAAATGGAATCATTTTTCCACGGGAGATCATCAGGACTTGATCCATTGAATAGTTATTTGAGCCTGCCGATCCTGATCAATTCAAAAGACGATATTGAATCTACTTCCATCCCTTCACAACATCAAAAGGGACAGGGAGCGGTGTTTTTACTAGACTCTGGGATGTCGGGAGAAACAGCACCCATGGTACAGATCTTTATGGAGAAGATGAAACAGGAAGGTTTCCGGAAAGTGATCAAAGAAGAATTCATCACACATACAGATGCCTGTGTGGAAGATTTTATCAATGGAAATATAAAATCCCTTTTCAGTAATATTAAACAACTCTCGCATGTAGTGCTGGATCATTTTAAACCTATGATCCCCAAAGAGTTCCAAACATTGTGGAAACGCGGGATCGAGACCAACGAGTACTACCTAAAACTTTGTGGATCTGGTGGCGGAGGTTATATTCTAGGCTTCACACAAGATATTGACAAAGCAAAAAAAGCCCTCAAAGACCATCAGTTAGAAGTAGTCTACAACTTCTAAGCCGGCCATAATGCTCAACAGGAAGAACCGGCTTCGCCTGCTCAAGATCCTTAGTCTTTTTTCCATTGTACGAGGATACAATATCCTCATCATTATCCTGGCTCAGTACCTGGCCACTATCTATATTCTGGCCTATGAGCTCCCAGTAAGGCAGGTGGTATTAGACAGAAAACTTTTTGTATTGGTCCTGACTACAGCTATGGTTATTGCTGCTGGCTATATCATTAATAGTTTTTACGATTCTGAGAAAGATCTGATCAATAAACCCAGAAAGAGTATGCTGGACAGACTGGTGCCTCAGCGTACAAAATTGTCTGCATATTTCGCATTAAATTTCCTGGCCGTACTTTTTGCTGCTTATGTTTCTTTCAGGGCAGCTTTATTCTTCGCGGGCTACATTTTTGGGATATGGATCTATTCACATAAACTTAAACGGATTCCTTTCTTTGGCAACCTTGTATCTGCCTTGCTGGCCATCACTCCCTTCTTTGCCATTTTTGTCTATTACAAGAATTTTGAAGTGGTCATTTTTGTTCACGCCCTATTTCTCTTTTTGCTCATCCTGGCCCGTGAAATGATCAAAGACATGGAGAACATGCCTGGAGATATGGCCCAGGGCTATAGAACAGTACCCATCCTTTACGGATTAAGGGTCTCTAAGGTGTGTATTACGGGCTTAGTCTTATTGACGTTGATCCCTGCTTTCTTATTAATAAGATACTTCAATATTGGCTGGATGTGGATCTACTTTTACGGAAGTATAGGGACCTTGGTTGTCTTTATATTTTTGCTTTGGCGGTCAAAACATAAAGCCCATTTTGTATGGCTTCATAATATTCTAAAATTTATCATCGTCATCGGGGTATTTAGTATTTTGCTGATCGATATTGATCTCGTATTAAACCGCTTTCGGCAATGGAACATCTTTTAAAAGTTGGTTTAGCTCAGATTTCACCGGTATGGCTGGATAAGTCAGCCACGATCGCTAAAATTCTGCAAACAATAGAAGAAGCCGCCTCTCAGGATACAGAACTCCTGGTTTTTGGGGAAGGATTGTTGCCCGGATACCCGTATTGGCTGGCCTATACAGACGGAGCAGCCTGGGATCTCAAGATCAATAAGGAAATACATAGTCATTATATCCAGAACGCTATTCAACCCGAATCAGGAGAGCTGGATGAAATATGTGCCAGTGCGAGCAAACATCAAATGGCCATATACCTGGGGACTATAGAAAGAGCAAAGAACAGGGGAGGTCATAGTTTATATGCCAGCCTTATATATATTGATCCCAAAGGCAAGATCGGATCTGTGCATCGCAAACTGCAACCCACCTATGATGAGCGACTCACCTGGTCGCAAGGGGATGGACATGGCCTGGTTACCCATGGCATTAAACAGTTCACAGCAGGTGGGTTGAATTGCTGGGAAAATTGGATGCCACTGGCACGAACTGCATTGTACGGCCAAGGTGAAAACTTACATATTGCCGTATGGCCCGGAAGTGTTCACAATACCAAAGATATCACCCGCTTTATTGCTCGCGAATCCCGTAGTTATGTTCTCTCCGTCTCAGCTTTGATGAAGAAGAATGACATCCCCTCAAATACGCCTCACTACGATCTTCTGATGGAAAAATTACCGGAGGAACTTTCTAACGGAGGTTCTTGTATCGCCGGTCCGGATGGCGAGTGGATAACGCCCCCTGTTCCTGATACTGAAGGTATTATCTATGGGAAACTGGATTATCAACGGGTACTTCAGGAACGCCAGAACTTTGATCCTGTAGGGCATTATTCCAGACCCGATGTTACTCGTATTATCGTAAACAGAGAGCGGCAATCTACTGTGGATTTTGAAGACTGAGCTTCCTATAAGAATTACGTACCTTTGGCGCCAATTTGATGAAGATGACAGGAAGTACTGATACCAAAATACGATTGAATAAATACCTTGCTCATGCCGGAATTTGTTCCCGTAGAGAGGCCGATACCTTTATTGCAACCGGCAATGTAAGTGTGAACGGGAAAATAGTTACTGAAATGGGGTTTAAGGTGAATCCGACCGATGAAGTCCGTTTTAATGGCGAGCTCCTTAAAGCCGAAAAAAAAGAATACGTACTCCTTAATAAGCCTAAGAACTTCATTACGACCACAAAGGATGAAAAAGGCAGGCGTACTGTAATGGAATTAGTTGCCAAAGCTTCTAAAAGCCGACTCGTACCTGTGGGCCGACTCGACAGAAATACAACTGGACTTCTACTGTTCACCAATGATGGCGACCTTGCTAAAAAACTGACACACCCAAGACACGGTGTTTCCAAGTTATATCATGTCGTTTTGAACAAGAATGTAAAGGCCGCAGATCTCGATAAGATCCGTTCGGGTTTCCAATTAGATGACGGACGTGTCAAGGTGGATGAAATAAGTTACATAGAACAGGGCGGTAAGTCGGAAGTTGGCATAAAAATCCACAGTGGGAAAAACCGAATCGTACGCCGCATCTTTGAACATCTCGGATACGACGTTATCAGACTTGACCGTGTTCTATTTGCCGGACTTACAAAGAAAGACTTACCCAGAGGGCACTGGCGTCATCTTAGGCAGCAGGAAATAATCAATCTTCAAATGATAAAATAGGCCCGGCCTAGCCGATGGTTCGACCGAGCTTTTCTGCAATCTTTTCCAAACAGAGATTTCCTAGGCTCCCAACATGTGTGTGATCCAGTTCGGAAGGTGCCTGGAATTCCCCTTTTTTAATAGCCTTCGCTACCTTTTGATAGGCATCCCGAAAGGGTGTGCCTTTCATCACTTCTTTATTCACTTCTTCCACCGAATACAGGTATTTGTATTTCTCTTCCTCAAGGATATCGGTTCGCACCTCGATCTGGGGCAGGCTATATTGTAGGATATCCAGGCAGGCATGGATCTTAGAAAATGCGTTAATGATTATACCCTTAGTCATTTGTAGGTCACGGAAATATCCACTGGTCAGATTAGCCGTGATCAGATTGAGTTCATTGGGCACGTTTTGAAGCTGATTGCAGTTTGCCCGAATCAACTCAAAAACATCCGGATTCTTTTTGTGCGGCATAATACTACTGCCAGTAGTCAATGTATCTGGAAAGGATATAAAATCAAAATTCTGACTTAAATATTGACAGATATCAGCAGCCAGTTTTGACAGGGTTCCGGCAAGGGAGCTGATGGCCATGGCAGCGCTTTTCTCTACCTTACCCCGACCCATCTGAGCGGCAACTACATTGTATTTCAAGGTGTTAAATTCTAATTCTGCTGTAGTCATCTCGCGATCTATAGGAAAGGAAGACCCATAGCCTGCCGCACTTCCGAGTGGATTCTGATCTGCTATGCGATAAGCGGCATCTAAAAATATCAGGTCATCAGCCAGGCTTTCCGCATAGGCCGAAAACCACAACCCGAATGATGAAGGCATGGCAACCTGTAAATGCGTATATCCTGGTAGCAATACATCTTTATGTGATTCGGCCAGCGTTAGCAGGATCCGCCCCAGGGATTCCGTGGCCTTATGAGTGTTTTGCAGCTGATCTTTGAGGTATAATTGCAAAGCTGTCAGTACCTGATCGTTCCGGGAACGAGCCGTATGTATCTTCTTTCCGGTATCGCCGAGCAATTGGATCAGTTCATATTCGATCTTAGAATGCACATCTTCGAATTCCTTTTCGATCTGAAAAGATCCATCTTGAATTTTGCTATCCAGCTGATTTAGAGCGTCTATCAATGCCTTGCTATCTTCCCTATCTATGATCCCTGTTTTGCCTAGCATATGGGCATGGGCTTTTGAAGCCCGGATATCATATTTTGCCAAATGCATATCCAGAATTCGGTCTTCACCAACTGTGAATGCCTCTATCTTTTCGTCAATTCCAATTCCTTTTTCCCAAATTTTCATAGACAGTCTATTTAAGGATTGTTTTTACTTATTTGTTGGAGTGAGCAAGAATTCTTCAAGCATATCGATATAGATCGAGATCCCCTCAAAAATTTCCTCTACAAATATAAATTCGTTTGCTGTGTGAGATCTCGTACTGTCGCCGGGCCCCAGTTTTAATGACGGGCAAGTTAGGACAGCCTGATCAGAAAGGGTAGGGGAACCGTAAGTTTCCCGACCTAGTTTTACACCTGCCTTTACTAAAGGATGGTCCGGATCAATTGATGATGACTGATGCCGAAGGGAACGCGCTTTCATTTTACAAGGGGCTTCCCGTTCCAGGATTTCTGCGATCTGCTGATTGGAATATTTATCGTTTACACGTACATCTACCACCAGATCTACCTGGGCAGGGACTACATTGTGCGCCGATCCGGCATTAATTTGTGTCACCGTGGTCTTTACCGGGCCTAGTGATTCTGAGACCTTATCGAATTTAAAATCCCTGAACCATTCCAGCACATCTACGCATTTGTAAATAGGATTTTCAAGGTTTAGATGGGCCGCATGAGAGGAAACGCCGTTTACAGTTGCGTCAAAGACTACAAGCCCTTTTTCGGCTATGGCCAATTGCATTAGGGTAGGCTCGCCCACGATCGCCACATCGATGGCCGGGATCTCTGTCATTACTTTTCTAAGTCCGTTCGGACCTGAATTCTCTTCTTCCCCTGAGGCTACCAGGATAACGTTATGTGATAAATCAGCAACTTCATAGAAGTAGGCAAATGCAGCCATTAAGGAAACCAATGGGCCACCGGCATCATTACTTCCCAGGCCATACAATTTTCCATCGATGATCTCTGGCGTAAAAGGATCTCTGGTGTATCCAGCATTGGGCTTTACAGTATCGTGATGGGAATTAAGCAGTAATGAGGGTTTTGAGGCGTCATAGTGCTTATTTTGTGCTATGATATTATTTCCGGAACGCCTTTGAGGTATCCCGAGTTGGTCCAGCCAATTCTGAATACACAAAGCCGTTTGTGCTTCTTCTGTGGAAAAGGAAGGCGTAGCTATCAATTCTTGCAGCAATACTATCGCCTTGTCTGAAAGTTCCTTTTTTGTTCTCATAATCGTATCCGGGTTGAAGGATTATTTGCGTCTGAAAGCATGTCAGCGCTCCCTAATTGCACCTGCCCAACCTGGTGGTGCAAGGCGTGATACCCATTATCAAGCTTTGGGATCATCCCATCGGTTATTTGATTTGATTCGATCAAGTCCTGGTAGTTTGCTTCACTCATGTCGCGTATGACAGAACTTTCATCATTCACATCTTCAAGAACACCGGGTTTATCAAATACATAATACAGTTTGGTATCGTACAGGGAACTCATGGCAATAGCCGTTTCTGCAGCAATTGTGTCGGCATTCGTATTCAACATTTGGCCTTTGCCATCATGCGAAAGAGCACACATTACAGGGGTATATCCTCCCTCCAACAGCAGGTTTATGAAATCTGTGTTTACTTTTTCAATATCCCCTGCAAACCCAAAATCTATAGGTTCAGGAGGCCTTTTATTGGCGAGGACAGCATTACCATCTGCGCCACTTACACCTATGGCAGGGCACCCCGAAGCTTGCAGCCTGGCCACGAGCTTTTTATTCAATAAGCCACCATAAACCATGATCGCAATATCGAGATTTGCGGCATCTGTAATGCGCCTGCCATTGACCATTTTGCTTTCAATTCCCATGTTACCTGCAAGGGTACTGGCTTGTTTGCCACCTCCATGTACGAGTATTTTTTTCCCGGGCAGAGCCTTGAATTTTTTCAGGAATATCTCTGTTGTGTTTTCCTCGTTCAGGATCTCCCCACCAATCTTAACTATGGACAGCTGCTTCTTTTTCATGATCCCAATAATTTTTTCAGGACGAGCTGCGCAGCATACGTTCTGTTATTTGCCTGTTGCATGACAAGTGATTTATTTCCTTCGAGGACTTCGCCTGAAACGACTACATTTCGTCTTACCGGCAGGCAATGCATGAAATTCGCTGTACCTAGCTTTTCCCGGGTCATCATCCAACTGGTATCCTGAGAAAGTACTTTTCCGTATTGAGAATAACTACTCCAGTTTTTGACATAGACAAAATCGGCATCCTTCAGCGCTTTCTCCTGATCGTATTCTATGGTTGTATTTTGAGTAACACCCGGATCCAGTTCATATCCTTCCGGATGTGTTATGACCAGGTCTGCCGTTATTTGTTGGATCATTCTGACAAATGAATGTGGAACCGCATGGGGCAAAGCTCTGGGGTGTGGTGCCCAGGATAGCACAACTTTTGGCCGTTCCACTATTTTGTTCTCATCAATAGTAATGGCATCTGCCAGGGCTTGCAAGGGATGGCCAAGTGTGCTCTCCATATTGATCACCGGGATGCCGGAATAAGTTGCCAGGGCATTGAGCACCCTATCCTTCTCATCCTTTTCTTTGTCTTTGAGGCCGGCAAAAGCACGAACCCCAATGAGGTCGCAATACTGACCAAGTACCCCTGCTGCTTCTTTGATGTGCTCTGCGGATTCGCCATTCATGATCACATTGTCTTCGAATTCCAGAGACCAACCATCTTGCCCTACATTCATGACCAGGGCGTTCAATCCCAGATTAAAAGCAGCCTTCTGGGTGCTCATTCGCGTTCTGAGACTGTTGTTAAAAAAGAGCAAGCCCAGTGTTTTGTTTTTCCCCAGATGCGAATAGGCTGCCGGGTCTTTTTTCAGATCCCTTGCCTCCCGGACCCAGAGATGCATATCATCAATGGCTTCAATTCCTAAGAAATGCTTCATGATAATTCTGTTTTAAGTGCATCAAATAATTGGTCCAGAGCTTGCTCGTCAATATTCAGAGGCGGTAAGATCCGTAATACGTTTGGGTTCTTGGAACTACCTGTGAATATTTGATGTGTATAAATTAAGTTGGCCCGTAATTCCTTTACCGGAAATCCGAAATCTATTCCCAGCATCAAGCCCTTACCTTTCACCTGAAGAGGAAGAGAAAGGGCACTGGCCTTTTTGCGGAAGTACGCTTCCATTTTTGTGGCATTTTCCAGAAGATTTTCTTTGGCAAGAACTTCCATGACCGATAATATCGCGGTACAGGCAAGCGGATTACCCCCAAAAGTTGTTCCCAGCATACCTTTTTTAGCCTCAATTTTAGAATGAATCAATAGCCCGGCTACTGGAAAACCGTTCCCCATACCCTTAGCCATAGTAATGATATCGGGTTGCTGTGGAAAATGTTGAAAGGCAAAGTATTTGCCGGTCCGGCCGAATCCTGATTGTACTTCATCGGCGATCACCAGGGCTCCATATTTGTGTGCTAATTCATAGAGCGAGTCAAGAAAACCTGGTTCAGGTTCATCCAATCCGCCTACGCCCTGGATCATTTCCAGTATGATAGCGGCCACATCGCCTTTCTCCAGGGTCTTTTCTAATGCTACCAGATCATTCAATGCCAAAATAGAAACAGCGTGTTGCTTGTTAATAGGGGCCTGGATCGCTGAATTATCAGTGGCTGCTACGGCGGCAGATGTTCTTCCGTGAAACCCATTATTAAAAGCAACGATCCTGGATTTACCGGTGTAAAATGAAGCTAGTTTCAGCGCATTTTCATTCGCTTCAGCACCCGAATTGCACAGGAACAATGAATAGTCTGTGCAGCCCGACTCGGTTTCCAGCATATCAGCAACCTGCTGCTGTAAGGGGCTGATTACAGAATTGCTATAGAATGCCAATCGGTCTAATTGCTCCACTAACTTTTTTACATAGATAGGATGGGCATGCCCTATGGAGATCACAGCATGGCCTCCGTAGAGGTCCAGGTATTTGTTTCCTTCTCCATCGAACAGGTAATAGCCTTTTGCCGATACCGGGGCTATGTCATAGGTAGTATACACATCAAACAATTCCATACCTTCTACTCTTGTTTTCTGAATTCACTGATCTTTTGATAGGAGGCAACTATGCCTTTTATCAAGGAAGAACTAAGCCCTTCGTGTTCCATTTCATTTAAACCTTCAATGGTACATCCCATGGGTGTGGTCACCTTATCGATCTCTTCTTCCGGATGATTGCCTGAGGATATCAAGAGCGAAGCTGCCCCATTGCACGTATGCATTGCTAATTCCTGTGCTTCTTCGGCATGGAATCCCAGCTGAATAGCTCCCTGTGTGGTGGCCCGGATAAGGCGCATCCAGAAAGCAATTCCACTGGCGCAGATCACAGTAGACGCCTGCATCAGATCTTCCTGGATCTCCATGGTATGCCCGAGGCGGTTAAATATAGCTTTCGCAATATCGATCTTATTTTTCCCTGTCTCATTAGCACAAAGGCACGTCATGGAATTACCAACAGCAATGGCTGTATTAGGCATACTCCGCACTATGGTGGCTGATTTACCGACGATAGCTTCTATCTCGCTTATCGTGAATCCCGTAATAGTGGAAAGGATCATATGGTTTTCGTGAAGCAGATCTTTTACTTCCTCCAAAACTGCAGCAAATTGTGCGGGTTGTACACAGCAGATGAGTATATCTGATGCTTTTACGGCCTCCCTGTTGTCTGAGCTGACTATTACATTGCCATACTTCTCGTACGGCTGTATCGCAGACAGGTCTCTTCGGGTCATGTACATGCTCGTGGCTCCATTGGAATGCAAAATTCCTTCTGCTATCGAAATACCAAGGTTGCCTGCTCCTATTATTGCTATTTTCATTTTGCTCAATTTATTGGTTAGTACACAGATGCTTTAATTCGTAATCCCGTATCCTGTGGGAGACCCAGGGCCAAATTCATATTTTCTACAGCTTGGCCAGAAGCACCTTTCATTAAATTATCTAAGGCGGTAGTAACAAGGAGTTGATCCTCATGTGTATGCAGATGCACATGGCAATAATTAGTATTCACCACCTGCTTTAAATGAACGGGTTCAGAGGCGAGCTTTGTGAAACAAGAATTGCGATAGTAATCGGTATAAAGCGTTTGGGCTTCTTCAAGGGATCCCGAAAACCGGGTATAGCTTGTCGCATAAATACCTCTTGGAAAATCTCCTCGGATAGGCAGAAACCGAAGTGTTGGTTTAGCACCACACTGCTCCAGGCTTTGGATGATCTCAGTTTCATGCTGATGCACAAAAGGCTTATACCAGCTCACGTTGTTATTCCGCCATGAAAAATGGGTTGTAGGCGAGGGCATAACACCGGCGCCCGTACTTCCAGTGATGGCATGCACATGAATGTCATTATCCAGCAGACCACTTTTGGCCAATGGTAATAATGCAAGTTGGATAGCCGTGGCAAAACAACCGGGATTGGCAATACTCTTGCTGGCTGTGATCGCTTCTTTGTTTAGGTCCGTTAACCCATAAACAAAGGTTCGATCCTGTATGCCGGGCTCCTCTTTTAGCCTGAAATCCCGACTCATATCGATCAAAATGGTATTGCTGGAAACAGAATGCTCCTCCAGAAAGGCCCTGGATTTACCATGACCCAGGCAGAGAAAAAGGACATCAACTTCCTTGTCTGGATCATCTGTGAATTCGAGTTCTGTCTGTCCTGTAAGATCGGTGTGGACAGACGACACGAGTTTGCCTGGATTGGTCCGACTGTATACCAAATCGATCTCCACATGGGGATGATTGATGAGAATACGTATCAGTTCTCCGGCTGTATAACCTGACCCTCCTATGATTCCTATTCGTTTCATATCATTTCTGAATTTGCCTTGCTATTTTCCCGGCATTGGCCGAAATTTTAATAAATCCTTTGGCGTCATCTGCAGACCAGCCTTTATTTTCTTCCCCATAGGTGCCAGCTCCGGAAGCCATGAGATCGTATTTTGATTCAATGCCTTCCAACTCATAACGGTACGGATGCAGGGTTACAAATACGTCTCCCGTCACATATCTCTGTGAATGGTCCATGTAAGCCTCAATATCACGCATCACGGCATCCAGGTACTGACCTTCGTGCAGTAGCATGCCATAGAAAGAAGCCATTTGTTCTTTTTGAAAGAGCTGCCATTTACTGAGCGTATGCTTTTCAAGTAGATGATGCGCTTTTATTATCAGGATAGCAGCTGCCGCTTCAAATCCAACCCTGCCTTTTATGCCGATAATGGTATCACCCACATGAATATCCCTGCCAATGGCGTAATTGCCGGCTATTTGCTGAAGTTTCTGTATGTTGGCAACATGGCTATCTTTCCGCCCATCCAGTGCTATGAGTTCTCCTTTTTCAAAACTGAGTTTTAGTGTTTTAGGAACGGATTCGGTTACTTGTGAAGGATATGCGTCATCCGGTAAGGGATTCCTGGAAGTCAGGGTTTCTGCTCCCCCAACAGAAGTGCCCCAGAGCCCCTGGTTAATTGAATATTTGGCTTTATTCCAGGAAGTAGTATACCCTTTGGAATTTAAATAATCGATTTCCTCTTGTCTCGATAAACTGTTATCACGGATCGGGGTTATGATCTCAATCTCAGGAGCGATCGTTTGAAAGATGGTGTCGAATCTAACCTGGTCGTTACCTGCACCTGTACTGCCATGGGCTATCCCATCTGCCTCAATTTTTTTGGCATAGGTAACGATTTCCATGGCCTGAATGATCCGCTCTGCACTAACACTTAAAGGGTATGTATTATTCCGAAGTACATTACCGAACACCAGGTATTTAATGGCTTTTTCGTAATAGGTTTCGATCGCATCAATGGCTGTAAAATGTGCTGCGCCCATTTGTATGGCCTGCTTTTTCATTTCCTCGATCTCTTCTGGGGTGAATCCACCGGTATTTACTGTCACCGCGTGTACAGCGTACCCATATTCTTGACTGAGATTACTAAGGCAGTAAGAGGTATCAAGACCGCCACTATAGGCCAATACTATTTTTTTCATGATCCGTTCTTTTTAAGAAAAAGTTGTTCTTTGATCTTTTTTAGTCGCCTGAAAGCTTTGCTATTCAAGGCTTTGGATTTTTTTGAATTCTTCTTTTCGGGGTCATACAACATTCCGGTGCACAGGCACATTTTACGATCGGTACGTGTCAGGACATCAAAATTTTTGCAGGTTTGGCAACCTTTCCAGAATTCGGGGTCGTCCGTGAGCTCAGAAAAAGTCACTGGCTTATAGCCGAGTTGGTAATTCATCTTCATGACGGCCAGGCCGGTTGTGATCCCAAAGATCTTTGCTTTGGGGTATTTCTTTCTGGAGAGTTTAAAAATGGCCTGCTTGATCTTGCGGGCATAGCCCAGCTGCCTGTAATCCGGATGTACGATCAAACCTGAATTGACCACATACTGGTTATGATCCCATACCTCGATATAACAAAATCCAACAAACTTATCTCCATCCAAGGAAATCACTGCATTCCCATTTCGGATTCGTTGCCTGAGATATTCGGGTGTTCGCAATGCAATACCTGTACCTCTGACCTTGGCAGATTCTGCGATGGTTTCAGAGATAATCGATGCAAATTTTAAATGGGTTTCATTAGCAACTACTATTTCCATTGCTAAGGAATTTGAAAGTGAAACAAAAAAGTGAATGATTATGCGGAACTGGACTCACCTAGTTCCAAAGACTATAGTACACCCCTACGGGCGACGACGTGTCGGAGAAAAAACAGGACGCAGATCTAGTACCTGCAAGAAGAATAATATGTCTGTTTTTGTTGTCATGAGAGTGCTAATGTACAAATTCTCATAGATCTACCTAAAGATCCTCTAATTTTTATGAATGCGCAGGTTTTCACGATTAAATCTGAAAAATTCATAAATCAACATTGAGATTACCACAAAATATTCAATGAATATCAGCCATAAAACCTCTTCCGTTTCCTCAAACCTGTACGCCGAATAGCTCAGCATAACCAGGGCAGACCAGAACAGGGGGAAGCGATACTCTGTACCCAGGCACAGAAAGATCGGGAAGACCAGATACCATGGGTGTACGGTTGGGGTCATCAGATAATATGCACTTAGAATGAGTAACATGGATGAAACCAGGATCCGCGGATTCTTGTTGTTTCTAAGGGTTGTCGTAAAGAATACTATGATCAATACAATAATTGGAACGAGTTTGCCATAGGTCTTTATCATCTCCCAGGGTTTTTCTTCCAGTTGCACGCCCAGGTATTTTACGGCATTATAGATCCCGGCATTGAACTCAAAATTGGAGAACCACAGGGATAGCGTATTGCCGAAATTAGACATCATGGCTGTACTCGCAAAGGGTAGCATGCTTGCCAGGACGACCAGACCTGTGAGGGTATAGAATAAAATGCTCTTTTTGAATTTGTAATGTGAAAGGAGCAAGGGCAGAAAAAACAAGGGGATAAGCTTTACGCTAATGGAAACTCCCATAAATACCGCTCCCCAATACCAGTGTTTCTTAAAAATGAAATAAAGGGATAGTATGAAGAAAAATAACATGAAGCCTTCAAAGTGCAGGTTCCCACTAAGTTCTATGATCACAAGCGGGTTGAGGAAATACCAAAAGATCATGTGTGGTGATACATTTAACCTGGACAGCACTTTTCGCCCATAGTAGAAAACACCTATGTCTGCCCCGATCAGCATAAGACGTAACACCACTACCTGGCCCACTATACTTTTACCCCCGATCAAAGCAGCTAAAGCAAAGGCCAGTTGGTTTACAGGAGGATAGTTGCTATACGTTCTTGCGCTAAGCGTTCCCATATTAGATACCAGTTCAGAGGCAAAAGGAATGACATTCAGTATTTCTGATGACGCTTCTCCAGGCAAATGGAGATAGGGATTGAAGCCATTGAGGATCATTTGTCCATCCCAAATGAAACGATAGAAATCCTGAGATAGGTTAGGGATAGCCAAAAGGAATACGAGTCTGAATAATAAACCCAATCCAAATAGGAACTTGGTATTGAATTTCTCGAACTGGATCAACTTATAACACAACAGGAATAAACCGGCATATAGAGTGATCAATCTAATAAAATCGGATCGGATCAAATGATAGGCAAATACGAAATAGAAAATGAGGCTGAGGATACCGAGGAGGATCGGGATCTTGTGTAATTTCCAATATGTGGTTACGTTGTTGGTCAAGATTACCTCTCTGCTAGGAAATACAAGAAACTAAAATTTTAATAGGTCGCAAAACCAAGGGGTCCCTGATTAGGGATAATGGATCGAAAAATGTGGTGATGTTCGTTATGCTTTGGCGAAGGCCGACTTATAAAAGACGAAGCCGAAACCACAGAAAAGCATCACGTGAAATGGGAACAGACCAAAGTCGTTCAATGGAATGGCAGAATACATACCAAAGAGAAAATACACCATCAGGGCAAATTCAAGTATGGTGTTTGGCGAAAGCTTTTTTGCCAGGTACCTGTTACCCTTCCAACTGTCTGTAAGATTGTTGATATTGAATTTAGGCGTACGTACAAATTCTGAGCGTTTCCCCATATGACCTTCCAGGACTGCCACGGTATTATGCAAGGAGAATCCGAGGGCAACTGAGAAAAAGGTAAAAAAGAGCTTGATATAGTCCACAAAATCATCAAAGGTTTTCCCCTGTATACTCCTGTAGGTAAACCAATAACAAATAAAGAGAATAACGGTACTGATAATAAAGAAACTGGTGACTTCAAATATCCACCCTAAATGCCCGTAAATATTTTTAATGTAAAGCATCGGAATGCTCAATACAGCCACGACAAAAACGCAGAGGAACATAGAACTGTTGAGCAAATGCATTACTCCGTGAAATTTCGTTTTAAAGGAAATATTTTTGGATGCGATCACACTCAACACAGTTTTCCTGAAATTTTCAGCCCCTCCTTTGTTCCATCGGAATTGTTGTGAGCGCGCTGCGCTGATCACAACCGGAAGTTCTGCAGGTGTTTCTACATCCTCCAGGTATTTGAACTTCCAATTCTTTAACTGTGCTCTATAACTTAGATCAAGGTCTTCTGTCAAAGTATCGCCTTCCCAGTTTCCGGCATCCAGGATGCATTCTTTCCGCCAGATACCAGCTGTCCCATTAAAGTTAATAAAGTGGCCTTTTGAATTTCGGCCCACTTGTTCCAAAGTAAAATGCGCATCCAGGGCAAAGGCCTGGATCTTAGTCAGTGTGGAGTAATCTCGGTTGATATGTCCCCAGCGGGTTTGTACCACGCCGATCTCTTCATCTTTGAAATAGATAACAGTCTTCTTAAGCCAGTCATTATCCGGAAGGAAATCTGCATCAAATATGGCGATGAAATCACCTTTGGCAGTTATCAGTCCTTCTTTGAGGGCACCAGCTTTATAACCTTCCCGGTTTTCCCTTCTGATATGCTGAATATCCAATCCTGTTTCCTGAAGCACTTTAATGCGTTCTTCTGTTTCCTGTACTGAGTCGTCAGTAGAATCATCGAGAACCTGGATCTCCAGTTTGCTTTTAGGATACTCCAGTTGCGAAATATTATCGAGTAAACGCTCCATTACATACTTCTCATTATAGATGGGAAGTTGGATGGTAACGTGTGGAATTTCCCTTGGATCTAATAGATTGAATTTGGGTGCTTCCTCATTACGCTGTTTATAACTGAGGTAGTTGATCAATAAATTCAACTGCGCAAGGCTGTAGAAGAAGATAAGAAGTAGGGCTATCGTATAAATAGCAATAATAAAGTAGGCTAAGGCTAATCCCATATTATTTAAAACTGTATTTGAATATCCAACCCAAGATTTTTACGCCTGCAAATATAGTACCTTTTACCGTTCCTGACACTTTTGAGACCCCTATTCTTTTTTTGTAACGTACTGGTACTTGGCAAACTGCAAGCTCTTGTTTTAGTGCTTTTAACTGCATTTCAACTGTCCACCCATAAGTGTTATCCTCCATCTCAAGGCTTTTAAGGGCAGGGTATCTGATTGCCCTAAAAGGTCCTAGATCTGTAAAAGAAGACCTAAAGAGTAAGCGCATTAATGAGGTAGCTAACCAGTTCCCAAACACTTGCTGAGGGGTCATTGAACCGGCTTCCCGAAGGTTTTTAACCCTCGCTCCGATCACCATGTCCATGCCATTATTCAGGATTGGATCCACCACTTTTGGAAGTTCTTCCGGGTAATCAGAATAGTCTCCGTCGATAAATACGACAATATCGGGTGGATTGGATTGTTTCCCGACGTACTGCACTCCTTTTTTACAGGCATATCCATAACCCATTCGCTCTTCTAAGAGTACAGTGGCACCTGCCTCCCTGGCTTTTTCCTCCGTCTTATCGCTGGAATTATTGTTCACAACAATAATTTCCTCAACAAAAGAGGGGATCTCTTTTATTACCAATCCTATCGAGTTTTCCTCGTTAAATGCCGGTATGATTACTTTGATCCGCGCCATAGTATCCACATAGGAAGTCGTAAAAATACTAGATTAATATCCGGCAAGTTGAAAATTATCTAAGTAGTGGCTGTAGGCCGAATTTGTTGAAATAGGAATACTACTGAGATTCGTTTACCAGCTCCATCAGGTCTACATCGTTACCTAAAAGAACTTCATTAGGCTTGATCCGCCCTTTTAGTGGCCCATTTTCTAACTTAAGTACACCTCTGGGACATACGGCAGAACAGATTCCACAACCCACACAACTGGAACGGACGATGTTCTCTCCTTTTTGAGCATAGGCCCTGACATCAATACCCATCTCGCAATAGGTGGAGCAATTCCCGCAGGAAATGCATTGACCTCCATTGGTCGTGATCCTGAAGCGGGAGAAGAGTCGCTGTTGAAAGCCCAGGATCGCCGCCATCGGACATCCGAACCTGCACCATACCCGGTTTCCGAAAATAGGGTAGAATCCGGTACCGATCACACCTGAAAAGATGCTGCCGATAAGGAATCCGTAAGACTTCCGCAAGGATTCAGATTTAAACAGGAATATGTTCCCGTCACCGCTGAAATAATGCATAGCGATCAAGGCGATAATGACTACGAAATAACCAATGGCCCCGTATTGGGCATCTTTTTGGAGCTGGGCTCTTTTAAAGATCATTGCCCATAAAAAGACCAGGGTGATCAGTGCGGTAACACCTCCTAAAAACATTCCTTTGGTAAGCCAGTATTTAGAAGTATCATTGCCGAGATAGGAATAGATAACTGCTGTAGTCATCAGTGTCACAAAAACTACCACACTGTGAACTACCCATCGTTCTACCTTCCAGGCCGATAATCGCTTATCGCTAAGATGCCTGAACGGATCCCCGGCAGTTTCGGCCAAACCGCCACAGCCACACACCCAGGAACAATACCATCTTTTACCGTATTTATAAGTTAGGATAGGTGTAATAACGAAGATAGACAGTACACCGAAGATCAACATAGCCATGCCAATGTCGCCGGCATCTATAAATGCGTTTATACGATAGCGTTCAAAATTGTAATAGTTTAAGGGCCAAATATTTTTGAGGTCATAGTAAGGCAAATTGCCATTCAAGCGGGCCATTATCTCGGGAATTATAAAAGCAAAGGCCGTTTGAAAGAACATGACCGAAAATGTACGGATGACCTCATAACGGTTATGTCTGTATTTCCAGATAAATTTCACTCCAAACGCAAGAATGGCCACCGTATAAAGTGTTCCATAAACAAACCATTGACTGGCAGGATTGCCACTTAGCATCCTTGAAAGCGGGTCAAATAAAGATATAAGCCCTTTGCTCTGTCCGCCTTGAACCAGTCCCAGATATTCCGGATAGAAATAGAGGACTACGTAGAAACCGGTAAGTGAAATTCCCGCAATCCAGGCCCAAAAGCCGCGACTGGATAGTGACTTGAACCAAACACCGTCATTCTTGATCCCTTTGTGTTTATTTCCGTAAGATGTTTTACTGAACCAGTACGTCGCTCCAAAGATCAGACCCAGAGAGAGTGTTAACCACCAACCTTTGCCTGGAAAATTTACATTAAAGACTGCTAGGAGCAGTATCATCAGGCCAGCCAAGCCAACTAACGTAGACAGTTTTTGTCCGGCAGATAAGTTCTGTGGAGGTTGTCCGGTTAAGGACATATTTCTATCGTATGTGCTTCTGCTCATTATCTAGGATTGGTGTTGAAAAATGGAATTTGTGTTGGCTTTCTGCGCTTTCAATGCTATGCCCGCGTGATCGTTATATGCTGCCATAATATCGGCTTCATAATGCGCATAGAATTCAGGATCAAAATTGGCATCGGCCAAGTGTTTCATAACATCATGAACATGAGTTTCTGCTGTGAGCCATCGATCAAAAACTTCATGGCGCAAGCGGATCCCAAACGTGTTTATGCCCAGGAATTTCCCATCATTTTTATCGTAGGAGACTGTAATGCATATTTTTTCACGGGGATGTCTCCAATGAAACTGAGCTTCGTAGTCTTTCATGCCATGGGTACTAAATACCCAGCCATAGGTTTGGTATTCTATGTCCAGGAATTTAGCTGAATTGAACCAATGCCCCGGCTTGTATTCTGAGCGGTTATTACATAGGGTCTGAGCCAGTGCTTCTCCCATCATTCTGCCTGTATACCATACCGCTTCAATGGGCCTTCGGTTGCCTATGGGTTCATGCTGTTCAGCACAATCCCCAATGGCATATATATCGGCTTTATTGGTCTCCAGAAAACGATTGACTTTTACGCCCCGGCCCAGTTCGATCCCTGAGTCTTTTAGGAAATCGATATTTGGGGTAACACCTGGGGTCAGTCCCACTATATCACAGGGTATGGTCTGTCCCTGGTCTGTGGTTACGGCTTTTACTTTTCCGTGTCCGTCATCGAGGATCTCGACTAAATTGGTTTTTAATTTAAGGTCTATATGATGCTCGCGTATGTGTTCATTGATCATAGCCGATTCGCCATCCGGTAGAACTCCATCCCAGAACGAATTTTCACGTACGAGGAAGGTAACAGGAATATCCCGACTCCGGAGCATTTCTGCCAATTCTATACCTATTAATCCGCCTCCAACGATCACGGCACGTCTGCATACATCCTTGTTTGGCGCATTCACTTCCAGGAGGTCCAGATCTTGTTTGGAATACAAACCCTGGACGCCATGAAGGTCCTGTCCGGGCCAGCCAAACTTATTTGGTTTCGAACCAGTGGCTATAACAAGCTTATCATATTTTAAGTTACGGATATTATCCAGGGTGATTTCCTTTGTTTCGGGATTCACTTTAGTCACAAAAGCACGCAATAACTCAATCCGATTTTTTCCCCAAAACCAATCTTCATAGGGCTTAATATGTTCGTATTGCATATGGCCCATATATACATACATCAAAGCTGTTCTTGAGAAAAAATGATCTGTTTCACCAGAAATTACAATGATGCGTTTGTCGGAAAGTTTGCGGATATGCCTTGCAGCGGTGATCCCTGAAATCCCGTTTCCTATAATTAATATGGTCTCCATGTATTGGGCTTATTCCTCATTTTGTCACCTTTAAAGATAAAAACTAAAAGATAAGTTGATTTTTTACGTTTTTTATAGAAATGTAGCACTTGCTATCTTTGCCAGTATGAAGAGATTCACCCTACTTGTAATTATTTTCCTTCAGGTCTCCTGCGCGAGCCAGTATGCCGGGAAGATCAACGGTGTGAGCTTTGTTGCTTCACGGGATAAGGCCATGCAGAAACATGTGAACCCTGTATTAGATATAAATGCAGGATATGCTGCCGTTATGCCCTTTGGCTTTATCAGGGATTTGAGCTCCCCTGATATCATTTTTAATACAGACAGGCAGTGGTTTGGAGAAACAATTGAAGGTGCGGAACAGTATATCCGTGTCTTACACCGGAATAAGATAAAAGTAATGCTCAAACCTCAGATCTGGATCTGGCGAGGGGAGTTTACCGGGGATCTCGCAATGAAGACAGAAAGTGAGTGGCAGATCCTGGAAAGATCTTATAAAGAGTTTATTCTGACTTTTGCCAAGCTCGCAAAAGATATGCGCGTGGAGATGTTTTGTATTGGAACGGAATTAGAAGAATTTATTAGTCAGCGTCCGCTGTATTGGGAGAAGTTAATTGTAGACATCAAAAATATCTACCCAGGGAAACTGACCTATGCAGCTAACTGGGATGAATATACACGAACACCGTTTTGGTCTAGCCTGGATTATATTGGGGTAGACGCCTATTTTCCCTTATCCGAAGAAAAAACACCCAGTGTAGACCAATTGTCGGAAGGCTGGGACCGGTGGAAAGAGGAATTATCTGAACTTTCTGCTACCTATGACAAACCTGTGATATTCACGGAATTTGGCTACAGGAGTATGGATTATACGGCTAAAAAACCATGGTTGGTAGATCGTAATGAGGAGCAGGCCAATATGGATGCCCAGGTGAATGCAAAAAAGGCATTATTTGAAAAATTCTGGTCGGAACCCTGGTTCGCTGGCGGCTTTCTGTGGAAATGGTTTACCCATCACGATGCGGCAGGAGGATCCGATGATAACCGATTCACACCTCAGAATAAACCGGCACAGGAGGTTATAAGAACCTACTATAAGAACAATCAGTAAGACTCAATATTCTTCTTGTAATACTCATATAACTGCTCAGGTCCGGCACCTAAGTAATTCTTTAAGTGGATGACGCCAAAGTGGTACTGCAAGGTTAGCTCACCTCTGTCCTCATATTTCCGTGCTGAAGTTACTACTGATTCCGGGATAATTCTAAACGCACTCTGTTTATAGATACGGTTTATGAATTCGCTATCCTCATACACTGTATAGTTTTCATCAAAGCCGCCTAATTTATAAAATAGGTCTTTGGAGATAAAGAGCGACTGATCACCTCCACGGCACAACCTGTGATTCAATCGGCTAAACCAGGAAAAGAATTTTAGAAATGGACTTTCGGAATCAAAACGCATCCGGAAGCAACCCGCTTTGTTGCCATTTGCCACTGAATCTCGAATTGAAATGTCAAAATTTTTGGGAGGAAGGGTATCCGCATGTAAAAAATACAGGATATCAGCTGAGGCCAGTGCCGCGCCTCGATTCATCTGCTTCGCTCTTCCTTTATGGGAGGAAACAACTTTGAAATCCAATGCAGAAGCAATAGAACGGGTATCATCTGTGCTTCCGCCATCGACAAGTAATATTTCTAAAGAACTATAGGAAAAGGCTTGCGCTTTTAGCTGGGCTTTGAGCGAATGGAGGTTGCCGGCTTCATTAAGCACCGGTATTATTATGCTGATATGGGGAGTTTTAGCGGGCTTCATTTAACGACCAATCGTATTTGAGAAAAATGATCTCTGCATCTTTTTCAATATCAACAGGGGAATTTTCATTTATAAAAATACGCAATCCTCCTCTTGATTTGAAATCGCCCTTATACCATTGGAAGATTTTTGACAATTCCAGTTTGTTTGAAGAAACCCTATTCCGTGTTGTATCTGCGATAAAATCTTTGGTAACCGACGCTAATTGTTCTTCAATTTCATCTGCCTTAAAAGCCATATTGATCAGTTTCGGACAAGAGAAAGACGCACAATTAATGGCAAAGTGTATCCTTGGCTCATCCATTTTACGCAAGACTTTATTCTCAATATGTGCCAGGGAGACTTTTTCATCGCCGATCAGCACCCGTTTTTTTAGCCAGGGGTTTTTTATGTCTTTAATACTTTTCACCGGATAATTATCGATGATCAACTTTACCGTGGCGGCATTGTAAAGATTGATGTAATACGCTAGGCTATCTGACCGGGTCCAGCTTGGGGCCGGGGGATTTTCAGACATATGATCTAAATACCCCAACAGTGGCCCGGGTTCTGATGTTAGCTCTTTGTAATTTACATTACCGCTGTCATCCACGTATTTTATGAGTACTTGTTCCCACAATAAATGGTTGGGTTTGGGTTGAAGTTCCCCGGATGGTAGCATTTCAGTTTTGGCAGGGCTATTAGCAATAAATAGCAATGACCAGATCAGTCCTTCCAGAAACGCAGCTAATATCATGATGCAATTTTATCTATATCCTTGGTAGGAAAGAAAGCCTTTTACTTACGCATGAGCGTAGAAAATTAACAGCAGCCGCCTCCGTTGTAGTGCCATGTGCTTTCACTCACATGGATCTGATCACTGGCCTGAGCCAGCATGGCAGCTGTTTTATCACAGATCGCCTGAGGTTGATTCTGAAGGAGAACATGCCCTTTTTGGTCATCAAAATATTCCTCATCTCCATAGTATATCGCTGTTTTTCCGGTAAAGACGCAAGGGCCATCTTCAGGCATGGGATCTTTGATGGCTGCTATTTCTATAGATTCAATATAGATCAGCTCATCGGTCGGATAATGATTCGGTGTAAGTACCCGATACGATTTCTTTGCCCGGATCTCAATAGTGCCAAATCCGGCATCGGTCAGCATTTTGACATATTGCTTTAGCGGAATACTTCCGCTCAAACACAGGGCTCTTAACCTGTCATCATTTCTTAACTCCTGACTCATGGGCTGTTCGCATATCGGATCGCTCATTACGAGGCGGCCATGGGGTTTGAGGATCCGGTACATCTCAGCAATAGCTTTCCGCAGATCTTCTTCCTTAAAAATATTGAACAAGCAATTCTGAGCAGCTATATCCATACTCTCATCGGCCACTGGAAGGTTAAAAGCATCCCCTTTAACCAGGGAAACATATTCGCTTTTGAACCAATCATTTTCAATTTCTGCGATCTTGAAATTCGCCCGGCAGGCATCGAGCATTTCGTCAACAACATCAACACCGGTCACGCCACCGGGTTGCCTGGAGAAATAGGAAAACTGTAATAATTCCATTCCGCCTCCCACGCCTACGTACAGGATCTTAGGATCATTTATCAGATCCTGGGCAGACACGGTGCTCCCGCATCCGTAATTCATCTCCTGCATGATCTTTGGGATGGACAGTCCGGGAAACTGCCAGATCGGGTTCGTCGTACAACAGAGTCCGACATCCGGAGTGATGGCTGCTTCTTTATACAGTTCAGTAGTCGCATCTAAATAGCTCATAGATCTTGTATTAGTGCTTTAAAAAGTGTAATCATTTTTGGTTCTGCCTTATCGGCGATTGCCAGGATCTCCTTGATATCAACGGCTGCCAGGTTATCCGGGTCGCATTCATCTGTTAACACAGAGACTGCTATAACAGGTAGTCGTAAATGATTGGCAACAATTACTTCCGGCACCGTACTCATTCCCACAGCATCGGCACCGATAATTTTTAGCATCCGGTATTCTGCACGAGTCTCCAGCTGTGGACCCACAACTGCGGCATAGACTCCTTTGTGTAGTGTGATCCCTTTTTCAACAGCGATCTGTTCCAGTTTTGAGGACATCGACTCATCATACGGGGCGGCCATATCAACAAATCTATCGCCAAAATCAGATACATTTTTAAAGGCTAAAGGAGAACTTCCCTGTAAATTTAGATGGTCTTCAATGAGCATCAGATCCCCTTTTTTAAAATTGAGGTTCACTGCTCCGGCGGCATTAGAAATAAATAATTTTTGGATACCCAGCTCTCTCATGACCCTAACAGAGTATGTAATGTCCTGGAGGGCATAGCCTTCATACAGATGAAATCTGCCCTGCATAACAACTACTTTCTTTCCACTCAGGGCACCATAGATCAATTTTCCAGTGTGGAATTCCACCGTTGCCAGGGGGAAGAAGGGGATATTGTGGTAATGCGCTTCAATGGCATCTTCAATTTCATCTACCAGTTTACCGAGTCCGGTGCCTAGTATGATGCCGATCTCAGGTTGCTCAAATCCTTTTTCCCTTAGAAATTCGACAGAATCGTTTATTTGTTCCTGGGTCATGGGCGCAAATCTATTAAAAATGCTTTGAAGACCGGGATGCCAAGAATATCCTCGTAGCGATCCACATCATTCCTTTCATCCAGGAGGCCGACTTTCATGTCTTGCAAATCCTTCATGGTATCTTCAAATACGGTATCTGTGCCCCAGTTTTTTGATTGAAATACTGAAGGGAATAGCTGCTTCATACCCAGTAAATAATAGCCTCCATCCTTGGCCGGGCCTAGCACAGCATCATTGTCGTCTAGTTTGGCAAAAGCACTCATAATATCTTGATGATCAAGGTCGAACATATCGCTACCTATGACCACAACTTTTGTATATCCTTCATTAAATCCGCTTTGAAAAGCGTCTTGCATTCGCTGTCCAAGATCTGCCCCGCGCTGCAGTTTTTTAACATAAAGCTCATTATCCCAGATATCCTCGCGGATGATCCTTTCTGAATAATACACATGTTTATCGCATGGCAATTCTTGGGTTATATGTACGGTATGATCTAACAGGATCTTATAAACTTCCAGGGCTGCCTGGTCGCCAATAGTGGCGGCCAATCGAGTTTTACATTTTCCCAATTCCGGATTCCGGGTTAATATGAGAAGTAGGTTTTTGGAAGCTGTCAAGAAAAAAGTGAGTTTGAGTTAGTAGATCTTTTCTGCATTGTTGAGCAATCTTCCCCATCTGCGGCCGTAGGCATGTACTTTTTCGGTTGCCTTCCCTTCAGGTGTATAAACCAAAAAATCTTTGTTCTTCCATCTAAAAATACCGCCGTATAGATTTTTTACATCTGTATAGCCTGCTTTCAACAATTTCTCACCGATGTTTTCTGAGCGAACACCCACAGAACAATACACAACTATTGGTGTATTCTTATCTGGATAGGCTTCCTGAACCTTGTCTATGTCAAATTTTTTATAGCCCACCCAGGCAGCGCCCTGCAAATGGCTAACCTGATATTCGTCCAGAGATCTTGTATCTAGTAAGACCAGCCCTTGTGATGAACTGAGTTCTTCTACCGAAATATAGGGTACGCTTTCACGATTGAGTCGCTCTAATGTAGTTTCAATACTGGCTTGCCCACAGGCTGCCAGCATCCCAAACCAAACAGGAAATAGGAGGCCGATCGAGTTTACACGTTTTAAGGATTTCATATTGATCAATATATTCACCTATTTTTAAGATCTAAATCTAAGAAAATGCGATCAGCTTTATCCTTTTTACTTATTCTTTTCTTGGTTTTCAGCTCATGTAAACGTGCCTGGGAGGAAGAACCCGCTGACAAAAATAATAACACCACAGCAGACGATTATTATTCAGAGGCGTACAGGCCTCAGTTTCATTTTAGTCCGCCTGAAAAATGGATGAATGACCCTAATGGACTTGTATACCACCAGGGGATGTATCATTTATTCTATCAGTATTATCCGGATGACATCGTTTGGGGGCCAATGCATTGGGGCCATGCCGTAAGTAAAGATATGAGACACTGGGAACACAAACCTATTGCGTTGTATCCTGATGAACATGGTTTGATCTTTTCAGGAAGTGCTGTCATAGACCACAAGAATACATCGGGTTTTGGATCGGAGACTGATCCGCCCTTGGTTGCCATCTATACATATCACGATATGGAGGGGGAACAAGGGGGTGAAGATACTTTTCAGACGCAGGGAATCGCATATAGCCTGGATAATGGAGAAAGCTGGACCAAGTATGAGGGCAATCCGGTTATCGGGAATGAAGGCATCCGGGATTTCAGAGATCCCAAGGTGTTTTGGGATGATATTAGTGACAGCTGGATCATGGCATTAGTGGCAGGGGATCATGCAAAATTTTATCGATCTGCAGATCTAAAAGAATGGGCTTTGATCAGTGAATTTGGCAAAGACAAAGGTGCCCACGGCGGCGTATGGGAATGCCCTGACTTGTTTCCCTTAAAAGACTCATCCACAGGAGAAGAAAAATGGATATTGATCATAAGTATAAATCCCGGTGCGCCTAATGGGGGTAGCGGCACCCAATATTTTATTGGCGACTGGGATGGTACAGCCTTTACCACAGACCAGGAGGATGCCAGATGGCTGGATTGGGGAACAGATAATTATGCCGGTGTAACCTATAACAATGTGCCCAATGGAGACAGGATCTTTATTGGTTGGATGAGCAACTGGGCCTATGCCCGCGATACCCCAACAAAAGTATGGCGGAGTGCAATGACCGTACCTAGAAAACTGCAGTTGGAAAAAATTGAAGAAGAATATGTAGTTACGAATTACCCATTGCCGGTCTTTGACTCAGAAATCGAATCGGAGCCTAAAAATATCAACCTGGAAGCTGGTGCAAGTGTTTCCCTGGCCAGTGATCACCTCAATCAATCGGATATCCTGTTGGAATTAAGAAATACCCATACCAGGATCGTTTTCAATAACCCGCTAGGTGACGAACTAATCCTGGAATTAGACACAGCTTCCAAGACCTTCCATCTGGATCGGACTAAATCTGGTATTACAGAATTCCAGGAAGAATTTGGAAAGAAAATGCACACGATGCCCGTGCCCGATCTGCCGGAGCAATTTGAATTACGCATCCTGCTGGATTGGTCGTCTATTGAAGTATTTATCAATGGAGGCCAATATGTGATGACGGAGCAGATCTTTCCAAGGGAAAAGTATAACCTGATGATAGTGGAAAACAGTTCAGAAGAACGGGTATCCTACAGACTTCGGGGGCCAGCCAAAGTGGAAAGGGTGTGGTAATGGAATTACATTAGATCCTTCTATGGTGTATTTTACATTTACGAAGCAGAAGTAGGAACTCAATAGTAAAATAGCATTGCTATCAATAAATTAAAAGCCTATAAAAAGTAATTCCTGGAAACTCAATGGGTTAGTTTCCCCTTGTCCAATTGGTGACCTTTAAAATCTTGTCGAAGATCTCCGTATTCTCATATATTCCATTAAACTCTTCTGCACCAGGTCCATAAGCAAATACAGGTATCAATGTAGCCGTATGTCCTGTAGTAGAGAAAGTCATGCCAATTTCACTGTAGTCACTATATTCACTGCCATCCTCAGATTTCTTTGTTTTTGCAGCTAAGGTAAATCCGCCGGTTTCATGGTCAGATGTCACAATAACCAGGGTATTACCATCTTTTTCTGCGTAATCCAACGCAATTCCAATGGCATCATCAAAATCATTCAGTTCAGTAACTAAGTACTCCGAATTGTTTGAATGGCCAGCCCAATCTATTTGGGAACCTTCGATCATAACGAAAAAGTTGGATTGGTCTTTACTTAAAAATTTAAGGGATAATTCTGTGGCTTTCAAAAGAAAATTACCCCGACCTTCAGATGCGGGAGCCATAGCGTTATTCGCAAGAAGAAATGCTGCTTTACTGTTGGATCGGATGTTCGAATAAGCTTTCAATCTTAGCGTATCAATTGTGAATTGTTTTTCCTCTAATTCGATCAGTAGATTTTGTTCGTCTTTCCGTTTGTTAAAGAACTGCAATCCGCCTCCTGCAAAGAAATCTATTTCCGAGTGCACCAATTGCATAGCTATGTCCTCATCTAAAGCACGACTGACAGTGTGTGCATAAAAACTGGCCGGAGTGGCATGGGTAATTGAGGAGGTAGCAATCACACCGGTTTTTATATTTTGTAAAGAAGCTATTTCTACCAGATTTTTTACATCAGTAGAATCATCGGCAACGCCAATAGCCCCGTTATAGGTTTTTACCCCGCAAGCAAAAGCCGTCGCGGCCGCACCGGAATCGGTTACATTTTGCCTTGAAGATGGGGTATTGATCAAGCCAATATGCTTGAATCGTGAGTATTGCGGTAAGGTCTCTTTAAAGAAGAAGGCAGAACTGATCTGCGTCAGTCCTGTACCATCACTAATTAAGAGGATTACGTTTTTAGGTGCAATTTCCTTATGGTCTGCTACTCCCTTTTGGTCTACTCCTCCAGATTTACATGATAATAATGTGATTGCGATCAGAGTAAATGCAATTCCTGAATTTTTCATTTAACCATCTTTTTTAAAGGGATGAATATCAAGACCCTTTTGATCCTGTTTGTTGAACAATTAGGATGAACCCAAATTGGCCGATCCATTTACATACGTGATATTATTCAAGTTTCAATCACTCAGAATACAATATTAGGGATTTATTGGAACCTGCCTGCCGCCTGCCCGATAGCGCAATGCTGTCGGGGCATGCAGGTTTGTCATTTAGGAAACCCATAGCTTTTGGCTATTGGTGATGAATGGAATCATAACTAAAATTTTGATTACTAGTCATTATGGTTTAAAACGGCCACGGCTATGGCTGGCCCCTGGAGGCGCATTCCAAACTATGGCGATTTAATAGAAACTAAGACAGGGATTTAACGCAAGCCTTGGCTGGCGATTGGCTTATAAGCGTTGTAAGCTACTGGCGTTAATCAATTCGTTGTCATATACTTTTTAGTTATTGATAATTTCAATCTCCAAAATTTTACTAATTTACTTCCATCATGCACTTACTTTTAAATTAATATACTTTGGAAATTCATCTCTCACTTACCAGAATATCGCTTGCCTTGGGTCTTCTCTTAGTTACTCAAATGTCTTGCAACACGAAATCTACATCCCAGGTATCGCAAGAGAAATCTGGATTCGTAGACATATTCAATGGGGAAAATCTCGAAGGCTGGATCAATCATGGCGAAGAGAAATGGTACGTAGAAAATGGAGAACTCGTTTGCGAAAGCGGACCCAAGAAAGAATATGGCTACCTATCTACGGAAAAATTGTATGACGACTTCGAATTGAATCTGAAGTTTAAACAAGATGCAAATGGCAATAGTGGTGTATTCTTTCGGTCTACACTGGAGGGAACCAAAATTACCGGATGGCAAGTAGAAGTAGCTCCTCCGGAAAACCATACAGGTGGGGTTTACGAATCTTATGGCAGAGGATGGCTGATCAAACCTAGTCCCGAAAAGGATAAAGCATTGAAAATGGGCGAATGGAATGAAATGAGAATCCTAGTCGTAGGAGACAAAGTTACAACCTGGGTTAATGGTACAGAAATGATATCAATGGCGGATGCTAAAATTGGCATGGGAAAAGGTGCCATCGCATTACAAATACATGACGGAGGTGGTATTAAAGTAAGATGGAAAGATATCGTAGTTAGAGCTATTAATGATGCTGACCAATCCATGAAGACAGCTACGTCAGATGATGAGTGGATAGATCTATTCAATGGCAAAAATATGGATGGATGGAGAGCATACAATTCTAAGGAGATGCCCCCAAAATGGATTGTAAAAGACGGCATGTTGACCTTTGATACGGCATTAAAACTCGAAGAAGAATGGACAGGTGGAAATGACATTATTTATTCAAAGGAGGAGTTTGACAACTTCGAATTATCACTGGAATGGAAAGTAGGAGAAGGAGGCAATAGTGGTATATTTTATCATTTGCAAGAAGGTTATGATGGACCTTGGGAGGTGAGTCCGGAATATCAATTACTGGATGATGAGGGATGGGAAAGATTGAATAATGCAAAACTTGAAGATTGGCAAAAGACAGGTGCCGACTATTCCATGTATCCTGTACAGGTGGATGAGAAAATATTAAATCCAGGCGGAGAATGGAATACTTCGCGGATTGTATTTACTGAGGAATTGGTAAGCCATTTCTTAAATGGAAAAAAGGTATTAAGCTTTATCCCTTGGTCAGATGAATGGAATCAGAGAAAAGCAAATGGCAAATGGAAAGACTTTCCTGATTATGGAAAGTTTAAGAAAGGATTCATAGGATTACAGGATCATGATAGTCCTGTTTGGTTTAAAAATATTAAGATCAGAAAATTATAACCGATGTCAAATCGAAGAGATTTTATAAAAAAGACTTCAGGCTTATTGGCCTCCGCTGTAGTGTTAAGCCCATCAGCATTATTGACATCTTTTAAAACACAAAAGCTAAGAACAGCACATATAGGTGTCGGCGGGATGGGCATGGAAGATCTAAAGGCGATAGCTTCTCATAGTGCTGTGGAAGTGACAGCTTTATGTGACGTTGATTCCAGGGCTTTAAAAGCTGCCTCGGCACTTTTTCCCAAGGCTAAAACATACACCGATTATAGAATAATGCTTAGCGAACTTGATACTTCTATCGATGCTGTAGTTGTTTCTACACCGGATCATACACATGCTCCTGCATCTATGCTGGCGATGGAAAAGGACAAAGCCGTTTATTGTCAAAAACCTCTCACACATTATGTATCAGAGGCAAGGGCAATGGATAAAAAGGCAAAAGAGAAAAATCTGGTTACACAAATGGGTATTCAGGTGCATTCCTTTCATGATTACAAATTAGCGACACAATTGATACAAGCTGGTGTCATAGGCAAAGTGAGTAAGGTCATTGCTTGGTCTCCAAAAGTGTGGGGTTATGATGGTCCGGTACCGGAAGGAAAGGATCCCGTTCCTGAATATCTGGATTGGAATCTATGGCTCGGAACTGCTAAAGATAGGGACTACAAAGAAGGATTCTATCATCCTGTAAACTGGAGAAAACTGGTTGATTATGGCTGTGGTACTTTGGGGGATATGGGCGTCCATATTTTTGATACCCCTTACAATGCTTTGGCGCTTGATATTCCTTACACTATAAAAAATGAATGTAGAGAACCCAATGGTTATGGTTTTCCGGAACACAATGTTGTCACCTATGAGTTTCCCGGGACGAAATATACTACAGAGAAAATGCAGTGGATATGGTATGATGGTATAGGAGCCCCTGCTGCTCAAAAAGATCTTGAATTACCAGATCCCAAAGAAACATTACATGATCAAGGGGCAATGTTTGTTGGAGAAAAAGGAAGACTATTTCTTCCTCATTTTATGGAATTACCCCGACTCATCATTGAAGGGAAATATCAGGAATTGGATTATTCGATAATAGAGGAATCGATAAGACCAAAAGGTGCTCCCGTCAGAAATTACGAAGAAGAGAGCAAAGCACATTATCACCAGTTTGTAGATGCTTGCTTAGGTCATGGAAAATGTACTGCTCCGTTCTCTTATGCAGCCAGGTTAACGGAGACAATACTGCTGGGCGTTATTGCTGGATATTTCCCTAATCAGACGCTTCACTGGAATAGTGAAACTTCCAGATTTGATGAAGAAGCTGCTAATAAATATCTGGATGTTCCGTATAGGGAATTTTAAATGGGCTAACGGTTTTGTATATAAACCGTTTTAATGATTTATATACATTGTTAGCCTTTCGTTATATGTTGAATAATAAGTTGCTTTACGGTAATTGAAGAACTAAAACCTCATTAATTTTTGTAAGTGTTTCATTACTACGTTTTAAATAAAAATCGATAATGCTGCTCAGCCAATGAATATTATCCTGAAATTCTGAATTTTCAATTTCATTCATTTCCCTAAACTGTTTTGTTCTTCTTTCAAATTTATATTTTTCACCCATCTTAAAAAAACGATCATCCAAAGCTTCACCAACATAGACCAAACGAGAATAATAATTCTCATATAAACTTGCTATATCTGATGTGACGGTATTTCCTTTAAATCGAGCAAATTTTCCACTTGATAAGGCTGATTGATAAGAACCAATAACTGGAAAAAAAGTCGGATTTTCATATAGGATTGAATTCATTAATGAATCTAATTGCTTTTTGTTTTCTTGATTTATATTTGGCATCTCATTCAGAAGTCTTTGAGTGTAATCATATTTTTCTTTTTGTATCGAGATGATATTTTGGAGATTTTCCCTGTCCATCTTTAAGTCTTCTTTAATGTTTAGAATGAAGTCTTTTTGAAGCTCAACCAACAGTCTATTGTCATTCCAATTGTTAATTTGAAGGGCAATTAAAATTCCGATAACAAGAAGTAAAATTTCACCAACGGAATATTTCAAATATTTTCCTGTTTTATTTTTTTCCATAAGGTCGTATCTAATTTTTCGAAAGAATTTAATCATTGGTTAGATGGTTTGTCATAATGAAGGCCAACTCGTTATATGCAATACAAGATAGTATTTTGTCCCTACAGGTTTCGAGATAAGTTTAGGCAATATGGTATGAATTTAAGTCCAGGATTAACTTCTCCTGATAGCTGTCGGGGGAGGCAGGTACAAAACCTGCTACCTTCGGCAGCTCGTTTGGTGTTTTCTCTGGGCTAAAGAAAGCAAGCTTTCTATACCCCTCAAAAACACCAAACCCACTCTCTCGAGCGGGTTTTGTGCTTGATGTGGTACCTCCAGGCATTACTGAAGGGACCTGGTGGTCCTTCAGCACAGGCTTCGATTCTATGCCTGATGGCATAAAAAAAGCGCATCTATTTGATGCGCTTTTTACTGTAGCTCCCACTACACTTCGTTTCGTGGTACCTCCAGGAATCGAACCAGGGACACACGGATTTTCAGTCCGTTGCTCTACCAACTGAGCTAAGGTACCAATTTGTCAAAGTATATTCTTATACGTACCAAGTCCAACATATTAGCTAGACTTTAATTTGTCAATCCTGATGCCTAAGGCCGTCAGGATGAGCTAAGGTACCAGTATGTTTATTTCTCTTTTGACGCAACCGTGAACTTGAATAAATTGGCTCAGAGGTTGGGGGCGCGTCCGCCGTAGCTGCGCCGTAGGCGTAGCAAAGGTGGACAAAGATAAATCCAATTTCACGAACTGCAAATAAAAAGTTAATTCCTAAGCTGTTTTTTTTCAAATGTTCATCTTTGTGGAATGAACCTGATCATCGATGTGGGAAATTCGTGGGTAAAGATGGCAGTCTACAATGGCTCGCAGATCTTGCACCATAAATCCATGCAACAGGAAGACCTGAAACCGGAGGTTCAAAAAGTCATTCGCGCCTACCCTAAGATCAGTCATAGTATCCTGGCAGCAGTAACTCCGGTGGCTAATGAGATCATCGATATTCTCAAAAAAAACTCTGAAGCACATATTTTGCATTCTGCAAGTCGGTTTCCCTTCAAGAACAAATACGGCACCCCGGATACGCTGGGTTTAGACAGGATAGCGCTGGTGGCCGCAGCAACAGAGGCCTATCCCAATACCAATGTCCTGATCATTGATGCAGGATCCTGTATTACCTACGATTTCCTCAATTTCCCCGGGAATAGCCATGCGCTATAAAGCCTTGAACACCTTTACCGCAAACCTTCCGGATCTGGAGAAAACCGATACAGCTGAATTGGTTGGAAACTCCACGGATACTAGTATCCACAGCGGGATCATAAACGGCGTGATCAGTGAAGTAGACGGAATGATAGAAAGCTATCGATCAGAATATAGAAAAGTGACCGTAATACTCACAGGAGGAGATGGCCAATTCTTGTCTAAACGACTAAAAAATACCATATTTGCCCATTCTAATTTTCTCCTGGAGGGCTTAAATTATCTACTGGAACTCAACAAGCATTAAATGATCAGGAAATTTTTGGTTGCCGCCTTGGCGATGATGGCTTTGCAGGTATATGGACAAAACAGTACCCTCTCGCCCTATTCCTACTTTGGTATAGGTGAAATGCGCGCTGGCGGAACCATTGAAAATCAATTGATGGGCAGAATGAGTATGTATACAGATAGTGTACACCTTAATTTCAATAATCCCGCGGCTTATGGAAAATTAAAACTAACTACCTATGCTGTCGGTGTTGGCCTGAAACAAGTGAAATTAGAGAATGTCACAGAATCTCAAAATGCAAGTGTAAGTGCCCTGGAATATCTAGCGCTTGGCTTCCCGATAAGTCCCAAAATGGGAGTGGGTCTTGGGATCATGCCCTTTTCATCAGTTGGCTATAGCTTACGCTCGGAAAGCATAAATACTAATGGAAATACCGTTACCAATATATTCACAGGTGAAGGTGGTTTAAACCAGGTGCATTTTACCCTGGGTGTTAACCCTATTAAAAATGTCTACCTGGGCGCAACAGTTAACTACAATTTTGGTAATCTTGAAAATCAGCGGATCCAAAGCGTTGAAAACGTGCAATTTGGCACCCTGGATAGACGAACTCAAAGGGTGAAAGGTTATGATTTTAATTATGGCCTTACCTATACGCCCAAAATAACACCTAAACACAGCTTGTTTACTTCTCTTACGGTTGATACCCAGGCAAATTTAGGTGCTGAGAATAGCCAGCGTATCGGGTCTTTTGCTCAGATCAGCGGACGTGAAATAGAAACTATAGATGTAGACCTTGAGGCGCAGGGGCTGCTACGAACGGATGTTAAAGTGCCTACGATTACCACGGTCGGACTCGGATTTGGAGAGGACAAAAAATGGTTTCTCGGAGGGGAGTACAGTTTTCAACAACTAAGTTCCTTTAGCAATGAGTTTATAGCCACTGAGAACCTGGGCTACCAGGATGCCAGTACTATCCGGTTTGGCGGGTTTTTTGTACCCGATTACAGCAGCTTTTCGGGCTACTTAAAACGCATTACATACCGTGCAGGGGTGCGCTTCGCAAAAACCGGTATGTTAGTGAATAATCAGGAGATTGATGATTTTGGCATAACTTTTGGTTTTGGTTTACCGTTGGGGAGCTCCTTCTCCAATGCCAACCTGGGGCTAGAATACGGGAAAACAGGGACAACGTCGGCCAACCTTGTACAAGAAAACTACTTTAAAGTGATTATAGGCTTGTCATTGAACGACAGATGGTTCCAAAAAAGAAAGATAAATTAAAGAAAAAATTTAGTACATTAACCACTTAAAATAGAAGGAACTATGAAAACGAAATTTTACTTCATGTTGTTGGCGATCTTTGGAGCCACAAGCGTTTCTTATGCACAGGCTCAAAACCCCGAATGTATGACCAACTTATCCATATATGCGGAACATGCCAAAGTAAAAAATTATGATGCGGCCTTTTCCCCCTGGAAAATGGTTTATGAAAACTGTCCGGCGATAAATAAGGCAAATTTCTCTTATGGGGAAAAGATCTTAATGCACAAAATTAAGAATTCCGCAGGAGCTGAAAAGGACGGCTATATTCAGGATCTTATCACGCTGCATGATGCGTCCTTGAAATATTTCCCGGCCAAGTTTCCAAAGGCGGGTGTAGCCATAGACAAGGCATTGTTGAAATATGACAACAAAATGGCCTCTGATGCCGAATTATTCAATTTGTTGGAAAAGGCATTTATAGAAGACCGTGCTAATTTCAAGAATCCAAAAGCACTCTACTTGTATTTCTCTAGCCTGGTAGATCTGTACAACGCTGGTTCAAAAGACTTGTCAGCTGTATTTGATGCCTATGATGATGTTACTGAGAAAATTGAAGAAGAGAACAAAAAATTAACTGCTTTGATCACAAAGCTACTTCCAAAAGAAGAAGCCGGTAGTCTTACTTCCAAAGAGAAAAGGCAGTTAAAAGTGGCTAATACGAATTCTGAATCGTATGGAAAGATCAATGAAAGTATTGATGCTAAATTGGGAGCACTTGCAGATTGCGGAAACCTTATCCCACTGTATCAGAAGAGTTTTGATGCCAAGAGAAATGATATCAGCTGGGTAAAGCGGGCTGTTGGAAGAATGTTTAGTAAAGATTGTACGGATGATCCGTTGTTCAGACAACTATTTGAAGCACAATTGGCTCTTGAACCATCAGCTGATGCTTACCTTTATGGAGGTACCTTGAAGCAGAAAGCAGGGGACACGAATGGGGCGATTGCAGACTTCAACAAAGCCGTTGACCTGGAAACTGATTCCTATAGAAAATCTAATATCCTCTATAAGATCGCCACTACGGTACGCAAGAAAAGCAAGTCGCAAGGAAGAAGCTATGCACTTAAAGCTGTAGACGCAAATCCGTCTAACGGGAAGGCATACTTGCTGATTGCTAATCTGTATGCAACAAGTGCTAATGATTGTGGTACCACGCCTTTTGAAAAGCGAGCTATCTATTGGAAAGCAGCTGATATGGCCAGAAAAGCTGGAAGGGTAGATCCTTCACTAAGCGGAAGAGCGAGTCGCTCTGCTGCCAGCTATAGCGCTAAGGCGCCATCCAAAACGGATATCTTTAACTCCGGTTTGGCAGGACAAACGATTACCTTTAAATGTTGGGTAGGCGGAAGTGTGAGAGTACCCAAGCTATAATTTACATGAGATCCCTAAGCGGATTTACCATATACAGCATTGCCACAGGATTATCTGTGGCAATGCTTTTTTTGTCTTGTAAGGACACCTATGAACGTATTGGAGAGGAAGCAGACACCGTGATCTATCCTCAAGGGGTAGCACAAAACTTTGTGCTCACATATACAGAAACGAATGAGGAAATGAGTACAGAGGATGAAGATGCCTCCTACAGAGGATGAAGATGCCTCCCGTGTCGTTGCCATTTTAAATAGCCCGATCAGCGAAGATTTTGATAACCTCCAATTTCAGTACAGGACCTTTCCCGAAGGCCTGGAAGTTACTTTCTTTGATGAAGAAGGGAATCAAAGTATTCTGACCGCTGATTACGGTATCATCTATTCCAATACCAACTTACTTGATTTGCAAGGCAATGTGACCCTTATCACTTATGATGGGAAGAAGCTGGAAGCACCTCAGCTGTATTGGGACAGAAAGCAAGACTGGATTTTTACCCAGCAAAAATTTAAATTTACCAATCCGGAGGAAGGTACGGTTATGGATGGAGAAGGTATGGACTTTAACCGGAGTTTTAACTTCCTTACAGCACATAAAACCTATGGGCTGATGACACTTAAAGAAGACGAATCATGATCAAAATTTTAAGGTATACAGAATACTTGTACCTGTTTGTTGCTATTATTTCTATTTACAAGATCATTACCCTTTGGCAAGGGAATCGTGAAGACACTTATATCTTTATTTTTTTTGCCATTGTTTCTATCGGTATGTTCATTTTCAGAAGGCGATATCGTAAACGTTTTGAACAACATAAAAGAGATCAAGATCCAACATAGTGGAAACTTCTATTATCATTATCCTTATTTGCCTGTTCCTCTCGGCTTTTTTTTCTGGGATGGAGATCGCCTACGTATCTGCGAATAAGATCCATATCGAAATAGAAAAGAAACAGGAAGGATTGCTGGCCGGTATCCTGAACCGACTTACCAGAAAGCCATCCAAATTTATAGCGACCATGCTTATAGGTAATAATGTTGCCCTGGTCGTTTATGGATTGTTCATGGGCGATCTGCTCATGCAATGGTTCCAGGGGTTCCTGCCAGCTTCAAGTAGCTTTTTGGAGCTTATGCTAACAGATTTCAGCCTCTTGACGCAGACGATAATTTCAACAATTATCATCTTACTTACAGCCGAATTCCTTCCCAAGGTGATCTTCCAGATCTATGCGAATACGCTTCTTAAAGTCCTCGCCCTTCCGGCCTATATTTTTTATCTGCTTTTTTCATTGATCTCAGAATTTGTCATCAAAGTATCAGACCTCATCTTAAAAACATTTTTCAGGACGGATGGAGATCAAGTGCAGTTAACCTTTAGCAAATTGGAATTGGGGGATTATATCACAGAACAAATGGAATCTATTGAGGAAGAAGAAGATATTGATTCTGAGATTCAGATCTTTCAGAACGCCCTGGAATTTACCGAAGTTAAAGCGCGGGAGGTTATGATCCCCAGGACAGAGATCGTAGCCGTAGAATTCCACGAGTCGCCCAAAACACTTGCTGCTCTTTTTACAGAGACCGGACTTTCCAAGATACTGGTCTACAAGGAAAACATTGATAATATCATTGGATATGTTCATTCTTATGAACTGTTCAAAAAGCCTAAGAGTATTAAAAGTATACTACTACCTGCTGAAATGGTTCCGGAATCCATGTTTATCCATGAAATTTTGAATATACTGACCAAAAAACGGAAAAGTATTGCCGTAGTGCTGGATGAATATGGCGGGACTTCAGGAATTATGACGGTAGAAGATATCATTGAAGAACTATTTGGTGAAATTGAAGATGAACACGATTCCACGGACCTTGAAGAAAAACAGATCGATACGGATATCTATAGATTTTCTGCCCGCTTGGAAGTCGACTATCTCAACGAACAATACAAATTGAATCTCCCTGAAGGGGAAGAATATGAAACCCTTGGGGGTCTGATCGTACATGAAACCGGGGAGATACCTGAGCAGAATGCGGAGATCCGCATTAAAGGTTTCCTTTTTCGGATCCATGAGGTCTCTAATACCAAGATTGACCTGGTAATTCTGGAAGTACTGGATCAGGACTAGTCTTTTCGCCCTTCAAATTTTAAATAGCCAACAGAAAACCTTAATTTCGCGAACTCAATAAAATACGCAGCGCATGGCAATTTTAGAGAACATTCGAAAACGTACAACAGTACTGATCCTGATCATTGGTATGGCCCTTTTTGCTTTCGTGGTCTCCGGTATTTTTACCGGGAATGATGCGGGAGGTGCTAAAACAGGTTCCTCTGTCGCAGAGATCAATGGAGAAGAGGTATCTATTGATGAATTTCGTAAACGTATAGAACGTGCATCAAGGTTATCCCGTGGCACTTCTTCCATGCAATTGGTAAATAGCATTTGGAGCCAGATGGAACGGAATACGATCCTGGGACAACAGATCAATAGGCTGGGGATCTCAATAGAAGGAAACCAGATCATTGATGTGATCAAAAATAGCCCAGGCCTTTCTCAAAATCCTCAGTTTCAGGATGAAAACGGACTTTTTGATGAGAACAGATTTCGGGACTTCATTGCAGAAATGCGCGCAAATGCACCTACGCAATACGACGATTGGTTACAGGATGAAGCATCTATTGTTCAAAGTGCCAAAGAACAGACGTATTTAAACTACATCAAAGCAGGCGTAGGGGCTACCTTAAAAGAAGGGGAGTGGGAATATAAACTTGCGAATGACAAGGTAGATCTGCGTTATGTGCGTGTACCATATACTTCCATTGCAGATAGTACGATCGTAGTGACCAAAGATGAGATCGCTGCATATATCAATGATCGTAAAGAAGAGTATAAACAAGAGGAAGCCCGTGATATTCAATTCGTTTATTTCGAAGAAAAGCCTTCGGTTGAAGACGAAGCGGCAATTCAGGAATCGATTAAAAAATTGCTAGGAGATACGGTAGAGTATCTTGAAGAAAGTGACACGACAGATACTATTCCAGGTTTTAGGAATACAACAGATGTAGAAACCTTTTTGGCCCGAAATTCTGATACAAAATTCGATACCATATTTAAAGCTAAATCTGAGTTGCCGACCCAATTTGCCGATTCTTTGATGGCACTGAACATCGGTGAACTATTCGGACCTTATAAATATGCCAATGCATTTAAGGTTTCGAAGATGATCGACAAAAAATCGAATGGGTCTGTAAAAGCCAGTCATATTTTACTGGCTTATGCCGGGGCTGAAAGGGTAGACCCTTCTATAACACGCTCCAAAGAAGATGCTGAGGCTAAGGCTAACGAAGTGCTGGCTGAAGCACTTAAATCGGATACAGATTTTGCGGAACTTGCCCGAAACAATTCAGACGGACCTTCCGCCCCTCAAGGTGGGGATCTGGGATTTTTCCAGGAAGGGATCATGACACCAAAGTTCAATGACTTTGCTTTTGGAAATCGGGTTGGCTATGTTGGTATAGTGGAAACAGAATTCGGATATCACATTGTGAAGGTAATGGAGAAGCAAGACTTGGTAAAGATCGCTACCCTTAGCAGGGAGATAGAGCCTTCTGAGCAAACGATCAACACATTGTTTACTGATGCTACCAAGTTTGAAATGGCCACAATAGATGGCGATAAAGCATTTACCGATGTGGCTAGAGAAAGTGAATATATTATTCGTCCTGTAAACCAGATCAAAGCTATGGATGAAAATCTTCCTGGCTTATCTACTCAAAGGAATATTGTCCAGTGGGCTTTCAACGATGATACAGAAGTAGGGGATATTAGAAGATTTAATATTAACAATGGCTATGCCGTTGTTCAATTAACTGCTAAATATAGAGAAGGTGTTATGGCGGTGGAGGATGCCTCTGCGACCGTATTACCACAGATACGTAAGGATAAGAAAGCCGAACAGATCATGATGGCGAATGCAGGCAAATCCTTAGAAGATCTTGCATCGGCTAATAATACCGTAATCTCTACGGCAACGGCTTTGACGGTGAAAGCACCAACTATAGCCGGAGCGGGTAGAGAACCCCTGGTTGTAGGATCTGCATTTGGGTTGGATCAGGGAGGAACATCCGGACTCATTAAAGGAGAAACGGGGATCTTCATGATCGAGGTTACGAAAAAGGAAGTAGCCCCGGACCTGGAAAATTATGCCACCTATGCAAATACCCTGGGTACTTCAAATTCTACCCGGGTTAATACGGCTGTCTATAACGCCTTGAAAGAGAAAGCTGAGATCGAAGACAACCGCTCGGTTTTCTATTAAAGAAATTAAAGGATTAGATCAGAATAGGGGATTACTACGGTAAACCCCTTTTTTTTGAAGTATTCCCTGGGATCTGATTCGGCAGTAACTAGCACAAAATCGCCACCCCATGCCCCCAGGCTTTTTATCGTCCCGGGATATTCCGGGAACAAGGCTTCTTGTACCGTCGGTATTTTAAGTGACTGGCTAAGCAGCCGTTCGTGTTCCAACAGCAAGGCTTCAAATAGTTGGCGATCCTTGCATTCTAAGATCTTTCTTGTCAGGGAACTAATGCTATCTATTAGTTCGGTCGATATGCCCTTTACCTTGCGATATTGATCAATGGCATCTGCACTTCGTCGCTTTTTATTTAAATAGACAAAGTAGATTTCCCTGGTAAATGTAGGCTCAAACCTTACATGCTCAATTATGGGTTCCTCATTTTCCAACTGATATAAAATGGGCCCTTCGGCCTGTGCACATGCAATATCATAACCGCTTCCTCCCATGGTTTGGAACAGGAGTGAAAATGGATCTACCTCAGCCCATTGGGCGATATTGCTGATTAGTGTAGAAGATGATCCCAAGCCCCAAGCCCTCTTAAACTCCAGTTTGGTCGTGATCATCACCTCTGAGATAACTTCTGCGAAGGATGGGTTTAAGGCAATGGCCTTTTCAAGGATCAATGCCAGAACTCCAGCCGTTTCTTCTGAGCTTTTACTGGGTGGATTAAGGGATGAGAATTGAATTTTATTTTGGGGATCCAGGGTAAATACCGCTTCAAACCATGTCTTATCCTCCTCGTCAAGGCTTTTCCAATGAAGTTCATTGCCATCTCTTTTTTCAACGGTCAATGACTGGCCTAATTTTGTTGGAAGGGCTAGTCCTGGTGCACCATCCAGTATGGCATATTCGCCTGTCAGTAATAATTTTCCATGACTGTAGAAGCGCTTCATTTAGGATTGCCTGATTTGTTCCAACACTTCCTGAGCAGCACTAAAACTCACAGTTGCAGTTTTGAAATGGGCTACAACTTTTTCTTTTTCTGAGGAGGATGCCCCAAGCTGATTGAGAATATTAAGCAAGTGCATCTTCATATGTCCTTGTTGGATTCCCGTTGTGACCAGGGAACGGAGGGCTGCAAAATTCTGTGCCAGTCCGGCGACAGCAACCAGTTCCATTAATTCTTTAGCTGAGGGTTGACCCAGCACTTCCATAGAAAAACGCACTAAGGGATGCAAACGGGTAAGCCCGCCTACAGTACCCAGGGCTAGTGGAAGATCCACACGTAAGGTAAATTGTCCTTCTTCAATCCAGGCTTCGGTCAATCCTTTATAACTGCCTTCTCTTGCCGCATAGGCATGAACGCCAGCTTCAATAGCGCGGAAATCATTTCCTGTGGCCAGGACCACGGCGTCTACCCCGTTCATGATGCCCTTGTTATGAGTTACTGCCCTAAAAGGTTCTACCTGGGCAATGTTAACTGCCTGTATCATTTTCCTGGCGAACAGATCGGCGTCCAGAGCATCTTCATCCAATTCGCTTACTGGGCAGCTCACTTCGGCCCGAACTAGACAATCCGGCACGTAATTGCTTAATATACTCATGACGATCTCCGTATGAGGATGTGCTTCACCCGGGTATTTACGTGCAACTATTTCTTCTTCCCAGGTCGCAGCTATTTGCTCCAGGCAACTATTGATAAAATTAGCCCCCATGGCATCTTTTGTCTCGAATGTGGCGTGCAATTGAAAGTAATCTTCCAGCAAGTCGGTCTTATTTCGCAATTCAAGTTCCAACAACCCTCCGCCGCGTGCTTCCATATTGCGCATGATGGGTTTCAGATCCTGTATCAATTTTGGCTTTAGGTCAAGGAAGGCATCTTCTAACCAGGAAGCATCCCCGCTAAATGTAAAATGGACCTGCCCCACTTTTTCAGTACGCAACACCTCGGCTTTGAACCCGCCTCTGTCTCCCCAGTACTTAGCTGCTTTGCTTGCTGCGGCCACCACGGAACTTTCCTCTACGGCCATGGGTATGGCATATATTATACCGTTGATCAGGAAGTTAGGCGCAATGCCCAGGGGGAGATAAAAATTGGAGATAGTGTTCTCGGCAAATTCGTCATGGATACGCTGCAATTCCGTATCATCATTCCAATATTGCTCGAGAAGCTTCTTGAAGCCCTCAGGATCATGGGTGAAATTGGAGACGATCCAATCAATTTTGTCTACCTTGGAGAGTTTTGAAAATCCGTCGATTCGTGCTGTCATTCGCCCATTGTTAATGGGGCTAAAGATACGGATTCGCCCTGTATTTCACTTTTGTCAAAAGAGGTTGATTTATGGTATTTGAATTCGGTTAAAATCAAGCGGAATACGCCATTTTAGCGAAAATATTAGTAAACTTGGAGGTTTTTATACCACTATGACGAAACATATCTTTATCCGCCCCTTGCAAGTCATCTTCTTGATTTGTATCACCCTTACCATAAACGCACAGCAAAAACAGATCACTCTGGAAGAGATCTGGGATGGAAGTTTTAGTCCAAAGAGTATGCAAGTCCTTCGATCCATGAACGACGGACTCCACTATACCGTACTAAAGACGAATGATGAGACCAAAACCAGTAGTATAGAAATGTACGATTACAAGACTTCAGAATTGATCGAAACATTGGTGTCTTCGGAAATGCCCAATGTTCCATATTTCACTTCATATTCCTTTAGCGATGATGAATCTAAAGTGCTTTTGGCAACCGAAGTAGATAAGATATACAGGCGCTCCCGAAAAGGGGTGTATTATGTGGTATCTCTGGAATCCCGTGGGATCATGAACGTTGCGAATGAGAAAATACAGGAACCTTTTTTATCGCCTGATGGATCTAAGATCGCCTATGTATGGGAAAATAATATCTATGTAAAGGACTTAGAAAGCGTACGCACAAAACAGCTCACGAGTGATGGAAAGATCAATGCAATTATTAACGGGATCACCGATTGGGTATATGAAGAGGAATTTGCATTTGTAAGGGCCTTTGACTGGAATTCAGATGGGACACGCCTTGCCTTTTTGCGATTTGATGAACAGGAAGTACCTGAATTTTCAATGGATATGTATGGCACCGGACTCTACCCGGACCAACAAGTATTTAAATACCCTAAGGCCGGAGAGGCCAATGCAAAAGTTTCTCTGCATATCTACGATCTGAGATCAGAACAGAGATCGGATATCGATCTGGGTGATGCCTATTACATTCCGCGAATAAAATGGATGAATGATAAAGACAGGCTGACTGTCCAGTTGTTAAACCGGTATCAAAACCAGCTGCAGTTTTATGGAGTCGATGCCGCTAATGGCGATGTCGATTTGATCATGGAAGAAAGGGAGGATGCCTATATTGATATCACAAATGACCTCACTTTTCTGCCTAATGATGACTTTATCTGGACCAGCGAAGCCAGTGGAAATAACCATATATACATCTATTCCAAAGATGGGAAGGAGAAGAAACAATTAACCAAAGGTCCCTGGGAAGTAACCGGTTACTACGGTTATGATCCTGAGGCCAAACGAATCTTTTATCAATCTTCAGAAAGACATTCCACACAAAGGGATGTATATAGCATTTCTGTCGATGGCAAACGAAAAACAAGACTTACAGATGAGCAGGGCACGAGTAGTGCTTCCTTTAGTTCCTCCTTTGCTTATTTCATCAACACACATTCTAGTGCCACATCACCTCCTTCCTACCAACTGCATGAAGCCAAAAAAGGCAAGATCGTTCGAACCATAGAGAACAATGCAGGGCTTCGGCAAAAATTGACGGGCTATGAATTAGTTCCAAAAGAATTCTCAACTATTGATGTAAACGGGAACGAATTAAACATGTATATGATCAAACCGGCGAACTTTGATCCCAATAAACAATACCCATTATTCATGTTCCAATACAGCGGGCCTGGCTCACAACAAGTGGCCGACCGTTGGTTAGGGACTAATGACTATTGGCATCAATTGCTGGCCTCTAAGGGATATGTGATCGCTTGTGTAGATGGCAGGGGAACGGGCCTTAAGGGAAGGGATTTTAAAAAGGTAACTCAGAAGGAACTGGGAAAGTATGAAGTTGAAGACCAGATCGCAGCTGCTGAAGAATTAAGTAAGCTCCCCTATATCGACGAAGATCGGACGGGTATTTGGGGATGGAGCTATGGCGGTTTTATGTCTACGAATTGTATCTTAAAAGGGAATGAGGTATTTGAAATGGCCATTGCTGTAGCACCTGTCACAAGCTGGCGCTTCTACGATACCATATATACGGAGCGTTATATGCAAACACCACAGGAAAATGCCTCCGGTTACGATGATAACTCACCGTTGAACTACCCCGAACTTTTAAAAGGGAACTACTTGCTGGTTCATGGCTCCGGAGATGATAATGTTCATGTACAGAATACAACCCGAATGGTAGAAGCATTGATACAGGCCAATAAGGAATTCGACTGGGCCATCTACCCGGATAAAGCACACAGCATACGAGGCGGGCAAGCAAGGCTTCATTTATTTACCAAGATGACACATTTTGTGGATGAAAGCTTTAAGGTTGAGCCCGAAGTTCAAATGCCAAAAGAAAAACCAATTAAAGGATAATAACACCAACTAATCTGACTCAATATGGAATCTAATGTCACGACAACGGAAGAGCAACAAATTTGGGGACACCCTAAAGGCCTCTTCTATCTCTTTTTTGCCGAATTATGGGAACGATTCAGTTTCTACGGTATGCGTGCCTTGCTCACGTTATACATGGTCAATGTCGTCTTTGAAGCCCTTATGCAGCGGGATTATGCTGCAGCTGCGGTATATTCAGCTTATGGCTCCCTGGTCTATGCTTCTACCGTAATTGGTGGTCGTATTTCCGATACGATCCTGGGAATGCGGCGTTCAATATTCCTGGGTGGTATCCTTATGGCGTTGGGACATTTTACCCTGGCCATAGAGCATGATGTTACTTTCTATCTGGCCCTTGCCTTGATCGTTGTTGGGAATGGATTTTTCAAACCCAATATATCCACTTTCGTAGGATCGCTGTACAAAGATGGAGATCCAAGAAAGGATTCGGGTTTTGTGATCTTTTATATGGGGATCAATATCGGTGCCTTTGTTTCACCCCTCCTCTGTGGATGGCTGGGACGTGAATATGGCTGGCATTACGGATTCGGACTGGCAGGTATTGGGATGATTATAGGATTGCTCTTCTTTTGGAGTGGGATCAAGAAAAATGTCTTTGGCAACAAAGGAATGGCACCGAATGATACCGTATTGGATAGGAAGGTTGTTGGAGTGAAACAAAAAGTATTGGTGCCTGTCTTGGCTTTTATCGCTGCTCCGATAGTTGCCATACTTCTATCTTCCTACCATCCTTTGGGTTCGGAAGGAAGTTTCTTTGCGGACCTGAATATTGTGAATGTCATATTCTATCTGATTGGAATTACCATTTTAGGCTACCTGGCCTATATTATGTTCAAGGCCACCCTAGATGAACGCAAGAAGTTGTTTATGGCAGTATTGATCACTTTCTTCATGACGATATTTTGGGGGTTCCATGAACTTTCAGGTAGTGTGATCACCTTATTTGCAGATCGGAACGTGGATCTATTCCTTGTTGATGCAGCTCAAACGAATTCGATTAATCCGGTATTTATCATCATTTTGTCTATACCGATCTCCATACTATTTACCTACCTGTCTAAAAAAGGACTCAATCCGCGCACGCCGTATAAATTTGGACTCGGATTGGTATTTGCAGGAATCAGCTTTTATATCCTCGCTATTAGTAAAGGAAGCGCTGATGCCGATGGTATGGTTCCCTTTGCATACTTACTATTAATGTATTTCTTGCTTTCAGTAGGAGAACTCTTTATGTCGCCCGTAGGTCTGTCTAAGATCACGGATCTGTCACCAAAACGTATCGTCGCTTTTATGATGGGGGTTTGGTTCTTATCCTCAGCTTTTGCCTTCCAGGTGGTTGGATTTATTGGGAAGCAATTGTCTATTGAAAGTACGGATGTAAATGTAGGCGGATTGGAAACCTTGGACGTGTATACGGATGGGTTTATGCTGATCGCCAAGTACGCGCTTGGGGCCGGAGTTATTGTCCTGGTTACATCACCTCTGATGAAAAGATTGATGGGGAACGTTCATTAAAGAATATTTTTTTCAAAATAATAAGCGCCTTTTTCGCCAGTATAGTGAAAAGGGCGTTTTGCTTTTGAGCAACTCGCACGCCAGGTATCGATCAGAAATGTATAATTACTGCCATCTGCAATGATCCTGGCATGAGGATGTAATGTTAGTACCCTATCCAGATTAACCTTTGGGTTATCCGTCAGGATCAGAAAATCAATTTCGTTTGGAAATGTGTAATGGATCCCTGTTTTATCTACCAGTAGAATGTGCTTTCCTTTCCAAACATAGGAATTTTCCAAAGGCTTGACCTCCATCTCTTTGATCCTATTGTGGACAGCGGCGTTTTGCAATATAGAGGCACTGTAAGCATCCCCTTTTTTTCTGATAAATACGTGTGCCTGCTCTGCATATTCTTCAACTAACAGCGTCTGGGCTACCTGATGGTAGAGTATGAGTTCCGACCTGTTTTGCACATGCAGCTTTTGCCTGAATGCCCAGACTTGAAAGAGGAGAATGCTACAGCCCGTGATCCAGACAAATTTGGTTTTTCGATACTCGATGGCAGCAATCAGCAAAATAAGAATGCTATAACTTAAAAAGACCTGAACACCATCAAATGGGATATCCCTTAAAATGAAGTTTTCCTGTTGGGCGACCCATTGCACTATTGTATTCATCGCGATGAGCAACTGATCATAAAACTTAAAAAGGAAGACAGGAGTAGTTTGTATCAAACTAAGGACAAGTAGCAGAAAGCCCAAGCCCAAGACAAGACCAAGCATGGGCACTATCAGTAGATTGGAGATAAAGAACAATCCTGGAAATTGATGAAAGTAATAAAGGCTGATGGGCAAAACGCCAACCTGGGCACTTATGCTTACGGCCAGCAGCTGCCAGAAATAACCCAGGATTTTTGATTTGGGATGCCAAAGGCTGATCAACTTTGGATATAACCAGAGAATAGCCAGAACAGCCGCATAGCTCATCTGGAATCCTGCCTGGAACAAAAAATTAGGATCTAAAACAAGAAGGATAAAAAACAGCGAAAGGGCAATGATGTTATAAGAGTTGCCCGACCTTTTTATGACCAGGGCATAGGTAACAAAACTGAACATGGTTACTGCCCTTACCACACTGGGTGTAAATCCTGCCAAAGCAGCGTAGGCCCATAGAAATAATACGATACTTACAAATTGTTTGTGCTCACCACGTGAAAAGCGACGCAGCGGGACAAGTATGAATTGCAGCATTAGCACCAGTATCCCCACGTGCAAGCCTGAAATGGCTAAAAGGTGAACGGCACCGGCATCCTTATATTCTTCATATAAAGTAGCATCTAAGGTATTTCGCTGACCGAGTAACATGGCTCGCATAATGTCTTTAGTATCTGCTTCTAAGGGCATCTCATTAATTTTCCTGCTGAGATGCGCCCGTGCCCTTCCTATCCTTCCCCTCCATGTTTTCGCCGGCTTGGGAAGCCTTACAAAATTTGTGGGCTTGAGGTCAATGCGGGCAAATACACCTTGATCGGCCATGTATCTGGCATAATTGAATTGCCCGGGGTTGAGAGGAGGGTCGATAGGTTTCCAGGGTTTCCAAAGGAGTAATTCTTCATCGATATTCAGTTGAATAGAGTCCGGCGAATGAAGAAGTAATTTGCCTCTCATTTTGTTTTCTGTAGCAGGTATTAATGCAGCCAGGTATCGATTATTAAATGTTCCCGGGCGTAAAATGGACACAACCTTGATTGCATACGTTTCTGACACTTCCTCCTGGAGATTCAGATAATGCCATGGCTGGTTTTTGGGTTTATGAAGACAGATGATCAGGACGCCAAGTGCTAATACCAACAGCAGGCTTATTATCTCGAAGGAATAGGCAGTTTGGCCATCCCTTTGCTTGTAAGTCACCCATAAAAAAGTCAATCCAAAAGTGATTACGAATAAGGAGATGTTAATAGGAATATCAACGTACTTCCCGAGTAAAATACCCAGGATCAGCACCGCGGTTAAACGGATCGGAATGTATTTTAGAAGCACTACCTAGAGGATACGGGCTGCCTTGACAAAGGCGCTATTCCAGTACCCCTCTTTGAGGGAAGAAACGATAACTCCACGGGAAGAAGTGGAATGAATAAATTTTATCTCATCATCTTGAATATCTACTACCAGACCAACATGATTGATGCGTTTACCACGCCTGTTGGTTTTAAAAAATAACAGATCTCCCTTGGTAACTTCTTTCATTTTTATAGGATCTGCCTGGTCAAAGATCTGATGGGAAACTCGCGGAATGGCAATGTCATGGGTAGTGAAGGATACATACAGCAGGCCGGAACAATCCATGCCTCGTTTTGTGATGCCGCCGTATTTATAGCGGACACCGGAATATTCCAAAGCTGTTTCAATGATCTCTTCGGCTTTACCTAATTCTAGGTACTCGGCGCTTGATCCATCTTCCTCTAGTGCCTCTCCGTTTGTTAGTATGTCCCGGGATTCGGCTGTTGGATCTTCGCCTGCTTCCACCGTAATAGAAGGGTTTTTGCCGTAAGTGGTTTTCTTCTTGACTACACCACAACTACTGAGTTGAGTGATCAAAAGAACTCCTCCGACATAGTAAGCGAATTTATATTGGCCTATCCGACTGATGAGCATAAAATTAAGAATTTTCAATGATCAACCCGGCAGCCCGTTCGCTGGCACCGCTTGATCCTAGTCTTTGCTCCAGCAAATTATAGGCCGTTTTTTGCAATTCCCTTTCAGGTCCGGATAAAATTTTCTTTAATTCTGCCTCGATATTTTGGCGTGTAAGATCTTTTTGGATGAGCTCTTTGACCACTTCTTTATCCATGATCAGGTTTACCAGGGAGATATAATCCAGGGTGATCAAGCGCCTGGCGATCTGGTAGGAAAACCAGCTTCCCTTATAACACACTACCTGCGGCACTTTAAAAAGAGCGGTTTCCAATGTTGCAGTACCACTGGTTACCAAGGCTGCATAGGCCTGGCTCAAGAGAGAATAGGTATCATTATGAATGATCGTAACAGGGGTTGTCGAAATAAAGGATCGATAAAATTCAGCATCAATATTCGGGGCACCTGCAATTACAAATTGATATTCGGGAAAGGATGAAGCAACTGACAACATCACCGGCAAAACTTTTTGGATCTCTTGTTTGCGACTCCCGGGCAATAAGGCAATGATCTGTCTATCAGGCAATAGATCATGGGAAGAAAGAAATTGCTCTTTTGAGACAGGCTTCATGCGCTGGATGGCATCTAGTAATGGGTGTCCCACATAATTCACTTCAAAACCGTGCGAAGCATAAAATGCCTGTTCGAAGGGGAGGATCACATACATATGATCAATATATTTTTTGATCTTTTCGATCCGATTGGCCCTCGAGGCCCAGAGCTGAGGTGAAATGTAATAATGCGTATTAAATCCTTTGGGCTTTGCCCATTGTGCTATTCTTAGGTTAAAGCCTGAATAATCAATAAATATCAGGGCATCGGGCTGATAGGCTTCAATATCTTCCTTACACTGACGTATATTCCCGGCGATCGTTCGCACATTAAGCAGGACCTCCAAAAACCCCATAAAAGCGGTTTCTTTAATATGCCTGACCAGAGTGGTCCCGGCTTCTTCCATTTGATCTCCACCCCAACCGCGGAACTGCGCATCCGGATCCATGGATTTCAAGGCACGGATCAGATTAGACCCGTGCAGGTCGCCTGAGGCTTCCCCGGAAATAATGTAATACTTCATCAGAATACTTTGAAGAAAAGGATCAACAGTGCTGTCACCAGGGTTGCGATCAAGACGCCTTTGGCTCTGTCATCGCGCCTGATCTTTAAAAATCCAAAAAACGCGACCAGGTTTAATATGGCTCCCAGGGCTAAAATACTTCCTAACGAACCTTGCTCTACCGCGGCCTTAAATGCCTCCGAAATGGCCAGATCAACAAAGAAAAATATATATAAAATTGTTCCGATGGCATTGGCAATAAAGCCGACAACAAGGCCTATCAATATTTCTTTATTCCTGTTCATGAATGTTCCATTGGTTTAGATCGTCTATTACGTGATGGGCTGTAAGGTCGAATTGAGTTGGGACTACACTGATATATCCATTTGCAAGTGCCCATTCATCTGTATCCTTTCCCTTGTCCAGTAATTCAAATTCTCCGGTCAGCCAATAATAATCTTTTCCCATCGGGCTGATACGTTTATCGAACCTTTCTTTCCAGTTTGCACGTGCTTGCCTGCAAATTCGGATCCCTTTCGGACTTTCTTTTTCCGTCTTGGGAATATTGACATTGAGCACAACTCCCTTTGGGATCTTATGCAAGAGCGCCTGGCTTACGATCTGCTTGACATAGCTTGATGCCAATTCAAAATTGGCCTCCCATGAATAGTCGCACAGGGAAAATCCAATAGCCGGAATGCCTTCGATACCGGCTTCAATAGCGGCACTCATGGTGCCTGAATAGATCACATTAATAGAGGAATTGGACCCGTGGTTGATACCACTGACACATAAATCGGGTGTTCTGGGGAGTAATTCCTGAAGGGCTAATTTTACACAATCGGCCGGTGTTCCACTGCAGCTGTATTCTTCATTGGCCCCATGCGTTTTATCGATCACCACCCGTTCTGTATGCAGTGTGCTGTCCAGGGTAATAGCATGTCCCATTCCGGACTGTGGACTATCAGGTGCAACTACGATCACATCCCCAATTTCCTTCATAAAACGAACGAGTGCACGTAATCCCGGAGCGGTAATTCCATCATCATTCGTAACGAGGATAAGGGGTTTTGTCATAAGGAATACTTTATTGTACAAAAATACGTTTTTAAAGAAGATATTTTTTTGTTGTTGTTTAACAAAAAATTAGCTGCCAGGATCGATTCTGGCATAGTTTTTTCAATATCTTGGGGAATTAACTATCTTTAATTAGGTCACAATCCCCCAAATACTGGAAAGATTACGGGAAGATGAAACTTAATAACACATTCATGAAAAAGAATTTAGTGCTGGCATTCCTAGTAATACTGATTGCAGTAGCCTCTTGTAGTTTTACCAATAAATCTTTTGAAAACGATGACAAGGACAAGCTCTTGCTCGACCTGATCACCTATGTCCTGGAAAGAGGTCATTATGAACCCAAGGATATAGACGATGATTTTTCTGTCAGCGTATTTGAAGATTTTATCAATGTTATTGATCCTACGAAACGATATTTTCTTGAAGAGGATATCATGGAATTTGAACAATACAAATTTCAGATCGATGATCAGATAAAAAATACTGAGATCGGCTTTTTTAGTCAGGTGTACGACCGACTCATGCTTCGTATGGATGAAGCAACGGGGATTTACAAGGAAGTATTAGAGGAACCTTTTGATTATTCTAAAGAAGAGACGATCGATATTGACTACAACGAACAATACTATGCGACTACGAAGAATGAACTTAAAGAACGTTGGAGGAAACAATTGAAATATGCTACCATTGGCACCTATGATGGGAAGATAAAAAATGATGGCCAGAAGAAGGAGGATGATTCGTCCTATGAACTCAAATCTTCTACAGATATTGAGTTAGAAGCAAGAGAAGTTACCCTGAATACCCTGAATGAGTTTTTTGATTTTGTAGGAGACATGGAACGCAAGGATTGGTTTGTACAGTACATCAATACCATCGTAGACGAATTTGATCCTCATACATACTACTTCGCACCAAGAGATAGAGATCGATTCAATATAGGTATGTCCGGTAAGTTTGAAGGGATCGGTGCCCGGCTGCAAAAGAAGCCTGAAGGAGCAAAGATCGTGGAGATCATTTCCGGAGGCCCAGTTTGGCGTGATCAAAAATTGGAAGTTGGTGATGAGATCATCAAAGTAGCACAAGACGGTGGATCTGCCGTGGATATTGTAGGAATGCGCCTGGATGATGCTATTCAGCTGATCAAAGGCCCAAAAGGCACTGTTGTCGATCTAACTGTTCGCAGAGTCGATGGTACCGTTGAAGAAATATCTATTACCCGTGATGTAGTTGTCCTGGAAGAATCCTATGCCAAATCGGCAACTGTATTAAAAGAGGATAAAAAATATGGCCTGATCAATCTTCCAAAATTCTATGTGGATTTTGAAGATTATACAGAGCGTAATGCCGCAACAGATGTTGCCAAAGAGGTAGACAGATTAAAAGAGGAAGGCATGGAAGGCCTTGTTCTTGACCTGCGTGATAATGGTGGAGGATCTTTAAAAACCGTAGTTGAGATGGCTGGCTTGTTTATTAAAGAAGGCCCCATCGTTCAGGTTCGGTCATCTGGAAGTGACAGGGAAGTTTATGAAGATAAAGATGAACGCATTCAGTGGGATGGTCCGCTGGTCATTTTGGTAAATGAGCTTTCTGCATCCGCCTCCGAGATCCTTGCTGCTGCCATGCAGGATTATAAAAGAGCTATTGTAATTGGAAGCAAGCAAACGTTTGGGAAAGGGACTGTTCAGAATGTGATCCCCTTGGAAAACATTGTTCGTGGAAATGAATTTGGAGACCTCGGTGCTATCAAATTAACGACACAAAAGTTCTACCGTATTAATGGTGGTTCTACTCAACTAGAAGGTGTTAAGAGCGATGTGATCGTTCCGGACAAGTATAGCTATATAGACCTTGGTGAAAAAGATCAGCAAAACCCATTGGCATGGGATGAGATCCCACCGGCAGATTATGAACCCTGGAATGGCTATATAGATTATGAAGCCACCATTGCAAGTAGCAATGAAAGGATGACAGGAAATCCTCAGATCAATTTGATCGAACAAAATGCGAAATGGCTGAAACAACAACAAGAAGAAACTACGATCTCTCTTAACTATTCAGCTTATAAAGCCGAAGAAGAAAAGGATAAGGAACAATCGCAGTATTTTAAGTCGATCTCAGAATACGATTCTGAGTTGACGTTCCAGTCTTTAAAATATGAAGAAGCCCTATTCATGGAAGATGAAGTGCTTCGCGAAAAGAGAAAGCGTTGGCATGAGAACCTGGCTAAAGATGTATATATTGAAGAAGCGATCAATGTGCTTGAGGATCTTATGTTAAATAATATACGCAATGCCAAGGTGGCGTCTGTAAAAGGATAACACACCTCAATATCATAGAAGATCCCCGGTTAGTCCGGGGATTTTTATTTTAGGAAGGATGCGTACGCTTTTCTGAACTTTGTCAATTTGGGGCTGATCACCGCATTGCAATATCCTTGCTCCCTATTTTGATTGTAGTAATCATGATGATAGTCTTCGGCTTCATAAAAGGTTGACTCCTCTGTTATTTCTGTCACGATCTTATCGTCAAAATAAGCCCCCAGTTCTTTGATCACGATTTCAGCTATTTCTTTTTGTTCAGCAGAATGATAAAAAATAGCCGATCTGTATTGGGTCCCTACATCTGCACCCTGCCTGTTTAAGGTAGTTGGGTCATGAGTGGTCATGAAGATGGTGAGGATGTCATTGTAGCTGATATCGGCAGGATTAAAATATACCTCAATAGCTTCAGCATAACCGGTCAGGCCAGAACAAACCTCCCTATACGTTGGTTTGCCTGGGGCATCTCCTCCAATATAACCCGGAACAACCCGGTCTATTCCCTTCAATTCTATAAATATAGCTTCGGTGCACCAGAAGCATCCTCCTCCAAGTGTGGCTTTCTCCAGGGATGATTTCATGAAATGTCGGTTTCTAAGATCAGTGATTCAGAATTCACACAATAACGGAGACCACCAGGCTCGGGACCGTCAGGAAATACATGACCTAAATGTGCGTCACAAGTATTGCAAAGGACCTCAACCCGGATCATTCCAAAGCTGGTATCCTTGTGGTACTTAATCGCATTGTATTCTATGGGCTGCGTAAAACTTGGCCAGCCTGTGCCGGATTCAAATTTTAAGCTAGAATCAAACAGCAAAGTCTGACAACAAACACAGCCGTACTTCCCTGGCTCATGAATACTGCAGAGCGCCCCGGAATGAGGAGCTTCTGTACCCTTCATTCGGGTGATCCTGAATTGCTGGGGGGTCAGGATTTCCTGCCATTCTTCAGGTGTTTTTTCGACTCTCCGTACAGGTGCAGGATTGCCCTTGGTGGCATAGTGGATGATATCCTTCCAATTGAGTTCTTTTGCTTCTTTCATAGAGTATAAATATAGGAATCCTTAGTCGCTTATACAGCACTCACCTTACGTTAGTATGTACTTATTTTCCGTTATTTGCAAAGCAAGTAAGACCTATGCGGAAACGAGAGAAAAACAAATTGATCTACACCGGATTGATCCTCTTTTTTATAGTGGCTTTCTGGCTATTTGAAAATTTTTACACTCCGGATCCATACGCTTCTCCCGATACTTCAGTTAGGACTGAATACCAGGGTGAACTGTTGCTGCCGACTTCCACCACAGGAGATATTGTAATCCATGATCATTTTACGCTTTCTTACAATGAAAGGTACGAACAGGCAGAATGGGTAGCATATCATTTGAAGAAATCACATCTGACCTTCGATGATCGCAGACGTCCTTATTTTATTGAAGACCCAAAAGTGCGGACTAAATCGGCAGATTGGCGGAATTACCGGGGCTCAGGTTTTGACCGCGGCCATCTCTGCCCTGCCGGCGACAGGCGCTTCTCCGAATACGCTTATAACCAAACTTTCTATACGAGTAATATCAGCCCCCAGCGCAATGATTTTAATGCCGGAGTGTGGAACCGACTCGAGATGCAGGTTCGATCCTGGTGCAAGCAATATGGAGATTTACAGGTGATGGTAGGAGGGGTGTTAGAGCGTGGTATGGAAGTGATCGGGGAAGAAGATGTTGCCGTGCCAGATGCCTATTTTAAGATCATTACCAGGGGGCCTGCGGAAGATCTTGAAGTAATTGCCTTTCTAATGCCGCATAAAGAATCACAGCAGGCCCTTGTAAATTTTGTCGTATCTGTCGATGAAATAGAACGCCTGACAGGTATCGATTTTTTAGAAGAACTTCCAAATATCCAAGAGGACAAATTAGAAAGTTCTGTAAGCAGCAAAGGCTGGAAATTCCGCTGATCAATTTAAACGACTCGCATCTATTTTCAGGAAAACGAAGAGGAGGATTGTAAAGCCTAACAGGCCAGAACCCCCATAGCTAAAGAAAGGCAAAGGGATACCAACTGTAGGCATTAGTCCAATGACCATTCCGATGTTTATAAAGTAATGAATAAGCAATATGGAGATGACACCATAGCCATACATCCGGGCAAAATCTGTTTTTTGGCGTTCTGCCAGATTCACTAGTCTCAATAGCAATAAAGAAAATAAAACAACGACAAGAGAAGTGCCCAAAAACCCCCATTCTTCTCCTATAGTAGTAAAAATATAGTCGGTGTGTTGCTCGGGTACGAAATCGCCCTTAGTTCGGGTTCCTTCTAAAAATCCCTTACCAAAAAAACCACCGGATTCAATGGCTTTTTCTGATTGATATGTATTATAGCCGATAGTCTTTCGGATCTCCTCCAGCTTTTCCGGGTCTTTTTCTAAGCGCAACCAAAGTGCAAACCTGTCGCGATGTCGCTGTTCGAATACATTATCAAATATAAAACTAACAGAATAGGAGAAACCTATGGCTACGATCAGAAATCCAACCATAGGTAAGATCGGGATCCGTAGTGTAGCTTTCTTCACCATAAAGAAGATTGCCAGAATAAGAACCAGCGCTATTGAAACCCAGATAGTGCCAAACATTAGAGTTGTGGCAAAAATTAATACAAAGACAAATGCAAGTGCCAGGTAGAACAAGGGAAGCCCTTCGCGAAATAGTACAAAAATAAGTGCGAGAAATACCATGGCACTTCCCGGATCCGGTTGCGGGATGATCAATAAAACCGGGATGAGGATGATCAGGAAGGAATAGAGCTGATCTTTCCTGCGTTTGATATCAGTTTGTATATCACTCATATATTTTGCCAGCGCTAAGGCAGTAGCAAATTTTGCCAGCTCGGAAGGTTGCAGATTAAAGAATCCAAGATCGTACCATGAAGTAGCTCCGGCAATTGTCTTTCCAAAAACAAATAATCCCAGTAAGAGGACCATGGTCCCTATATAAAAGATGCTGCCAAATCGTTCGTAGAAATTACTTTCTACAAGCATAATAGCAATAGCGACAACTAAGCTGAGCCCAATAAAGAAAAATTGTTTCCCATAAAGTTGAGAAAAATCAAATATGGAAGCATGTTCTTCAGAAAATGTACTGGAATAGATACTTACCCAGCCCAGGGCAGTGAGAATAAGAAAAAGAAAAATACTAAGCCAATCAATGCGCCCTAGCCAAGTTCTACCAGACATATTCGTTTATCTTGAAATCTTCACCGCTGTAGGGTTTAGCATATTCATGCTCAAGGGTTTTTTCAAGCATCCGCTTTTCAAGATCAGTCCGACTGATCTCCCCTTTTAAATATTTTTCTATCATTAATGAAGCAATATGTCCGGCATACCGGGCGCCGTAGTATCCGTGTTCAATATACACGGCTAGTGCTATCTTCGGATTTTCAACCGGGGCAAAGGCAATAAAAATGGAATGGTCCGTAAGCTGCTTTCTCTCTCCATTTATGATAGTGAAATTTTCAACAGTACCGGTTTTCCCGGCTATTGCGATATCTGGAATTTTCAACCATCTAGCTGTTCCCCTGGTATATACTTCGGCCATTCCTTTGACGACAGGATCAAAATGTTCCCTGTTTATGGTAGTGTGCTTCGGGGTGGTGTATTTATCGATGCTGATCTCTTCACCCCCAATTTTTTTGATAATATGTGGCGTATAGAAATACCCCCTGTTTGCGATAGCAGCGGTCATATTTGACAGCTGAATAGGAGTGGCTGCAACTTCGCCCTGACCTATTGCATTTGAAATAATATATGAAGACGCCCAGCGGTTATCCCCATATACATTATCATAGTACGATACGCCGGGAATGCGACCGGGGCGACCGTTGGGAAGGTCATAACCCAGATAGTTGCCAAGTCCAAAACTTTCTACATGCTTTTCCCAAACCTCCATTCCCTCATCCGTAGTATTGAATTTGTCATAGATCTTTCGGAATGTTCCGGCAAAATACGCATTGCAGGATCTGTAAATACCAACGTTCATGTCTCGTACACCACCCCCGCAATGGCATCCTCTTTTTTTATTACCCACATAGAATCCGTTATAACAACGGAATTTTGTTTTCGGAGTAATAACGCCTTCCTGGAGGGCGACCAGGGCATTTAATGTTTTAAATGGTGAGCCTGGAGATGGCTCGGCCAAAATTGATCTGTCCCAGGTGGGTTTAGCAATGGTATCGTAATGGAGCTTGTTATAATTTCTGGATCGTTCACGGCCAACCAATAG
>CAMYJF010000007.1:100220-130864 GCA_947258555.1 uncultured Eudoraea sp. | reverse complement strand
CTATTATTCAGTGAAAAAGTACCTTCGGAATATTTTGCAGCAATTATTGAACATATGTTTGTCCAGTAAATTTCTAATCTATACAGCCTTATGAGCAGCGTTGAAATATTTAGTAACACAATACCTTCACAAACCAAGCTTTCCGATGGTAAAATTTTTAGACAACTGGAAGATCGTGTTCAAAACCTGCGGGAAGATGAACTTGAACAACTTGATTCGGAGTTAGCAGAATCGGCATTGGCTACCTATAATTCTGTGCTAACTGTTAAGCTGGCAAAATCAAAATATGCCTTGAAAAGGGTAAAAAAAGAAGTCCACCTTACGGTTGTATTTGCAGTCTACAAAGAAACTGAGAGACTGAGTTTTCCTCATGAATCGCCTTTAGGGGAGGACTGCCTGAATGAAAAGATAAGACAGCTGGAATGGCTGGCTTCATGTGGGCCAATGCTTACATGGGACTTACTAATCGTGGATGACGGTTGTCCTGATAACAGTGGTAAAAAAGCACAGGAGATTGCCGGGAAATCGGTCTATCGCGATCAAATTAACGTATTATTTCTTCAAGAAGCTATCGCTGCCAATTCGCCTTTTGTGGGTGGGTTATCGTCTGCCTCTGATAGTCAAAAAGGGGGGGGCATACTATATGGTTTGAGGTATGCGGCATCATTGAATCGTCAAAACAATATTATCCTCTATACCGATGCAGACCTGTCTTCTCATCTTGGAATGTCCGGACTCTTAATTGATGCTTTAGTAAACCAAAATAAATCCCTGGCTATTGGTTCCCGGCGGGAAAAGACGTGTTTTACCATGCGATCTGATTTTCGGAACCATCGCGGGAAATTGTTTATTTATCTCAGGAGGCGTTTGCTGCATCCCATTAATTATATTTCTGACGAACAATGTGGATATAAAGCGTTTGATGCTGAGTTCTTGGATGATTTCCTGGAGAACGTAATAGAAACAAAATTTTCATTTGATATTGAACTTTTGTTGCGAACTGAGTTAAAACGATCGAACTCTATTGCCCAAATTCCTATAGCATGGGCAGACAGCGATGAAGCCTCAACCACTATTGACCTTGAGCCTTATTTACCTATGCTGAATCGCATGATTGATTTCTATAAACACTACCTGCCAATACATCCGGAAGCTGAAGATTTTAAAGATTTCATTAAGGAACTAGATCAAGAATCATGGGATAGATTAGTTCATAATATTCCAAATGAAATAAAAACCTGGGATCCTGTTGACGATATACACTATAATGAAGTGAGCACAGAACAGCTTAGAAAATCAACACTATGAACGGATTTGATATCGTCATGGTCATTGCCATAATCCTTTTTGCGAGATTAGGTGTCCGACTGCTGACCCGATATATTCAAATGAAAAAAGAGCAGAAATCCAAGGATGATTAAATTCTTGAGCAAAATATCATGCAAGGGTATTAGTGTGATTACTATTAAATTGTCTGGTCGAGCGGAGTCGAGACCTCTTTATTACCGATGAATCTTTATTATGTTTACATACTTCAATGTTCGGATGGATTGACATATACAGGAATGACGAACAATATTTCAAGGCGCATTGAAGAGCACCAAAGAGGATTGAACAAGTCTTGCTTTACATATAAAAGAAGACCAGTCAAGTTGGTGTTTCATCAGGAATTTAATGATGTGGAGCAAGCGATATTTTTCGAAAAAAGAATTAAAAATTGGAGCGGTAGGAAGAAACTTGCCCTGGCAAATGGAGATATTGATCTATTAAAATTATTAGCGCAATGCAGAAATGAAACACATGCCAGGAACAACGCACAAGAAGTAGGTCTCGACTCCGCTCGACCTGACAGTAAGGACAAAGCATGATTAAATTCTTTCGAAAAATACGATACGACCTTATGGAAACAGGAAAGACAGGAAAGTACTTAAAATACGCTATTGGAGAAATTGTGCTAGTGGTTGTAGGCATACTTATAGCTCTTCAAATAAATAACTGGAATGAAGATAAAAAGAATCAAAAATTAATAGCTGCTTACAAGAAGAGTTTACTAGAAAACCTTGAGCAAGATAGCACTGTCATAGCTGATAACATTATTAGAATAAAATCTCATATTCTCGAAATTGAAGCTTTTGAAAAAAGAGTGTCTGAAGCTCAAGCACCATTAGATACTATTCTAAAAATCGCTCGTTTTGAATATGAGTTTATCATTGCCCAGGGCGATCATTACGAAAAAGACACTTATGAAGTACTTAATGCTACCGGACATATTGCCTTATTCGATAATACATTAATCAAAAAGCTTAAGGAGTTAAATAGTCTACAAGATCGTGCTTTGGCTGACAATGCTCAAACTTTTGAATCGTATAGAAATGTCGGTATGAGTTATGCGCAAAAGTATCCTTTCTCCTTAGGAAATAATTTGATTAAAAATAATACCAAAGCAGCAAGCGAAGTCTGGAGTACTATTTCTAAATCTGAACACGCTACAGAATTTAATGCCTTGGTCATTGCGAAAGGAGATTCATACAGGCTGGCTTTAAACTATCTGCCCAGGCTATCAGTAAAAACAAATGAATTACTTACTGAACTTCGAAATCATAAATAACGAAAACATAACAACACCTATAAAACCAAGCAAAGCTTGGTAAAATCCAAATTCCAAGATGTAAATTTTCTTAGGTAGGAATTGGAATTTGGAATTTGTATTTTGGAACCTCCCCGCGGTGTGTCCGATAGCGCCATGCTATTGGGCAGGCGGGTTTGTTTCGCATGGCGGTACTAGCCAAGACCGTTGGATGCAATTGAAGAATACAGACCGTCATTATTACAGACGGCGGACAGTGATATTAACTTTGCAAAAACAAGATAATAACTACTATGGCAAACTTAAATAGAATCGGACTCGACACCGACAAAAGCAAGGAACTGGCAGACTTGCTCAACGACTTACTCGCTAACTACTCAACCTTCTACCAAAACACCAGAGGGTATCATTGGAATATACAAGGCGACAAGTTTTTTGAGCTTCATTTGAAATTTGAGGAGTTATACAATGACCTTTTTCTCAAAATAGATGAAGTAGCAGAAAGAATACTGACACTCGGACACGTACCCCAGCACAAGTTTACAGACTACCTTGATAAATCAGAAATTCCCGAAAGCAACGAAGTAACGAACGGAATCAAAGCAATAGAGGAAATACTTGAAGCATTCAAGACGCTTCTGACCAAACAACGGCACATTCTCGACTTGTCCGCAGATATCAATGACGAAGGAACAAACGCACAAATGAGCGACTACATCCGGGAACAGGAGAAACTCGTTTGGATGTATTCTGCTTATTTGAATAAGTAACAAAATCAGCTGCAGCAACAAAGTGTATGGACAATAACGCTCACAGGTTAATATACAAGTCGACGGCGACTAGCGAAACCAAGCCGATGACAATAAGTAAGAAAAAACAAAAAGTTTAGTAAATGGATAAGATCTGGGTATTATTACTAACTGTGCTGATTTTCTTAGTATTTGCTTTTCTCGTATGGAAACTGACCAGTGGTGACATAAAAAAAGAATACGCTACTAAAATGTGGAATCAATGGCCGTCCCGATTATACTATTGGCAATAAGTGGTTTTATATGCTGCCGGATGGCGATACACCAAATACCATACATTCAAAAAATCAGAATTGACATATGAAGATTGCAATCTTATTACTTAATCGCGGAAGAGGAAGCGGTGTGGTGGCTAAAGAACACACTCAATTCCTTATAAGTCAGGGGCATGACGTTTATTTCATGCATCCAAATATAATGTAGATGTGAATATAAATAATGATATTATTCCGGTCCACGAATATTTGCCATCTGCCAAGGCGGGCCAAAAGGCAGTTTCCACCATGAACTATGATGAAGCTATGGAATATGTTCCTGCCTATGAAAAGGCTCTGGAGGGAATAATCTCTGAAACAGACATCGTAATCGGACATCACGCAAACCTGACTGCAATAGCCACGGCAAATGTTTGCAAGCGTCACGATAAACCCTTCGTATTGTTCCTGCATGGAACCGGTATAGAACCCCGACATCACGGATTCTATGACGATACATTGTGGCAGGCTATCGAAGATGCGATAAAGGAGGCAAATGGACTTATAGTCACAACAGAATATGTGCGGGATAAGCTGGTGAGAAATTTGATTGACTTGCCATTGGAAAATTTCCTCATTCAGCCTTGTGGTGTAGATCTATCTGAGTTCAACCCGGATAATACAGAGAATATCGTAGAAAAGTACAGTTTACCTGCCAAATATGTGATCTGTCCAGGTGCCTTAACCCATTCAAAAGGGCCTCAAAACGTGGTTGAGGCTTCTAAAGCGTATTTTGATGTGGCTGAAACCATTTTCATAGGTGATGGCGAGTTAAGAGCGGAATTGGAAGCACAATTGAGTGAAAGAGGACGATTTTTAGGTTTTGTATCAAATGAGGACAAGGCAAAATTAATCAATGCGGCTACCTTACTTGTTGCTGCTCCTGAGAAAAAAGAGCATTTTGGCATCATTTATACGGAAGCCATGGCCGGACATGTTCCTACGGTGGCTTATGCTGGTGGAGGAGTCAATTCAATTATTACGGATGAGACCGGGATCTTAACCGAGCGAAATCCTCAAGCCCTGGGGGAAGCTATTCGTTCCCTTCTACTCAATGATGAAAAACGCCTGAAAATGGCTGTAAACTGCGGTGAACGAGCAAAAAAATATTATGCCACCGGGGTACTTGGTCCTAGATTGAATGATTGGCTATTGCGTGTTTTAAATGCCAACTGATGGAACAGATTTCACTAAGGTATCACGAAATTCGACAACGGCTGTAAAACCAAGCTACCTGGGGTAAGATCCAAATTAGAAGAACCAAGCACTAAACCTGTCTGCCCCAACTGTATTGCGCTATCGGACACGCGACTGGTAGATTCCAAAGAGCTACTGTATATTGATATTGGTGCTTGGAATTTGTATTTTGGGAATTCCCAGCTGCGCCGGTGCTTAGCCGAGACCGTTGGCACCAAACTGTTCAATGTGAAAACAATCCTAGAGAACATAGTACTAGTTGTGGAGATATTAGGTGGTATAGCTATTCTAATTTCTCTAATATTTGTAGGTATTCAGATAAGAAAAAATACTAAGGCAACGCGTTCCGCTATGGCAACTTCCAGTGGGGGACTATGACTAATTGGTATGTTACTATAGGTCCAGATAGTGAAACCAGTTCCGGATTTTGGCGATTTCTTGCAAATCCTAAATCCATGACAAAAGAAGAACAACTGCAACATATTTTAAATTTGCATGGTCAGTTCCTTACATTTCAAAATAGCTTCTACCTATCTAAGGAAGGGACTTTAGATCCAAGAATACCTGAATCCCTGTACCAGGTTATTATTGGGTTAAAGGATCAACCTGGTTTTCTTCAATTCTGGAATAGTAGAAAATCGATTTTTTTTAAGGAATATCGACAATACGTTGATGAAATTCTGAAATCAAGCGAATCTGTTTCTAAAGGTATTTACTCTAGCAATAAATCTGAAAAATAGCCAGCTGCTAACAACACCTAAAACCAAACAATTCTTGGTAAACCTGCCCCTCCCAATGTGCATCTTTTCAAAACATTATATTCAAACAAATTCAATCGTTTTTTTCTGTAACTTAACGGGAAACATTTCTTTATAATGGCTACATATACACTGGATATTAATAATACAGAACATACTGTAGAGGTTGCTGAAGGGACTTCTCTGCTCTGGGTTATACGTGAACACCTGGGATTGACAGGGACAAAATATGGCTGCGGTATTGCGCAGTGCGGTTCATGTACGATCCATATTGACGGAACACCAACCAGAGCCTGCATCATGGGGGTGGATAATCTGAATGAAGGACAGAAGATCACCACTATTGAGGGCCTATCGGAAAATGGCGACCATCCCTTGCAGAAGGCCTGGATCGAGGCCCAAGCACCCCAATGCGGCTACTGTCATTCCGGACAGCTTATGCAAGCAGCCGCCCTTTTGGAGGCAAATCCATCACCTAGCCGGGATGAGATCAAAACCTATATGAACGGAAATTTATGCCGTTGTGGAACCTATATGCGTATAGTTAAGGCCATTGAATTGGCATCGGAAGAACAAATCGCCACCTCTTAGATCAAGCACTTTACAGAAAAGCATTTTAGCCATGAATACGACAACGCCGTCCTTAGACAGGAGACAATTCTTAAAAACCACAAGCGGAGTGGCCCTCTTTATTGGGGTGTCCGGAATGTTACCGCTGGCCATTTCCTGTAAGAATGAAAAAGACATCCAATTGCAATTGGAAAAACACCCACTGACAGCCTGGGTGCAACTCTCTGAAGACGGACAGATTACTATTTATAATCCGGCCGCTGAAATGGGCCAGGGTTCCATGACTTCCTTACCCGTATTATTTGCCGAGGAAATGGACGCGGACTGGTCTAAAGTGAAGGTGGCATTTTCGCCCCAGGATGTTGCTATTTACGGCACTGAAGGCTGGCGACCGGGCACCAGGATCCTAATGTCTGCCGGAAGCCGGGTTACCAAAAGCTATTATAAAGTAATGCGCAATGCCGGGGCTCAGGCCCGCTATGTCTTATTGGCATCTGCCGCCAAGCACTGGCAGGTTCCCATGGCCGAGTTACGCACAGACCAAGGCTTTGTAATTAATACACAGGACGATCAAAGAATAAGTTATGGAGAGCTGATCCCTTTTCTCGAAATGCCGGAAACCCTTCCGGATTTTACTCCTGAACAATTAAAGAAGCCCAAAGACTTTCGCTTGATCGGTAAGGATATTCCACGTAAGGAAATTCCGGTCAAAGTAGACGGGAGTGCCCAGTTTGCAGGGGATCTGCGATTGCCAGATATGGTCTACGGGGTATTGGAGCGTGGTAACCTACATGGAGCCAAACCCACCCTGACCAACGAATCCGATATTTTAGCAGTAGAGGGCGTACTAAAAATAGTTCCTTTCGATTATGCGATAGGCATAATTGCCAGCAGCCTTGAACAGGCTTTGGCCGCCAAGAAAATTTTAAAAATAAATTGGAGTGATTCCGAAGCAACGGGATTTAACTCTCAGGAGATTTTTTCCGAATACGAAAAAATTGCTTCTGAGAATAAAAAGGGAAAAACAATCACAGAAATAGGGAATGTGCAACAGGCACTTAAATCTGCGGCCAGGACCTACACTGCCGATTTTAAAAATGACTATGTCTACCACGCACAAATGGAACCCTTGAATTCTGTCGTTCAAGTAACAGAAGATTTACAAAGTGCAGAGGTTTGGGTCGGAAGTCAGCAAGGAGGAGACGGTAAATTGGGCGTACCTGAAGCGCTTGGGATTCCTCCGGAAAATGTAAAAATTAATTTGCAATATCTAGGGGGTGGGTTTGGAAGAAGATCTATGACAGATTTTGTGGTCGAATGTGTTGCGCTTGCCAAGGAAATGACTCCCCGTCCGGTAAAATTGATCTGGACACGCGAAGATGACCTGACTTATGGGGCTTATCGCCCTTTGTCTCTACAACGCCTTAGCGCGAGCACCGATACCCAAGGAAATATCACGAGCCTGTCTCATTGTGTAGTTGCAGACAATGGGAATTTGGCAACCAGTGGCATTCGAAACGCATATTATGACATTCCCAATCAATTTGCTGAATCTCGGGGAACTTCCCGAGGCATCCGATTAAAACATTGGCGTGCAGTAGGACATGGGCCGAATAAGTTTGCTATTGAGGCCCTGCTGGACGATATCGCTTTGGATCAAGGAATTGATCCTGTGGAGTTGCGCCGTAAATTAATGGGTAAATCGCCAAGGGCCCTGGCTACCCTGGAGAAGGCTGCGGAAATGGCCAACTGGGATATACCCTCAGCTGCAGGTAGAGCAAAAGGAGTTGCTTTCCTGGAGCGCAGTGGTACCTTGGGAACGGGCATTTGCGAAATTTCTGTAAATCGCGATACCGGAAAAATAAAGGTGCACAATTTCTGGAGCGCAATAGATGCCGGGGTTATTGTACAACCGGATAATGTTAAGGCACAGATGGAAGGTGGCATCCTAATGGGTATGAGCAGCGTGTTAAAGGAGCGGATCACTATGGTAGACGGTAGGATACAACAATCTAATTATCACGACTATCAGCTATTGCGTTTTGAGGACATTCCCGAATCGATCGAAACGGAGATGATCGCATCAACTGAGCATCCCCAGGGCGTAGGAGAATCAGGCACACCTTTAGTCGCTTGTGCAATTGCCAATGCTTTTTTAAAATTGACAGGTAAACGATTGCGGCATCTGCCTTTCACCCCCGATCGCGTGTTAGCCGTATTAAACAGTTAAAGCAAGATTATAAAACCAAGTTGGGCTTGGTAAACCTGCCTGTTGGCAGGCAGGCTCCAAATTGAAAGGCAATAATTGTGAAACAATTACTCTATTTACCCATCATACTTATAATTGGCTCATGTAATCAGGAGCCTAAATCAAGTGTTTTAGACAAGGAGGATGTAACTGCGCAAATAGAATTGATGTTGACCAATTATCATACAGCTATCAATAAAGATGGATTAACTGCAGAATTCTTTTATTTAGATAGATCTCCGGACTTTTATTGGGTTCCTCCAGGGTATGAGTCTGCATTGAATTATGACTCTGTTCGAACGATACTAGTTCAAAACTCTAAGTCTCTTAAAGAAATTAAATTGCAATGGGACACCTTAAAAATATTCCCTTTAACAAGTAAAATAGCTACCTATACTGGCATTGTGAATGTTATTTCTGTTGATACTGCAGACGTAGAATCTAATGTTTCCATTATAGAGTCGGGCACGTTAATCAAGAGGGAAAATGGATGGAAGCTACTCAATGGTCAATCCGCAATTCTGAAAACAGAAACTAACAGATCATTGATATAAGATTAAAAACAAGAAATTAGTTGACATTTCAAGGAGAAAGGGGAAGGTGAAGCAATCATTTGAAATATGGGATTTTACGACTTAACAAAAGAGGAACGAAAAGAATGGGTAGACGCCATCCATAAAGATATCTTTAATGACCTCTCCATGGGTACTGTGAGCCATATTATAGATAATTTCTCTCACGATGACACCTATGTGAGAAAAGCTGGATACCAGGCAATTGGCAAAATATATAAAGCCGATGAAAATCTGAGATCAACTATTGTTTTCGTGCTGGGTACTTTTATTGAATCGGAATTAATAAAAGTGAGGCAAACTACCATCAATGCTGCTGGAGAAATAGGCATGTCCGATTTTGATGTGGTCCGTGTTTTTTTTGACAAAGGTCTGTTCGATTCACACCATTCCGTACGAAATGCAGTTATTGGTTCTATGAAAAAAATGGGGGCAAAAAACCCTGAACCCATATTAAAATGGGCAGCTCAATATCTGCAGCATGAAGACAAGGAAATTAGACGAGAAATCTGTCATGGTCTCGAGTTAAGAGGTCGAACCCACCCACAAGACATACTACCGCTGCTCGAGCAATTGCAAAACGACCAAACCAAAAGAGTCAGAAATACGCTAGTTCATGTTTTGGGGCAAATTGCCTATAAAAAAGGATGTTTGGAAACTGTGATCAACGCATTGAATGGCTGGGAAAATCAAAAGTTAGTCGATCTGGCAATTGAAGAGATTGTAGATGTACATGAGCGATATAAGAATTTTGCAGCCTTAAAACAACAAGAGGCTATAGTGTATATTGAGAAGAATTATAAAAGAGGAAAAACGCGTGCCAGCACACCTTAAGCTTCAGTCTAGAATTGAACTTTGAAAAGAAATTCCGTAGGAGCCAGACCAAGGCCTTTGTGGCAAGCAGAATAAAAACTGAATGGAAATTGGAAAATATTTGGATAGAATTAGATATTCGGGCCGACTTGAACCCAATTTACATGTATTAAAGAAATTACAAAAGAACCATCTTTTACATATTCCTTTTGAGAATTTGGATATTCACTATAACAACCCTATTGAGTTGGACATCAACCAATTTTACAATAAGATTGTCGAAAGAGGAAGAGGCGGCTTTTGTTATGAGCTAAACGGACTCTTTTGCGAATTACTGCTTTCGTTGGGTTTCAATGCAAAACGGGTTTCTGCAAGGGTTTACAGTAAAGAAAAGGTGTATAGCCCTGATTTTGACCATCTTACAATAATTGTAACTATTGAGGATACGGACTACTTGACCGATGTTGGATTTGGAGAGTTTATTTTTGAACCTTTGGAAATAGAAGTAGGAAAAATTCAAAATGACGAAAGAGGAAGCTATTCTATTGACACCTATGAAGACGGATATTTACGCTTAAACAAAATAGAAAACGAAAAATCTACACCAGAATTCATTTTCAAGAAAGTAGAAAGGGAATTGTCAGCGTATGCAGAAATGTGCGAATATCATCAAACTGACCCGAGTTCGCATTTTATGAAAAAGAGATTAATTTCCTTAGCAACAGAAAATGGTAGGATTATGATTTCCGGAGATATATTAAAAATTAAGGAAAACAACTCAATTACAGAAAAGGAATTGAAAAACGAAGTTGAATTTGAAAACGAGTTGTGGGAAAAGTTTAAAATCTCCATGGTAAAGCCAATAGCCAACATTTAAGAATAACACTACATTCAACAAATGGAAAAAATCTGGATCTTATTACTAGCTGTTCTGATTTTCCTGGCCTTTGCATTTCTCGTATGGAAACTGACCAGTGGTGACATAAAAAAAGAATACGGTACTAAAATGTGGAATCAATGGCCATCCAGATTATACTATTGGCAAGGGGTGGTATTGTATGGGATCGGACTTACACTAATAACAATGCTTCTATTGAAATGGGCTAATGTCTTGACTTTCTAAAAGTGAAATACCCCTGAAGGAAAATACGATTGCCGACAACTCCTAATACCAAATGATAAATTCCAAATTAAAATAATAGGCTATTGAATAATAAAACCACCTTTTATATCGGTGTACTTGGAGCAAGTATATTCGTTATTTCTTCAATTCTTGGAGGAATTCTTATTGATGGTTATAGTGAAATAAGTCAATTAATAAGTGAATCCTATGCTATTGATACTGAATATGGGGAAGTATTACGATTTTTTGGAATAATCCCGAGTGGCATATTATTGACATTATTTGCCTTTCTGGCATACAAAAAATTCCCGCTATCGAAGCTAACAAAATGGGGATTTTTGATTTTTGGAATATGCTACGGCATCGCAACGGTGATCGTTGGGATCTTCCCATGTGATAGTGGGTGCAACAAGGAATTTATCAACCCAAGTTTATCCCAATTTATACATAATCTTAGTGGATCCTTAACCTATATATTTGTCCCATTAAGCATGATATTAATAGGTATGGCTTTAAGTAAGTTTCCTATATACAAAAAACTATCAAGACTTGGAATTACGTGTGGAATAGTTGGCTATCTATTTGTTTTTCTGTTTTTAGCAGAACCAACTTCCGAATATATTGGCCTATACCAGCGCATAATTGAAGGCGTGTTTATTTTATGGATAATTAGTTATGCTTTTCATTTAAGGAATCTAGATACTAGTGGATAACAACCTCTATTAAACCAAGCTTCGCTTAATAAACTCCAAATTTCAATCTGGATTTTCAGTTTGCAGATTTTGGGCTTTTGAATTTGGAATTTGTTATTTGCGCGCAATGGTGTGCAAGTCGAGGCCATTTTTTCCTAATTTAGTTACGAATGCTGGGAAAAATAAACAGGATACTCCTTTTCTTTTATTTGTGTGGAATATGTTTTCATAGTGCTGCACAGAAATATGGCTATATTCAATATAATGCAGACTCCGGAGCCCCCTTTGACCAGGTTTCCAGTGTGATCAAGGACAAAGAGGGCTTACTATGGATCGGTAGCCAACACGGTTTATATCGATTTGACGGAATCCACTTCGACAACTATAGCCTCCATACTGAGAGTCAATTTATTTATAAGCTTCATGAATCTGGAGATGATCTTCTTTTTGTCAATGAAATGAGCCTCTATCAAATTGAAGATGTGCAGTCCAAACCCACAGTGCGTGCCTTACTGGAAGGTACGATCGAAGAGAATGATGCAAAGCCTTTTTATCCTAACGATTTTGTGCTGGCAAAAGATCAGGAGATCTGGATCAGTCAATCTAATCACAGTATCGGAAGACTTCATAAAGATGGCTATAAAACATATCGATTTTCCAAAACTAACAAATCACAAAAGCTTGCAATAGAGGAAGACTCTAATGGTGGCATTTGGGTGCTGAGTCCGCTGGATGGCTTGTTCTTTTTTAATACAACCGCTGATTCCTTCGAGAAGAAATTGAACATAACAAATGGAAATGTACTATTGATCCATAATGATGATCTATTAATTGGGAGTGATGCACTCCGGGTATACAAGCGTAAGGGAAACAGTGTACAGTTAGATAAGACGATAGCCATAGAGGACGATCACGTTTCAGCGATCCATATAGATCATAAAGAGGAATACATTGTCGGGACCAGAAAAGGGAGGCTGTTTAAATTTTCAGATCTGAACAGTCCGCCCCAAACCATATATGGCGCAAATGAAGCGCACCGGGTGGTAGAACTGGACTTTGGGCATATCAATGAAATATATGTCACTACGGATAGTATTAGCAAGAAAGATAAGCTTTGGGTAAGTTCGGAGACCGGACTTTGGCTTCTGCACCAACGATTTTTTAAGACTGTAGAAAACTTGCCGTTGAATAATCCCATCGGGCTTGCCATGGGCGATCAGGGGAAGGTCTGGGTGCCTATGAGTTATCTATACGAGATCTCCCCTGAAAATGATGAATTCAGCGCGCGGCCGATCTTTAACAACTTGCAGGCAAATGCTGTCGCTCAGGATATAGCCGGATTCACCTGGGTATCCACGACTACTCCTAAAGTTGAATTATTAAAATATGACAAGAACAGGCTTGTTGAGCGCTTTGATTTCCATGAACGCGGCGAGACCATTTTCTATTTGTTTCCGGACAGTAAAGGCAATATATGGTTCTGTCAGGCACCTTTAAACAAACCCATTGTCGGTGTCGCAAAGATCAGTTCAAGAGGAGAGATCAATTATTATGACGATACGAAGGGATTTTCCAGCAGGGTGCTGGCGATAAAGGAAAGTTCGCGGGGTGAGATCTATGCTGTTGGCATAGGAGAAAAAAGCTATTTGTACCGTTATGACCCGCAACAAGATCAATTCGTAAACCTCAGCCCTGAACTTCCTTTTACTGCCTTGTTAAATTTTGAGGCTCATGACCTGACTATAGACGATCGTGGTGTTGTATGGTTAGCAACTACGGACGGCTTGCTGCGCTACGATTCTGAACAGATCACCTTGATCAAAAATGACATACTGGGCCAGGAAGAAGTAAGAGGGGTAACACATTACGCCAATAATAATATATGGATCGCCACGGCGACCAAAGGACTCGTATTTCACCGGCAAAATACATCGACAGCTTTGGGGGAACAGGAAGGCTTACCCGCAGTAATTAGTGCATATAGATGTATAACTACCGATGCGGGCACAGCTGAGGGCCTGGTATACTCGCGCATGTCGGCCTCTGACCTCCCGGTTTCCAATACACCAAGACTCAGACAGATCACGATCAATGGTGTGGAAAGCGGTGTAGCATTCGATCAGGAATTAAGGCTTAGAAATAATCAGGAACTCGAACTAGAATTTACTAATGTATCCTTTCCCGCCAAAAATGTTCACTATCAATACAGACTGCTTCCCGAAGCCGACAGGGAGATCATGTTGGAAGAACAAATTTGGCAGTCTAATGGCACCACCAATACCCTTAAGCTCAGTAGTCTTGAACCTGGGGATCACTATCTGGAATTGAGGGCCAGGCAACCGGGAGGATACCAATGGAGCGCTCCTTTAGCGATCCAATTCAACGTATTTCAACCCTGGTACCTGCAATCCTGGTTTCTGTATGGTTCGATAGGTTTGTTGATCTTATTAATAGCATTTTACTTTAGGATTTATCTGATGCGGCGTTTTAAAAGGTTACAACAAGTATTGAAATACTCAAATGAAAAGCTTGCCGATAAAGAAGCACAACTCCATCAGAAGATCAGGGAATTTGAGGAACAGAAAGACGAATTGGCTAATGCAAACTCAAATATTCAAACCCTGGAGTTGTTTATTAAGGAAATCCCGGAAAAGGCATCCTGGCAGGACATAGTCACAGCAATGGGAAAAGCAGTAAACCTGGCAGACGATATAGACGCTTTTGAGATCGCATTTAAGGAAGAAAACGAGATCGTACACAGGGGCTTTTCCAACCAGGAGCGCAGCGGTTTTACCTTTAGGAGCAAACCCTTCAATGCCAAAACCAGCTTAACATGCTGGGCTATGACAAATAACCAGGAAGTCCTGATCAATGACTTTGAAAAAGAGCATGGGATGTATGTGCAGGAAAAGGCGGCCTATCGTTTTAATTCGTTGTTGTTTATCCCTTTTACATTAGAAAACGGGCAGGCGGTTGTATTATGTGCCTATAGCATTAAGAAAAATGATATTGATCCTAATGATCAGATCATGTTCAGAATTTTAGCCCAATTTATCCACTTTTCCATTCATCAAAAACTAACGAAAAAGAAATGAGGAGGCTCTTATTTTACATATTGATTTTCTCATTTTCAGCAGTCAGTGGGCAGCAATCGCTTGCCCAGGGAGATACCCTTGTTGTAGGCATCTACCACAATCCGCCCTTTGTCATACAAACAGATGATAATTCCTTCGAAGGTTTAAGCATTGAGCTTTGGGAAAACATTGCCAAGTCTTCCGATCTGAATTTCCGTTATGAGCAATATTCTGATTTTATCAGTATTTTAAAAAGACTGGAATACCGGGAAATCGACCTTACGATCAACCCAATGGATGTAAATGAACTACGCGTTGAAAAATTTGACATGACCCAACCGTATTTCATTTCCAGTATTGGTGTAGCTATTCCGTACCTGAACCGCTCAGCATTGAGTGTTTTTGTCAGCAATATTTTCTCTTTGGCCTTTTTAAAAATTATTCTACTGCTCATCCTGGTCATATTTGTGTTTGGTTTTTTTCTTTGGCTAGTAGAGCGCAGGCATAATAAATTTCAATTCCGTCCGGGTCTTTTGGGCTTATTTGATGGCCTGTGGTGGTCTGCTGTAACCATGACTACAGTAGGATATGGGGACAAAGCCCCTAAGTCGAATTTAGGCAAGTCCATTGCCATTATCTGGATGTTCACCGCTGTGATCATCATTTCAAGTTTTACGGCCGGTATCGCTTCTACCTTAACCATAAGCGGATTGCAAACCGACATCAATACGGCCGAAGATATTCGCTTGGTCAAGAAAGTTTCTGCAGTAGGCGCAACCAGCGGAGAGCTGTATTTAGTGCAAGAGGATATCCCGATCACACAATCCTATGCCTCCCCTATCCTGGCACTCAGGGCGCTCGCTAAAAAAAACAATGATGTGTTATTATATGATCGGACCGTATTGCAGTATTATATTAACAGGCTTTCATTAAGTGAAAAGGTAAAACTATTGCCTTTTACACTTAGGGAGCACTACCAAAGTTTTATGCTTCCTAAGGATCACCCTGCTTATGATCGGATCAATGTGGGATTAATGAAGGAGATCCATACGAACCGCTGGGAAGGACTGCAAAGGAAGTATGATGCTATGGAGCGATAAAACTAAAGATCGAATATAAACCAAGTTACGCTTAGCAATAAAAGTAACTAGTTCGTTAAGTTCCTGGATTGGCTAAAAAGAAAAGAGAGTTCAATTTTAACATTTAAGATATGAAACAGATTTTTACTCTAGTATTGCTTGTACTTTTGCAATTGGTTGTTAGTTGTAAAGACAACGATAAAAAAAGTAAGACAGTTCAAGGCATGGATGATCCCTGGGAGATAGATTTCTATGATGATTTTGAAACATTTAATCCGGACAATTGGCAAGACCAACGAATTTGGGTAAATAATGAAAATCATTGCTACGTACCCAATGGCGAATTCGGTACCCGGGAAGTAAGTGACGGAACTTTAAAGATCAAAGTTGTCAATATGGGTGAAAAGCGACCTTGTGATAATTTTGACAAGAATGGCATTCAACATCCTGATACTGAATATGCTGCTGGTCGTATCTGTTCTAAAAATCGCAAAGAATTTGTGAAAGGCAAGTGGACAGCCCGTCTAAAGTTATCGAGTAATGGCGAGGCCAGCATGTTCCCGGCCTGGTGGTTGCTTGGTGCCCAAAATAACGAACCCCCTGTGGAGGAAGAGGATGAGAATATTTGCTGGCCTTTAACCGGGTCTGGGGAGATAGACATTTTTGAACATCACGGCGACCATATGAAAGATGAATTTACCACAGGTGCCATTGTTAGTTTAGGTGAATGTGACAAAGGAGACTGGCAAAGTCGACGAAGAAATTTTCCGGCAACACTTAATGAGTTTCACGAATACTCGGTAGAATGGGAAGAAAGTGACCTCGTTTACCGATTGGATGGAAAAGAAGTCTACCGCAACGAAGGTGAAGGAGATAAATATCCCGAACCCATGTTTGCTATACTTAACTACGCCAAAATTACCGACTCGCCCATGACCGGGGAATGGGTCATGGAAGTAGATTGGGTGAAGCATGAATATAGAAAGTGATAGGATTGTTTGACAAGTACAGAAATAGTACTTAAGAAAATCAAGCAAAGCTTAGTCAATACTAAATTCCAAACACTATAGGCCATTTGGTATTTGTATTTTGGAACTTGCCATGAGATGATCGGACATTCAGGTCTGTCAGGGGTATTTGCATTTAATGTTCCTAAACTGAACACCTATTTGACCGGGTCAATGAGCAGGTTCCGGCAGACCCGAGAATGGCTGAGATAGTTGCTCCTATGACCGATCCGTCGCGACCGATATTTGATGCCTCCCGGATGGTGTATGGTGGATTCCAGGCGCTTGTCCCATTAAAGCATAGGGAATAAAATAAGTCCATTCAAATGCCTTCTATCGGTTTGAAATTTGCTACTTTATTTTAGACAAAGCCTTTGTATATTGTATAATAATATGAAACGAATCATTACACTATTATTGCTGATATCGTGTATTGGGCTGTATGCACAATTAGACCAGATCCCTGGAACATATTTCTTTGAGCTAGGTGAAAGTCGCCATATTATAGAATACACCCTTACTCTTCAGGAAAATGGCACCTTTTTATTTCATTCTTATAAAAAAATCGTTCAAGGTCCCCCACAAGAAGAGCACTTATACGGCAAGGGAAAATGGACAATTGAGATGGTACAGAATTTTAGTACGACTGGATTTGTCGTTGCCTTTTCTGCAGATCGTGTAAAAGACTTTGACAAGAAGCACACCCTTGATTTTAATGGCTCTAAAGCACGATTTATCAGCAAATCACAACGAGATATATCGGATAAGGTAGTGATACCCCGTCTCCAATTCTTTGAATCGGACATAGGTTGGATGGAACGGATCGCTATCTATAAACAACCCAATAAGACGAAGACAGTTGATCCAGAATAATGCCCTATTGTTGGTAGCCTTATGACTCTGAAAACCCTTTATACCCATTTGGCTTCGGCATAACCTATTGAAGAATAATTTTTTTATATGAATACGAATAGTCTTTCGTCAAATTCATTGTCAGGTCGAGCGGAGTCGAGACCTCATCATTCTTTGTCAGGTCGAGCGGAGTCGAGACCTCATCATTCTTTGTCAGATCGAGCGCTTATGCCGAGCTGTCAGGTCGAGCGGAGTCGAGACCTACCTACTACCTCTCGTCCCCGCCTCGACAGGCTCGGCATAAACGCACGAGGTGACGGAATTGCTATGATCAAGTTTTTTGGGGAAATACGAAAAGCCTTCCCCTGCTGTATGCAAATTGCGCACTGAGTGTTTAACTTCCGATTTTGAGAGGGACTTGAACCTTGTAACATATTTTTCCTTCCCTAGAGAGGCCTAGAACCTCACTACAAGTTCTCCCCTCCTTGGAGGAAACTAGAACAATACTGCAAATTCTCATCTAAATAGACAGGATTACGAACTCATTGCAATTTCTCCCCTCCTTGGAGGGGCCTAGAACCTCACTGCAAGTTCTCCCCTCCTTGGAGGGGACTAAGGGGTGGGTAAAACAATGAGAAAAATCATACCATACAATCCGAAACTTGTTGCCTTCGCCAAAAAGCTAAGGAACAATATGACACTAGGTGAGATCGCCTTGTGGCGTGAGATAAAGGGTAAAAAACTGGGCGTGCGATTTAGCAGGCAAATACCAATATATAAGTACATCGTAGATTTCTATTGTAAAGAACTAAATCTGGCAATTGAGATTGACGGCTCCATACACTTTGCAGATGGACAACAAGAAAGAGATAAAACAAGGGAGAGAGGTTTAACGTCACTAGGTATCAATCTTATCCGGTTTAGTGACCTAGACGTGAAGAATAATTTGAGCAGGGTATTAGAAGTGATCAAATCCGAAATCGAAAAAATAAAACCCACCCCTAACCCCTCCCAGGAGGGGAATAATACTAACTAATGACTCAATTAATCCATCAAGTACTAAAATCCTTTCCCTCACAGTACGGGAATAAACCTTACTAAGGATCATATTCTTGCATCAAATACACAGATCATTCCCTTCTCAGGAGAGAAATTATACCTACGTATTATCAATTTAGGAAAATTTTCCCCTCCCTGGATGGAACAAAGGGGGTACTACCAACTAGGCTACCGCATCTACTACATCTTTCTTCTTGACCGGATTTGGCTTTCTTTCTTTTATTTCTACTGCGGCCGCTGCTTTTGCTTTTGCCTCTGCTTTTGCCTTTTTCACTTGCTGACGTTCCCATTTGGTTGGGCTACCAAAGAGTATGTTCCAGGTTTTTGTCGGACGTTTCCAGATATCCCTGAACAGGTCGCCCCAGGCGTGAAAGACCAGGTATACAGGATTGAATGAGTCTACCGGCTTGGTGATACCATAAATGGCCTGTTCCTTTTCTGGCTGAAACGAGCCAAACATGCGGTCCCAGATAATAAGGGTTGAACCAAAATTCTTATCGATATAATGTTCATTCACAGCATGGTGTACGCGGTGGTGAGAGGGTGTCACAAAAATGTATTCAATAGGCCGCGGGAGCTTGCGGATAAATTCGGTATGGATCCAGAATTGGTATAATACTTCTATTTGATGGATGATAATAAAAACTACGGGGTCAAAACTCATCATGAATACTGGCAGAAAAAATATCAGTTTCATATTCTGAACCCAGGATAGCCGGAAAGAAGTCGAGAAATTATAGTATTTGGAACTGTGGTGCACGACATGGGTAGACCACCAGAAACGTTGCTTATGTGAGATCCTGTGCGACCAGTAACGCACAAAATCCAAGCTGATAAAGCAAAGTAAATAAGACCACCAGGTATGCGGAATGCTCCAGGGGGTAAGATTATAACAGATCACTACAGTATAAAAAATACCCACTTTGGTAAACGCATTGACAAACAGATTGCCAAACCCAATAACCGAAGAGGCTAAAAAGTCTTTACCATTGTAAAGTTTTCGTTGTTTTCTATAAGACCAGTAGTATTCCAGAGCTACTAATGCAAACATAATAGGCGCTGCAATCCAGATAATCGTATTGAAATCTAACTGCAAAAGGCCTTCTAAGGTGAGTTTCTTACTTTCGATAGGTATTAAGGGGATTTCTGCAAACCTATTACAAATAATTCTATAAATGCGAAATTTAGGGCAACTAAATGGCTATCCTACATGTACAAACGGGTATTAAATTTGTATTTTGGATCATTACTACCCTTAAATAAATGGACTTTGAAAACTAATATTCTTCTTGCATTTCTCGCAACATTTCTTCTGACAAATTGCCGGCAAAATGATGTATCTGATACTTCGCAAATCAAGAAAGGATTAACTAAAGTGACTATCCTTTATCCAAATACGGAGGGAAATACTTTTGATATGGATTACTATGCCAACAAACATATGCCCATGGTCGCGGAGCTTTTAGGTGACGCTTTAAAGGGTCTGGAAATAGATAAAGGAATGGCCGGTAGAACTCCGGAAGACCCTGTACCTTATTTAGCTATTGGCTATTTGTACTTTGACTCCTTGGCCGAATATCAAAATGCTTTCGGGCCCAATGCGGCTCAGATCACCGGAGACATCCCAAACTACACCAATAGTCAGCCCGTGATTCAAATTAGTGAGGTAGTACAATAAATAGCCCACTGGCATGAAAATCGTGTTTGTCGTCAACAACAAAAACAATCGACTGAAAAAGGTGCTGCCTGGGCTAAAGAATTTCTTTAAGGAAAAGAGATTGGGCCAATTGGAGTTCTTATCAACTGAAAGAAGGAATCACGCCATAGTATTGGCCCTGGAGGCTACGGAACGCGGCTGTGATTTTTTAGTTGCCGTTGGAGGGGATGGTACTTTGCACGAAGTAGTTAATGGGGTAATGCAAAGTAACAAAGCTGCCAGTGACTACCCGCTAATTGGACTACTCCCCCATGGTTCGGCTAATGATTTTGCCAGGACAGCACATATCTCCCAATCGGTTGAAGAACTTTATAGCCTCATTCAAACAAAGTCCGTCCAAGGAATAGACCTGGGAAAAATAAAACTTCCCAATACCGGGGAAGTTCGCTATTTCATCAATATAGCAGGAGTTGGACTTGGCGCGGAAGTGGCACAAAATATAGCGCAAACCTCCAGCGTGTTTGGCCCGGGCTTCAATTACTTTTCCCACATCATCAAAGGGTTTCTCAAGTATAGTAAAAAAGAAGTGAATTGCACTAGCGGCAGTTGGCAATGGAAAGGGAAGTTGCTACAAATGGCTGTGGCCAATGGACGCTACTTTGGGAATGCCATCTGTGTCGCCCCCGATGCCGTGCTCAACGACGGACAGTTTCAGCTGGCTATTTTTGGTAATGTTAGTATTTGGAAATACTTAAAAAATCTGGGGAATTTGAAAAAAGGAGTGAAGATCACTCATCCGCAAGTGAGCTACTACAATACCCATGAAGTCCGGATCGATAGCAAGGATGCCTGCGGTATTGAAGCTGATGGCGAGTATGTAGGGCTTGCGCCTGCTAGCATCAGCATCTTGCCAAACGCTATCCGTTTTTTAATGCCGGCTGAAAGCCAATAGCTATCTTCGTGTTTGACCGGATCATCTTAGAAGTACTCCATATCATTAAAAACACACATCCAATTTGAAAAAAAAAGTTCTATTCGTTGTAGCGGCAGTTCTACTCCTCTTGGTTTTATTGTATTTTACGCAGGATACTATGGAGGCAGAAACGCAGCAAACCCACTTCTATGTAGGAACGTACACAAATACTGAAAGCGAGGGGATCTATACCTATGCGTTATCTGATGATGGTGAGTTAAGACAGCTAGGCCTTGCCGCCAGATCTGAAAATCCATCCTTTCTAACCAAAAGCGCAGACCAAAAATATCTTTTGGCCGTCAATGAGAACACAGAAGGCACTATCAGCTCCTTCGAGATCCATAAAGACAGCCTTCGCATCATTCAGAAACGCCCGTCCGGAGGAGCCCATCCTTGCTTTGTTGCCACTAATGATCTGGGCCATGTTCTGACTGCTAATTATTCCAGTGGGACTATTGGCTTGCTTCAGATAGACGATAACGGTGCGCTCTCTCCCCTACTAGATGTACAGCAGCACAGCGGTAAAGGTTTACACCCGCGCCAGGATGCGCCGCATGCCCACTCCGTATGGTTCGATCCCGGCACGAATAACATCATCTCAGTAGACCTGGGCACAAACGAGCTGCTGTTTTCAACTATAGATCCCGATACAAACAAGCTCCTTCCTGCTAACCCGCATGCCTTACAAATGGATCCGGGTGCAGGTCCCAGGCACTTATCGTTTCATCCAAAAAAACCCTGGATCTATGTGGTAAATGAGCTTACTTCATCGGTAAGTCTGGTTACAAAAGACACAAGCGGCTATAGGGTAAGATCTTCATTTACCACTTTACCCGAAGGGTTTACCGAAGAAAACACCTGCGCCGATATCCATATATCCGATGATGGCAATTTCCTGTATGCCTCAAATCGGGGGCATAATAGCATTGCCATATTTTCAATTGAAACGGATGGTGATCTAAAAATAGTAGGCCACGAATCTACCCGTGGCAATGGACCCAGGAATTTTGCCATTTCGCCTGACAATGCTTTTTTGCTAGTGGCCAATCAACTGACCGATAATATTGTATCCTTTAAAAGGGATACAAAATCAGGAAAATTGGAATATATTACAGAAGTATCCGCACCTACACCGGTGTGTATCTTGTTTTAAAAAAATTGAATATGAAAAGAACATTCATTCTATTAGTATTACTTGCCTTGCCCCTATCCATATTTGCTCAGGTCTCGATTTACGAAAAACCTGACCCCGCAGAACCCTTTCTTGGGACTTGGAGTATTGATCTAAGGCCTACTCCTGATGCAGAAGGGTATTTTCAGCCTTTCGTAATTGAGAGCATAGAGAGAAATACATTTAGTGGCACCTTCTATGGCAGCGAAATAAAAAATGCAATTCTAAATAAGAATTGGCCTAAGATCTACTTCGCCTTCTCGACCTCGGATGCCAATAGTGAATACTACCATTCAGGCTATTTGATGGAGGGCCAACTTTATGGAATGACCTATTGCCCGAACAGGGAGTTTGCCGCGCCCTGGACCGGAAGCAAAGAATGATCTACACTTATTCCACGCACTAGACTTATGTAGGATTAATTTAATACCTTAAAACAGTAAGAAAGCGGCATCCTGGTCTGAAATAATTGATACTATCATGGAAACTAAAAATTCCTTCTCAAGACGTACACTGATCAAGAGCAGCATCTTTGGCATTATGGCTGCTTCTATCCCTAATGTATTATTTTCCAATTCATTTACCGAAATAGAAAATGGAATAGCAGAACCATTGTTTCATCGCTACCCTTCTATAGACGATGAAATTGTCAATGAAGTAGTAAGCGTATCGCATTTTAACCTGGATCGTGTCAAAGAATTGGTTACACCAAGACCTGAATTGGCGAGGGCTACCTGGGACTGGGCCTTTGGAGATTGGGAAACCGCCCTTGGCGCCGCTTCTCACGTGGGTAGAAGAGACATTGCCAATTTTCTGATGGAACACGGGGCCAGGCCAGACATTTTTACGTTTGCTATGTTGGGTAACTATGAAATTGTCAAGGCCATGATCGAATCCATGCCGGGCATTGAGTCTATTGCTGGGCCACATGGGATCAGCTTATTACGACATGCGAAGGCCGGACTTCGATCTAATTACGGTATCACCTTAAGCGAAAAACAAAAAGCAGATTCCGATGCCCTTATCGCCTACCTGGAACAACTGGGTACGGCAGATGGCAAAGAGAAGGACATAGAAATGACTGAAGAGGAGAAGCAGAAATATCTGGGTGACTATCGCTATGGGGAAGGAGAAAATGAAGGTTTTACGGTAAAGATCAATATGAGAAAGAATCTCTCCCTGGGTAAACTCGGTAAATCGGGCGGTGCACTTTATCAAAAATCGCCCAATGTGTTTTCCTACAATGGTACCCCATCTATAGAAGTCCATTTTACCCTGGAGGATGATCAGGTAGTTTCCCTTTCGATAGTCGAGCCTGAACTCACTTTAAAAGCTGTCAAAGGCTGACAGGTTTAAAATTCGTATTTTGGTAATTAACGATACCAACTAATTACAACTTCATTGGAGACGATAACAGGGAATAGCCAAAAATTACTTTGGACAAAAAGAATACTAACAGTAATACTAGGTGTCGTTATTTGGCACCTCCCGGTTCCCTGGGACATTACACCTGATGCCTGGCATTTATTTGCCATATTTATTACAGCTATAATCGGGGTTTTACTGGAAGCCTTTTCCATATTTACGGCATCTATTATTGCTTTGGTCGCCGCCGTCCTGCTTAAAGTCCTTACCCCAAAAGAAGCGTATTCCGGATTTTCAGAGAGTTTTATTCTGCTCATTTTAGCTGCCTTCCTGGTGGCAAAGGGCGTCATCAAATCAGGGCTGGGCAGGCGCATCGCTTTTATGCTAATTAGCCGCTTTGGGAAGTCGACTTTGAACCTGGGCTATTGCCTCGTAGTCACAGATACGATTATCGGCCCGACCATTCCGAGTAATACCGCTCGTTCGGGCATCATGTATCCCATTACCCATGCCTTGTCGCTGGACACCGGCTCCCTTCCCACACCAGAAGGCCGAAGGAAAACCGGCACCTATCTGATGATGACCTACATAGCGGGTCAAACGATAAGTTCAGCGCTCTGGCTTACCGGTATGGCAGCCAATCCTGTAGGAGCGGGCATCGGGGCTCAGTTCGGGGTGAATATGAATTTTGGCAATTGGTTTTTTGTGGCTTCCGTTCCCTGTTTCATCGCCATAGCCCTTATTCCCTGGATATTGTACAAGCTCTATCCTCCCGAAAATAAATACACTCCGGAAGCTCCCGAAATGGCACGAATTGGACTGCAGGAAATGGGACCTATGCGTACCAAGGAATGGATCATGGGAGGCACTTTTTTGGGTATGATCCTACTTTGGGCATTCTCCCCTGTTTTGAACATCAACCTGGCCATTGTCGCTTTTCTTGGATTGGCGATCCTGATCCTGGCCAATGTGTACACCCTGGAAGATATTCGGGAAGGCGGAGGAGATGCCCTGGAAACTTATGTGTGGTTCGCTATATTATATATGATGAGTACGGCCCTGAACGACATGGGTTTTATGAAGATTCTCGGGGAACAGCTCGCTACTTACATTGGAGGCTATAACTGGGTCAGTGTATATGTCTTTTTAACGCTTTTGTACATCGCGATCCACTATCTCTTTGTGAGTCAGACTGCCCATTTACTGGCGCTATACGCCGTTTTTCTACAAGTTGCCGTCTCGGCAGGGGTACCCGCTGCACTTATGGCTTTTATGCTCGCGTTTGCTACCAATTTATTTGCTGCCATTACCCCCCAGGCTTCCAGTTCCAATATTTTGTTCGTGGGCAGCGGATTCCTGCCCTCCAGGGAGGTGTACAAGCAAGGTGCTGTTGTTACGGTCTTGAATACCGTGATCTTTCTGCTGGCTACACCCTGGATCATGTGGGCGTCGACATTATTCTAGTTATTGAGTTTGCCAGTCAAAATAAACAGAAATGAAAATAAAAGGTTCACTAGAGATCCATAAACCCCAAAACATAGTTGCTGAATTATTTGCAGACCCTAATTACTTGAAGGAGTATCAGGACGGCTTTCAAAAGAAAGAATTGATCAGCGGACAAATGGGGCAAGACGGCGCTGTTTCCAAAATGTACTACGCCCATGGAAAGCGTACTATGGAACTGACGGAAACTATTACGGCAAACCGACTTCCAGACTCCTTCGAAGCTTTCTATCATCACAAGCATATGGACAACACCATGGTCTGCAAATTTGTACCCTTGAGTGAAAACAAAACGCGGTATGACTATGAATTTGAATATACACGGATAAACTGGATCATGCCAAGGCTCATAGCCATTTTGTTTCCTTCCATGTACCGGAAACAAGGAGAAAAATGGATGAATCAGTTTAAGGAGTTTGCTGAAAAAGCTAATGACTAATCATGTCTGTTTTTACATCATCTAGAGAGAGACTTTTATGGTTTTATGCATTTCTGGTATTGGCCGCCATAATTGCAACACTGATCTGGGGGGGTGGACTAGTCCCATCAATGAACCAAGAGCTACAAGGTGCACTCTTTTTTTATACGATGTTAGCTATTGGTTTAACTATTATATTACACGGCTTTCTGACTAAACCAAGAAAAGCTGAAATTACAATTTGGATTGGTCTTTCTGCAGTCTACCTTATGCTATATGCAAGACTTGGTTTTGCTGAAAGATCTCATCTTTTTGAATATAGTATTTTGGTAATTTTCATACACAAAGCCCTTCTGGAAAGAGCTAGCCACGGCAAAATAATTGCAGCGCCTGCCCTTGTTGCTTTCCTTATTGCATTTTCGATTGGCGTGCTTGACGAAATCATCCAGATATTCCTTCCAGATAGAGTATTCGATATCATTGATATTTTATTTAATGGTTTTGTGGCTTTACTAGCAATTGGGGCGAGTACGGCAATTAGGTGGGTGCGAAAAAATACAAAAGGATCTTGAAATTAAAAATATTCACTATTATCGAAATTGAGCCTTAAATCACCGCAGTAGCGCAGGAATCTATTGCTATTTAAAGTATCTTAGAGGGTCCGAGATTGCCCATAAGCTGGACGTTAAAATCAAAAAAACAAATACATGAGAAATATATTGATCTTTTATTTTGTGCTGATGGGGTTTACAGCATATGCCCAGACCGAGACCATATTTGGAGACTATTACCTCAAATATGAGTGTGATAGTGGCACAATAGAATATAAACTCTCACTTCATGAGGATGGAACTTATGATCTTCATACATATAATAAAGTCAGCAGAGGGATTACCAGTGTTTCCGATAAGGAAGAGAAAGGTACATGGAGAGCAAAGGACAATATGCTCACCTTTTCTTCGAAATCCTCGAAGGATTTCGATGAAGAATATACAGTCAACCTTAATGGATCCATTGCCAGGGTAATGCCAAAGATCCCGAAGGAGGAGTCAGATGAAACTGAGGGAACGGTATTAGTCTTTGATACCTCCAAAATCTATTGCATCGAAGGGCTGGAATTCACTAAAATATAAACGAAGCATCATACGAAGGTGCTTCCCATTTACAAATAATTAGAAAATGAAAAAAATTAGCAAAAAAGACATTAACCCGGAAGTTTTTGATCTCTACGATGCCTATGCACATAACAAACTGGATAGAAGGCAATTCATTGACAAATTATCGCTCTATGCCATAGGAGGCCTTACGGTTCCTTCTCTTATGAGCTTTCTTATGCCCAACTATGTCGATTCTATTTTGATAAAACAAGACGATCCGAGAATTCAGTCCGACTATATCACCTATGATTCTCCCAAAGGAGGTGGTGAGATACGAGGGCTGTTATCCAAGCCCAGTGAGGCGAGCGCGAAATTGCCGGGTATTGTCGTAGTCCATGAAAACCGGGGCTTGAACCCTTATATCGAAGATGTAGGAAGAAGGGCTGCTCTGGAAGGCTTTATCTCCCTGGCACCCGATGCCCTGTGGCCTTTGGGAGGTTATCCCGGAAATGACGATGATGGACGGGCGATGCAACGAAAACGGGAACGGGGCGAAATGCTGGAGGATTTTATTGCCGCTTTTAATTACTTAAAATCTCACGAAGACTGCAATGGCAAAATTGGGGTAGTCGGTTTTTGCTTTGGCGGATGGATCTCAAATATGATGGCAACAAGATTGCCCGATCTTGGGGCGGCTGTTCCCTTTTATGGGAGTCAGCCTTCGGCAGAAGATACCGCTAAGATAAAAACGCCCCTTTTACTGCAATACGCAGGCCTCGACGAGCGGGTTAATGCGGGATGGCCGGAGTATGAAAAAGCCCTGAAAGAAAATGACATTGAATACAAAGCGCATTTCTATCCGGATGTGAAACATGGTTTCCACAACAATTCTACACCGAGGTTTGATAAAGAGGCAGCGGATCTGGCCTGGGAACGTACTATTGCCTTTTTTAAGGAAAAGCTCAGTTAACATAAATTCCTTCGCCACTGACGAATATCATAGGTAGTCAGCTTCCTATTTATTACTATTTCCCTTCGTAACATAGTAATAAGAAGCCAGATGGAGACGCCACAAAGTAAAACCCAGGACACTAAACAAGTTTTTAGGCAATGCGGTGCCTGTTCGCACACTTTTGCCCACATACTAAATCGCGAATTCGGACATCCGGATGAGCTCGCAGAACTCGCCTTAAATCCATTGGCCGGAGGGATCATGAATCAAGGTCAGCAGTGCGGCATGATCTGGGGTGCTGCTTTGGCTGTCGGGGCGGAATCTTACCGAAAGCATAAGGATTTAGATATGGCCACTGCTGTTGCTGTCACTGCAACGCAGCACCTGGTGGAGTCCTTTGAAGAAAGATCTAATGCTGTTAATTGTAAAGAAATACTCGGATATAGCATTAGTAATGTATTTGGGATAGTCAGATTGATGCTTACTACCACGATCCAAGGCATGGAAAACAGCAAGTGTATGAACCTGGCAGAAGACTGGGCACCTGAGGCGATACAATCCGGGAAAGACGGGCTTGAGGAAGATATTGAACTATCTCAAAAGCCTGTTAGCTGTGCTTCCGAGGTGGTGAAAAGGATGGGTGGCAATGAAGAAGAACAATTGATGGTTTCCGGTTTTGCAGGCGGACTCGGATTAAGCGGACAAGCCTGTGGAGCGCTCAGTGCCGCCATTTGGATGAAAACACTTAATTGGTGCCGGGAAAATCCGGGCAAACTTCCTCCTTACAACAAAAATAAAGTCACCGAGAAAGTCTTAAACACCTTTAAGGAAATTAACAATAAAGAGATGCTTTGTCAAATGATCACTGGTCAGCATTTCGAAACCATAAATGAACATTCCGAATTTATACATAGGGGAGGGTGTGAAGATCTCATCGAGGCATTGGCTCGATCTTGATCGTTATACTAGTAATCTCATACCCACCCTTATACCAATACAAAAGGAGTAAAATGAAAATAGAGAAACTGGAGCAGGAGCTATCGGGGATATTTGCAGAATTGTCTGCTAATGAAGAAGCCATAAATGAGCTTATCCTGGATATTCATCCTGACTACAGGTTGAGTGCCAAGAATCTTATCCGCTATATGATCCTGCGCACTTATGACCTGAGAAAATATCACAATTCCCTTTCGGACCTGGGGGTATCCTCTCTCAGGACTGCGGAAGGCTACGTCTACGGCAACCTCTACAACGTTATCCGGAATTTAAATCTCATAAAAGGCACTCCAAAGTCAATAGACCCTGAAGGAGAGATCATTGGATTCTATGATAGCAGGAAGTTGTTGAAGCAACATTCATACAGGCTTTTTAGCAAGGAGAAAGGAGAACGTTTTACAGAGATCATGGTAACTATGCCGGATGAGGCGGCAGAGAATAAGGCCCTGGTAAAGAAAATGGTAAAGTTCGGGATGCAAATAGCCCGGATTAACCTCGGCAAAGGGGATCGGGAACTGTGGAAGAAAATGGTAGAGATGATTAAAACCGTAAGCGAGGAAACCGGAAAAAAAATAAAGATCTACATGGATCTGGCCGGCCCCAAGATCCGGACATCCCCTATTCAGATCGTAGATAGCAAAGGAGAGATAAAGAATGCGATTGCCATTAAGAAGGGCGACCATATTATCCTGTCTAAAGCAAATGGATTGGTGCCTGCTCCGCTCACTAAAGAAGAAGACTTATCTTTCAAAACAGTCAAGATAGGGGTAACACTGGAAGAAATAATTGATGACGCCAATATTGGAGATGCAATCTATTTTGATGACGGTACCATACAGGGAAAGGTGATCGCGAAACACAAGGATGACCTGGAAGTGGTGATCGAAGAAAGTTATAAATCTAAAATAGGCTCTCTGAAAGGTATAAATCTGCCCAACACCCAACTCTCCCTGCCTTCATTGACCGAAAAGGATAAGGCGAATTTATCCTTCGTATGTACGAATGCTGATATGCTTGGTTATTCTTTTGTGCGGACCGGATCTGATGTAAATAAATTGTATCAGGAACTTGACAAATGCGATGCACAGGACATGGGAGTGATTTTTAAAATTGAGACCAGGGACGCATTTGAGAATTTACCGGATATCATCCTGGAAGGCATGCGGAGAAATAAGATCGGGGTAATGATTGCCCGGGGCGACCTGGCAGTGGAAGTGGGGTTTGAAACGATCTCAGAAGTACAGAACCAGATCCTATGGCTCTGTGAAGCAGCCCATATCCCCGTGATCTGGGCAACTCAAGTGCTGGAAAACCTGGCTAAAAAGGGTATACCTACAAGAGCGGAGATCAGTGATGCCGCCATGTCTGCCCAGGCAGAATGTGTAATGCTCAACAAAGGCCCGAAGATCATTCTGGCCATCAAAGTGCTCAGGAATATTTTAAAACGAAGGCAAAAGCATTCCTTTAAAAAGAAGAATGAATTGCGACCCTTATTCATTGCCCGTAAATACGTCGACAAAACATTTTCAGCGCGAACAAAAGCTACAGCAATAGAATAGGTCTGTAGCGCAACTCATATTAATACTTGTTCCCCTCTACACCATCCCAGGAACAAAATAAATTGACAGTCCCAGGTCGATGCAGCCAGGTATAAATTTTGTAATTTAAACTGCCTCCGATTAACGTTAATTGAATTACAATAAAAACAAACTATTGATTTAATCTTGTAATCGTAATTTAAATTTCCTGGATATCGCCGTATCTGGTTAGCTCGGTGAAAAAGTTATGAAATGAAAAAAAATAATTACCTATTTGTTT
>CAMYJF010000007.1:59530-100140 GCA_947258555.1 uncultured Eudoraea sp. | reverse complement strand
TCCGAACCCAAGTTGAAAATTTCTGGTACGGTATTTCAACAAGACGGTAAAACTCCGGCTGAAGATATAATCCTATATATCTATCAAACGAATAGGAAGGGTATCTACGAAAAGAAAGGTGATGAAAAAGGATGGGCAAAAAGACATGGGTATATTCGCGGCTGGGTAAAAACAGGGAAAAATGGGGAATATACTTTTTATACATTTCGTCCGGGAGCCTACCCGGAAAGAAACGAGCCGGAACATATCCACCTGACCGTAAAAGAACCTGCTAGGAATGAATACTATTTGGATGACTATGTCTTTGAGGACGACCCCTTGCTGACTAAATCTGAAAGAGAGAAATTGAGGAATCGTGGAGGTTCAGGCTTGGTAATGCCAACGCTTGCAAATAACATATTGACAGTCAAAAGGGATATAATTTTAGGACATAATATTCCGAATTACAAATAGAAATAGGATCGATATTATTAAATTATTAGGCCCAACAAAGCATATCTTCTCTTGCAACTAAATCTGAATATCAATGAACACAGTAATCACAAAACCTAATTGGAAAATTAGCCTTGCCGTCGTTTCTATGTGCTTGTTTATAAGCTGTCAAGGACCAGGTGATACATCCGAAAATAATGACCAAGAAAGCTTTCGTTTTGAGGAATACACTATATCACAACTCCAGCAGGGGTATAAAGAAGGTACTTTTAGCATTGCTGAAGTAGTACAAGCCTACCTGGACCGAATCGAGTCTATAGATCAGAACGGTCCGACGCTAAGGTCCATACTCAGCGTGAACCCAGATGCCATGGAGATCGCTGAATCCCTTCAGGAAGAATTGAAACAGGGTAAAAGCAGAGGAGCGCTACACGGTATCCCCATCGTGCTAAAAGACAATATCGACACCCATGATAAAATGCCAAATACGGCAGGCTCCAGGGCCTTGGAAAATTCATATCCCCTGCAGGATAGTTACACGACAAAACGTCTGCGGGAGGCCGGTGCCGTTATTCTTGGCAAAGCTAATCTCAGTGAATGGGCCAATTTTCGTGGTCAGCTTTCCTCCAGCGGCTGGAGCGGCCTGGGCGGACAAGTTAAAAACCCGTATTACCTGGACCGTAACCCCTGTGGCTCAAGTTCGGGTTCTGCCGTTGCAGTTTCTGCCAATTTAACCATACTAGCTATAGGTACCGAAACTAACGGTTCCATAGTTTGCCCATCTACCGCTAATGGCATTGTAGGTATCAAACCAACCGTAGGCTTACTGAGTCGATCAGGGATCATCCCTATTTCATTTACCCAGGATACCCCAGGGCCCATGGCCAGAACCCTTCGGGATGCTGCTATGTGTCTGGGTGCACTTACCGGTATAGACTCCACAGATAGCAAAACGCTTGCAAGCCAGGGAAGATCATATACAGATTACACGCAATTCCTTAATTCAGAAGGACTTAACGGAAAACGCATTGGTTGGTACAAACGACCGGAAGGCAGGCATTTTAAGGTAGATTCTCTTATGAGTCGGGCTGTTGAAAAGATCAAAGCCCTGGGAGCTGAGATTATTGAGATTGAAACGATCACCGAACCGGAAGTAGGCCGGAATTCCTTTCAGATCATGCTGTTTGAATATAAGGATGGGTTAAATGCTTATTTTGAATCCCTTGGGCCCAATGCCCCGATTAAAAGTGTGGTAGAACTAATCGCCTTTAATGAGAAGGATTCAATCGAATTGCAGTTCTACAATCAGCGCTATTTGGAATTGGCCCAGGAAAAAGGAGATCTCAATTCGCCTGACTATCAGGAGGCCCTCGCCCAAATGCTGAAAGGCGCTCGGGAAGATGGTATCGATCGCGTCATGGACGAACATCAATTAGATGCGATCATCGCTCCAACCGGTTCGCCGGCCTGGAAAACCGATTGGACCAATGGAGATAGTTTTCACATAGGCAGCTCCTCCCCGGCAGCACGTGCTGGATATCCCAATATTACTGTACCGATGGGGGATGTGGGCGGCTTACCGGTGGGTATTTCTTTTTTTGGCCGGGCCTGGAGTGAACCTGTATTGATTGAGGCGGCTTACGCCTATGAGCAAGCTACACAACACCGGATCATCCCGGAGTTTAAAGGCATTTTATGTGCTTCAGAATTACTACCTGACTAAAAAAGTGCGTCCATAAACCAATAGTGTAGCCCCTGAACCCCAATAAATAGATCTCCTTGCCTTTTTCCAGCTCTTTATACCATCTTAGGCCTTCAAACGTTATATCCTAGGACACTATATGGTAATTAAGTAACCTATTACCAAAAAAACCAGCGATCATGAAATCTCATGTCAACCACCTACTCGTGTCCGTCCTTGCCGGATTGCTCTTCGTTTCCTGCGCATCGACAAATGAACTGACCATACCGGTCACCCAACCCGCAACGGTTTTTCTCCCTAGTTCCATTCAGGATATTGGAATTGTAGACCGAAGCCTACCATCGGAAAAAAACAGAACAGCAGATGAGATCGATAAGATCTTATCTATAGAAGGGAAAAATCTCGATAAAGATGCTGCCCAAAATGCCATAATGGCTTTAAAAGAAGAGCTGACTGTAACGAAACGTTTTGAAGCGGTTCAGTATTTGGAAAATGTGCCTTTGCGCAGTCCGGGTATGGGAGTACATCCGGCTCCTTTGGACTGGGAGCAAGTTAATGAGATCTGTGAAACATACGGTATAGATGCCTTATTTACCTTGTCATTCTTTGACACGGATACTAATATAGATTATCAAACAGCCCCGGTTACTATTAAAGGGCCTTTAGGGACTGAAATCCCCGGTATTGAACACAGGGCCCAAGTGTCTACACTAATTAAAACAGGATGGCGCATCTATGATCCCCAACAGAAATTGATCCGGGATGAGTGTGTTGAGTACAATACAGCCAACTCGAGGGGTGTTGGTATTAATCCGGTAAAAGCAGTACAGGCAATTGTCAATAGAAAAGAAGCCGTACTCCAAATAAGCCAAAAACTGGGTCAGCGTTATGCATCCAGACTCTTCCCTTACCACACCCGCGTGAGAAGGGATTATTTTGTACGAGGTACGGATAATTTTAAGAAGGGAATGCGACTCGCCAGAACGGGTTATTGGCAACGTGCTGCTGATTTGTGGGAATCCGAAGTAGGGAACTCAAATGACAAGGTTGCAGGTAGAGCTTGCTATAATATGGCCATTATCAATGAGATCAATGGCAATCTGGATGAAGCTGTAGAATGGGCCTCAAGGTCCTATTCTGAATACAAGATCCGCCGTGGCTGGGACTATGTAAATATCCTGGAACGGCGAATACGATCCGAACAACGACTCCAGTATCAGATGGAGGATCAATCCAAAAAGATCAGCCTCGACCATAAAGAGGACTAAGTTTATGACCGTATGATACTCTATCATGCGGTTTTTTCTTTCCAACCTACAAACAATCTTCCTCTCTTTTCTCGTGCAGAAATTTTGGCTGCATTTGTATTGATATACGAACAAAGTGTATCTTACTGTGTACCGAGGCAATCCAACTAATCTTAATTTCTTCGGTTGAAGGCAAGTAAAATCAAACAATCTCAAATAATGGATACGCAGAAAACAATTTTCGTAACTGGAATCACCGGTAACCAGGGGAGTGCGCTAGCTAAGCATGCATTGGCCAGGAATCATGCTGTTATTGGATTAACGCGGAATGCGAACTCTGAAAGATCAAAACAATTAATAGCTAAAGGAGCAACACTTGTGGAAGGCAATCTTGGCCAGCCTGAATCATTTCAAGAATATCTAGACAAAGCAGATGCTATTTTTTTAGTGCAGGTATTGCAGAAAAAAGAAGAGGAGATTACACAAGGGAAACGATTTATTGATGCCATAAATCCCGAAAACAACACACACTTTGTCTATTCTTCTGTACTTGGTGCAGATCTCAATACGGGTGTGCCTCATTTTGAAAGTAAGTATGAACTGGAAAAATACATACAATCCAAAAACCTTAGTCATACCATCTTGCGGCCGGCATCTTTTTATGAAAACAATTTACTCCCGCAAGTGGCCAATGGCATAAAAAAAGGAAAGTTTGTTTCGCCTTTGAACAAAGGCTGTACACAGCAAATGATCGGTACTGATGATATTGGCAATATTGCAGCCCATGTAATTTCAAACCGGGAAAGGTACCAGGATAAAACACTTTCTATTGCCACCGATGAATGGAAAATTGGTGATGTACCTCAAGCCTTTTCACAAGCGCTGAATACCCCTGTAAAATATAAAAAACTACCTGGTATTATTACGCGTTTGGCCATGGGAAAAGACTTATCTAAGATGTTCAAGTACATGAATAAGAACGATTTCAAAGTTGTTGATAATATCCAAACCATAAAGGATGAATTTAACATAAGCGGGGATCTCAAAAGTTGGGCGGAAGAAAACTTTAATGGGGGTTGAATTCAATGATCAAATTTTTGGAGGATACCACTACCTTATGAGTGGAAAAAAATATCCTTGTAAGATGAGGAGGTGATGGGGATGTCACCTCGAGCGGAGTCGAGAGGTCATTGGGTAGGTCTCGACTCCGCTCGACCTGACAATGATTACCAACAATAAAAATTCTGCCAGAATATACACTGACTCAACAGATTACCATCTAAACATCCACTACCAACTTATATCCTACCCCCCGGATATTAACGATCTTGACTTTGGAATCGAACTCTAGTTTTTTTCGCAGCTTGGATATAAAAACATCCAGCGTCCTTCCCACATAATCGCCTTCATCTCCCCAAACCCGGTTTAAGATCAGTTCCCGTTCTACTGTGTTATTTGCCTCGTTGTACAACAGAAGCAAAAGATCGGCTTCTTTACTTGTTAGTTCTATACGTTGCTCTTCGATTAATAGCTCGGTATTCCGTTTGTCGAACTGGTATTCGCCCAAAGAGATCAGGTTTGGATCTAAAGTTAAGCTTCGCCTCCGCTTCCAATAGATAAAGGACAACAAACCTACAAATAAGGCTAATGCAGCAATGACTATAGTCGTATAGGAAGTCTTATCTGCAAATTGCCCTGATGGATCCTGAGTGCCGGTAACTAGTGCCGCATAATTTCCTTCTTCAAGGATGGTAAATAACAAACTGTAACAGCCCTTTTCCTGGATCCTGGACTGGCAGGGCACAATATCGGATTGGGCGGTTTCGTCCATTTTAAAACTATAGATCACATCCCCATTTTCACATTCCACGACCTCTACTATATAGCTAAGAGCTAATTTTGTTTCCTTTGCCACCTGATCTATAGTAGCGACCAATTGCTCGGGGACAAATGCGAATTCTTCTTCAAATTGGATCCGATAACGATCCCCTTCCTTTTTTATAGGTAATACCCGGGACGTACTGTCCTGAGTACTGAGCAAGACCTGATGGCCGATCATGCGCAGAGATACTTTCTTCTGGCTTTCCCCCGCAGGATCCTGTGCATGGCCAATAGCTGCTAAAAATAGAATCAAAACAAGTCTGGAGGATATTTTATTCAAAAGTCTTAAACCCATGCTACAAAACTATCTAAATCCGTGTCCCTTTAAATGGATTTACAAAGAATTTACATCATTTTACACTTGATTAATACAGCAAAGGAGGGGTTCACGTTACATTTGATAGAAATAAATCATAAATTAACAGATATGAAAAAGCGAATCCTTCTATTATCAATCTTTTTAGTTGTTTTATTAATGGCAGCCTTTGCCTTTAAAAATGAGGTCGTTTCAACTACAGAACCACAAGAAATAGCAAGCGCGGCAGATTTGACTTCTACTGAGAAATCAACAGAAATAGCTACAGAAAAAAAGGATCCGGTAATTCAATTCGATATGGGGACCAGGTTTCAGGGCATCAAAAAGTCGGATCTGGATAAGGCAACATCCTTCGAGGATTTTATTGGTATTAAACATGCAAATCGCATTATTTCCTACAAATCGTTAAGTGTTATCGAGCTTGATGATGACAAGCAGACTGACCGGAAAATAACCACAAATAGCGGGGATTTGACAGAAGCTCAGCGCAACCACTTGCAAGCTGCAGGTCTATCTTCCAATATCCTGATCTGGGCAGAGTACACAGAAAAGTGGGAAGATACCGGGGTAGTTGAAGAAAGCTACTGGACGCCACATCTAACTGTGGTACCGGAAAAGGAAGCAACATACAATCAAGGAGAAAAGGCCTTCCTCACTTACCTGGAAGAGAACATTCCTGAATTCACCGACTTTGTTCGAAGAGAGCAATTACAACCGGGAAGGATCTATTTGACTATCGGCAAAGAGGGAACCCTAACCAATGTCGACTTACAAGCTAGTTCCGGCATACCTCAAATGGATGAAAAACTGGTAAAGCTTATTTTTGAAGCGCCCGGAAAATGGACACCGGCCGAAAATGCCGATGGAGAAAAAGTAGAACAGTTATTAGTAGTTTTCTTTGGTACGATGGGATGTTAATCCGATCTATATGACAAAATATCTTAAGTCGATTTTCTTCTGCACCTGCCTATTTTGGGCTTTTACCGCCAAGGCTCAGGACAATGCTACTTATATAAAAGCCGGCAAGCTATTTGATTCAGAAAAAGGGCAGTACGTATCTGACCAGGTCATCAAAATTTCCAGGAACCGCATCACCCAAGTGGGAAGTGATATTGAGATCCCTACCGATGCCAGGCTGATCGATCTATCAGCATACACCGTCCTCCCCGGCCTGATAGACGGCCACACACATCTTATGACGCTCGACGACCTGAATGATGAAACGCCCATGTCAGATAAGCTCCTCTATGAAGGCGATGCCCTGAGAGTACTTCGAGGTGCGAGTCGGGCAAAATCCTGGTTGGAAAGCGGCTTTACCACTGTACGGGATCTGGGTGATTCCGGAGCCTTCCTTGATGTAGCCTTGAAAAAGGCTATCAATGAAGGAACCACTGTCGGACCCAGAATGTTTGTAAGTGGGCCCATTATTATTTCCGAAGGCGGACAGGTTCCGGGCCTCCTCCACAGTCAGCGCGATGTGATCGAAGATGAGTATACCATTATACGAAATGTGGATGACGCCATCAATGCAGTTCGAGTGCACCTGACCTATGGAGCCGATCTGATCAAGATCTGCGCAAACAATACACCTAATGTAACCAGCCTCACTATTGATGAAATGAAGGCCATAGTAAAGATGGCCCGGAGATACAATGTAAAAGTCACGGCCCACGCTACGGACGACCTGGCAGTTTGGGAAGCTGTGACCGCAGGTGTAGACGGTATTGAACACGGTTACCAGATCTCGGATACCACTTTAACACTAATGGCTAAAAAAGGAGTTGCGCTTATCCCCACGGATATTTCAAAACCGCTATTTCACAAGTTGTATGATATTACAGACTTCCAATGGGACAGAGAAAAGAACATGAAGCGGGCCAAAGATCGATACACAGACAGGTTGCAACGAGCGATCAAGGCCGGAGTTACAATTGTGACCGGTTCCGATAACTATCTGGATCTGGAAATGCCCCAGGGGGAAGCAGCCAAGAATATCTTGATCGCCTACGAGGAAGAAGGGATGACACCTACTCAGATATTACGATCCTCAACATTCTTATCAGCAAAATTCATGGACAAGGAAGAGGAATTGGGTGTAATAAAACAAGGCGCTTTTGCAGATCTAATTGCCGTAAAAGGAGATGTTGAAAACGATTTTGCCAATACCTTATTCAATGTTGTCCTAGTGATGAAAGATGGGGATATCTATGTAGATACCGAAGACTTCGTAGAAGAGATCCGAGTTTCTGATGCAGTTTTGCGTAGTTATGAGGGAGACTATGAACTAAGTCCGGAACTAACCATTAGCGTTGATAAATATGGGGATCATCTTATGGCAAGATCCAAATCGCAAGGAAATTTTGAATTCTTTCCCAAATCCGACAATACTTTCTACGCAAAGGATGTCAATCTTCAAATTTCTTTTAATCTGAATGCCGAAGGAGTAGTTGAAAGCTTTACATTACTTTCCGGCGGGGAGGAGTCTGTTGCACCTAAACAACAATAGTTAAATAACACAATTTTCATTGAGCAATTTGCTAGCAAATTTCATTGTATTTAGAACAGTCCTGATTTTTCTACTGCTACTACTGTTCATGGGCTGTAAAAATGCTCAAGATAAGGGTCAATCGGATATCAGGACTGAGGTGAAAGTCGTGGGTGCATTGCGGAATGTCATGCAACATGGGAATTTGGACGACATGATCGATCTAGATACTATTAACAATAGGACAAGACTTTATGGTCTGGGTCCTGACAGCCACTTAGGAGGTGAATTGTTAATCCTGGACGGGCAGAGTTTTGTATCAAGAATAGCCTCTGATTCTACGCTGCAAGTACAACAAAATTATGAGGTCTCAGCACCCTTCTTTGTCTATACAACTGTGCATGAGTGGATTGAATCTAAATTGCCTGATACTGTAAAGACCATAGTGGACTTGCAGGGTCATCTTGAACTTAATTCAAAAGATCTGAAACGTCCATTTGCATTTAAACTAACTGGAAAGGTTGCGCATGCAGATATTCATGTGCAAAATTTATCAAAAGGAACGCAGGTCGGCTCAGCCGAAGAAGCGCACCAGGGACAAGTAAATTATGCTGTAAAAGACGAGGAAGTTATCATTCTTGGATTTTTCTCTGTTGATCATCAAGGTATTTTTACCCATCATGATTCATTTGTACACTTGCATCTCATAACAAAGGACAAGCAGATGATGGGACATTTGGATAAAATGAAAATCGATCAAATGGAATTGTTTATTCAAAAGAATATTCCATAAATTATCAGATCGCTATCGTATCAAAGGCGTCTTCAGTTATTGTAAAGATTATGATATGAAAAGAACGATTCTGTTATTATTGCCGCTATTGCTTTTAGGATTTAGTAGCAAAGCCCAGAAGTCCGAAGATGACATTGCCTCAAAGTATACACCTCAGGCCGTTTTGGTTGTCTCTCCGGATACAATTTTAAATGGCCCCGATGCAATCAGTTCCTATTTTGTAAGCAATAGGCGAAAGTATAAAGCCATTGAACAGATCTTCCAGGTTGAAGCAAATGAAGCCAAAGGTCTTTCCTATGCCATAAACCAACTTACTCTATTAAATAACACCGTAGAGAAACAATTGGTGATTTGGAAGGAAGTAGAAGGTAAGCAGCAAAAGGAATTTGAATACTGGCAAAGCAACTCCTTACATACGGCTCTTGATACCACTGAAATTTCGAATAGAAGGGCGCGATGGATGGAATTGTGCAATGCGCATCAGGTGGCAGAACTTGTAAACGATCTGTACAGCGAGAATACAATGTATTATAATCACAGACCTTTAGTTAAAGGGAGAGAAGCCTTGATCAAAGAATATGGCTATATGAATTACGAGAAATATTCATTGCGACTAAACCCTTTGATCGTAGAGGTCGTCAACGATTCTATTGTTTTCGAGATCGGCCAGTGCCAGGGTTCTTATCCAGGCAAATACATCCTTATATGGAAGAAGGAGGACGACGGGGTATGGCGGATCTTTATCGATTCAAATATTTAAGTTGTATCACCTATTCACCGGTACTATGAAGAATAGAAAACTGTGGTTTCTAGCTTCTCAGATACCGAAGACTTTCAGAATGGACAAACAGCTATTAAGTGGTTTTAGAGGTATAGCTATGGGATACCTATTTTGTCTATTGTCCTTCTTGTAATATTCTGGTTAACACTAATAGTAGGGTATTTAAGGAGGAATTTGTAATTTAACAGAACCCCATTCTGGGGATGCAAATTTCCAACCAGCACCAAAAACAAGAAGTATGTTTATCGGACATTTTGCCATTGGTTTATTAGCTAAAAACAAGACTTCACTTCCTTCATTAGCTATGATGTTCATCGCCGTTCAGTTCCTGGATCTTCTATGGCCCATCTTTGTTTTATTGGGCATTGAAACCCTATCGATCGACCCTGGTAATACGAAACTAACACCGCTTAATTTTGAATATTATCCATATTCTCATAGTTTGCTAATGGCTTTTGGTTGGAGTTTGTTGTTTGCCCTGGTTTATTTCATGTTCACAAAAAATAAAAAAGGATCATGGCTGCTCGGTGGATTAGTATTGAGTCATTGGATCCTTGATTTTATCACCCATCGACCCGACTTACCGCTATCTCCTTTTACGGATTTAAAAGTAGGTTTAGGCTTGTGGAATATGCCCGTAGGAGCGATCGTTCTTGAGGTAGTTCTCTTTGGACTGGGGGTATATTTATATTTTAAATCGTCCAACGTAAGACGAAAAACAGCTTTTTGGATTTTAATCGGATTTCTCCTCCTGATCTATTTCATGAATTTCTTTGGCCCTCCCCCACCAGATCCCATGGCAGTTGCATGGTCTGCCAATTTGATGTGGCTGATCGTCCTATGGGCCTGGTGGATCGAAAAAAAGAAGGCATCCGTGCCTAATACCTAAAAATACGTTATATGAAAACTTTTTTAACCACATGTATCTTATCAGGATTATTGCTTTCCTGTAATACAAAAGACAAATCAGAAAACAGCCAATCCGAAACTGAGGGACTTGATACCAGCAAGGTTGAACAAATCGCCGATGAAACCAATGCAGCGTATGTCGAGATCAATACCGATGAAGCCCTGGTCGCCACGGCGCTCATGGCAGCACCAAAGGAGCATCGGGAAGGAGCTACTGTTATAGGTTATAATATGGCTGGAGAATTTGTCACTTTAAAAGAAGGCGACAATGATCTTATTTGCCTGGCCGATAATCCTTCACGCGACGGTTTTAATGCCGCCTGTTACCACAAAGACATGGAGCCTTTTATGGCCAGAGGCCGGGAATTGCGTAAAGAAGGTAAGACGGCGGGTGAAATTTTTAATATCCGGGAAGAAGAGACTAAATCCGGGCAACTCTCTATAGGAAAAGCTGGTTCTACCTTGCATATTTATTTTGGAAAAGGCAATCAATACGATCCCGAGACGTCGGAAGTAGAGGGCGCTAAATACCGATATGTCGTTTACATGCCCTGGGCTACTGCCGAATCTACGGGCCTTCCTGAAAAACCCATTGCAGCCAACCATCCATGGATCATGAACCCGGGAACACACAGAGCACATATTATGATATCTCCTATCAATGAATAAGGCAGGCCTTATAAAATGAAAAAACTCCTGATCCTTCAAATGCGTCCTGAAGATGAACCTACTGAAAGTGAGTTCATGACGATTTTACGTTTAGGTGGTGTTGACAAGAATCAGGTGCATCGTATTCGCGTTGAACAGGGTAAAGAGCTTGATGTTGATCTTGATGACTATTTTGCGATCATCGCCGGCGGAAGTCCTTTTGATATAAGCTGTCCGCCTGAGAAAAAGAGTGAGGCACAAATACAGGTCGAATCCTTTTTTAAGCGCCTGTTCGATAAGGTGGTCCCAAATGATTTTCCGTTTCTTGGTGCCTGCTCAGGTAACGGGTTGCTTGGTAGTTACCTGGGTTCAAAAATTTCACGTACTTATGGTGAGCCTATCGGAACGGTCATGATCCATATTACCGAAGCTGGTGAAAAGGATGATCTGCTAACTGGCTTACCCAGCCCCTTTCGTGCTTTTGTAGGTCACAAGGAGGCCTGTGATACACTTCCGCCAAATGCCGTACTCTTAGCCACTTCAGACACCTGTCCGGTGCAAATGTTTCGGATCAAAAACAACATTTATGCTACCCAATTTCATCCTGAGGCCGATGAAGGCGAGTACATAGTGCGCATCCGGGCATATAAAAATTATGGCTATTTCCCCCCTGAACATGCCGATACCCTCCTTAAGGAGATCCGGGGTATTACAACTCCGTATTCCCATGAGATCTTAAGGGGATTTGTTACAAAATATAAGGCAGACACTAGCTCATAGTTTAGTATCTTGAGCATCCGATCGCAATGAGCATAGACATTCAGAATTAAATATTTATCAAAACAGTCATGATCAAAAATAAAATATGGGTCCTGTTGGCCATCCCACTTTTATGGCAGTGTAAAGGAGAAAATAGCAAAGCAAATGAAGAAACAACCACGGACAAAAGTGCTAAAGTGGTCCAATTTAAAGGCCGTGAGATAGACCTGACCCCATTTGTGGAAGGTTTTCCATATAGTGGATTTAATCCGGTGTATGCAGCCGGAAAACTCTATTATATGAGACGCGGTGAGACAACTGATCTATTGGAACTCAACCTCGAAGGAAATCCGGACCTGGGAGAAGGCAGGAAGATCTCTGATATTGATTATGCTACCCGAAATGTCTGGAATATTCGTTACAATAAAACCGACAACCATTTGTATTGGACCGGTGATGAGATCAATGATGAGATCATCAATTTAACCCGTCTGAATCCTGAAAACGGCGAGGTAGAAAAACTCACGGATGTGCCCTACATATTTGGCTACCGATGGAATGAAGATGGAGACAAAGTGACTTATGTCGCTCGTCTAGGGGATAAAGAGGAACGCCTGGGTGAATTGCGCACCCTGGACATTAAAACAAAGGAAGAAACGAAGATCATTCAGGACACCCCTGAAATGCGTTTTACCTGGGGATCGCCCAGTTGGCAGCCTGATGGAAAAGGAGTCGTCATTTCATCTGTGAAAAATGCGGACCGAACCTATGGGAACCTGTTGTATGTAGACTTTGAAACCGGATCACAAAGACTTGTCACAGACTCAGACAAAGCCCGTTCCTTCCCCGGAGTTTATAAGGAATGGCTGGATTCGAATACCTTTTTATACGAGTCAAATGAAGATGGTTTTTCCAATGTATACAGTTATGACCTATCCAAAGATCGGTCAACCCAGGTGACGCAGTTTACTACAGATCTTGGGACATCTGAAATACTCACATTGGATGGTAAAAAATATTTATTTGCGACCACCTCCTCACCTGTCGAGACCCAGATATATATGATCTCTCTTCCGGACGGTGAGGTCGTATTGCAGCAGCAAAGCGATGTTGGCTTGAGTGTTTATGATTCAGAGGGCGATAAAATGCTGGTTGCAGCTACCTCCAATACATCCATGTTCCGAATTGATGAAGTTCAGGTAAGTCCACAAGAGATCAATTTCAGCACGAAAATAGATGTACCCGAAGAGTTGAAAAATAAGGTCTATCAATCCAATGTAAGCAGGGTTACCTACCCCACATTCGACATTGATCCTACTACAGGGGAAGCCAGACAACTTCATGCCTATTTGTATGAGCCAAAAGAACTCCTGCCGGAAAAAGACAGGGTGGTCATGATCCAGTCTTTTTATGGAGGTGGGAACAATTTCAGTACCCGCTACCAGATCCTGGCAAATGCAGGAATTTATGTGCTGAGTCCGTCTCCTCGCGGCAGTAGTGGATTTGGGAAGGAATTTGCTGCTCTCAACGACAAGGATCTAGGCGGCAATGAGATCATAGATGTTTTTTATGCTGCCAAATATATTTCTGAAAAATTAAATATCCCACCAGAACGTATTGGTGTTTTTGGCGGAAGCCATGGGGGTTATGCCACGATGCGCTCACTCACCTTCCCGGGCGAAGTAAACGGCAATACCGCCGAATTTGACTGGGGCTTTGGTATCAGTCATGCCGGGTTTAGCGATATTATTCACTTTTATGAGAATTGCAATATTCCCGATTGGGTTACGCTGGAAGCCGGGGATCCGAAAACAGAAGCCGATAAACTAAATGACCGTTCCCCATTATACCATGCCGATAAAATGAAAGGACATTTGCTCCTCACACATGGCACGAACGATAACAGAGTACCCATTGCCGGAAGCGAACGCATGGCCGATAGTTTGACCAAGTACAACAAGAATGTTGATTTAATAAAATTCGAAGGTCAGGGACACGGAATCAAAGGCCTGGATAATACCATTACCTTCTACCAAACCTGGTTTGATTTTCTGGAAAAGGTAACGAAAGATTAAAACTCATTGAGATAGGAATAGATAGATGAATATGCAAAAATTTAAGTTGAAGGAATGCTTATTATGCTCCTTCTTCATAGTCGGAATAGTAATTACATCTGAAGCTCAAACAGCTACTGCACAGGAAGTAAGTACGGAAAGAAAAAAGGTGGAGATGGTTACCAACCATGGCACCCTCGTTATGGAATTTTATAATGAGACACCGCTGCATCGCGATAACTTTCTAAAGTTGGTTAAAGAAGGTGCCTATGACGGCCTGCTCTTTCACCGGGTGATAGACAACTTTGTGATCCAGGCTGGCGATCCTGACAGCAAAGAGGCCAAGGCAGATGCTGCCCTGGGAAATGGAGATGTTGGCTATACTATAGATGCTGAATTCCGACCCAATATCTTCCACAAAAGGGGCACTATTGGCGCCGCAAGAGATGGCAATCCTGAACGCGCATCAAGCGGTATCCAGTTCTATGTTGTGCAAAGAGGTGTGCAGAACGACAGCTTGCTGGAAGTAGCCGAAAAGCGGATCAATAACATGCTGGCCAGGCATTTTGCTTATCAAGATGCCGCTTACAATGAGCTTATCGCATCCATGGAAAAGGCACAGGAAGCTGACGATATGAAGAAGTACCGAAAGTTCAGTGAACAGCTGGATACCATCGCAAAGACCTATACCAATTTTAATAAATATACCGTCCCGGAAACCCACAGGGCAGTCTATAAAACTGAGGGCGGCATCCCACATCTCGATCAGAATTATACCATCTTTGGGGAAATCGTTCAAGGCATGGACATAGTTGATGCCATAGCTAAAGTTAAGACCAATAAAAGGGACCGACCAGTAACGGATGTCCGGATCATTTCGGCCCGGATCATAGACTAAAATATCCGAATTTTTACCTCTCTATTCCATAAGCTGATATTCATCATAGGATGAAAGAATATCTGTATGGATATTTGTAAGGTTGGAACATAAAACCTGATTATTATGGAAACTTTAGAGAATGTTCACTTTGTTGACAAAGTTGTAAATGCATTGAGAACTGCGGCTATTGAATTAGAGGAACTTCAGGTTCAAGCTGCTTTGGGTAAAGCTGAGGCATCGGACAAATATGAAGATATCAAGAAGAAATTCAATTTGTTCATTCATGAGAGCAAGTACAAATATGAAACAGGTATGGATAAAATTGAAGATCTCCACACCCAGTTTGATGAGCTCCGTGTGCAGCTTGCCTTAGGTAAGGCCGAAACTATTGAGGCTTTTAAAGAACAGAAAAAGCAATTACTGGCAACGATCCATGAGATCGAGCTTAAGATCAAGTCTAATGAAAGGCTGAATCGTGCCTATGCCTTTATGCTTGTTGAAATCGAAAAGTTTAAAGCACAACTTGAACTTTTGGAACAGCGATTTGACAAGGGCAAAGAAGGCACGACTGCTTCCTTTGAGAAAGGGAAAGAGGAATTCAATGAATTCATTGAAAGGATGAAGGCAAAGTATTCCAATAAAACGGAAGCTACCCGCTGGGAGCACTTCCAGGGAGAGATCTCCGAAGCCTTTTCTCATTTTAGACATGCTTTTTCGAAACCTTAATGAGATAGTGAAACTAAAAAACACAGTCGGTTTGACTGTGTTTTTTTTTATAAAATAATAATTCAAAAGACCTGAAATTATATCAGCTTACTTAGATATTGTCATAATCCCCTTTCCGTATATTCCTCAGCATGCCGTAACCCAGGATAACGGTAATTATCAAGCATAGTAAACCAAAAACTGAGAGGCCATTCCACAAGGGTTTTACATCAGAAATGATAAATAACGATGCTCCTATTATTAAGGCAACCATTATAAAAGCCGTCACCAGCTGTTTGGTTACACGCTGTATGGTGTGTACCATCGGGTCTATTCCTTTATGCGTCAGATCAACTTTGACCTCTCCACTGTTGATCTTACGGATGGCATTCTTCAGATCCCTGGGAAATTCTTCCATATAATTGCCCAGTTCGTAAATTGAATTGATCGCTTTCTCACCCATTTTCAATGGACTAAAACTTCTCGTAACAGCGCTTATCAAATACGGACGGGCGATGGCAAATTGATCGAGTTCACCATCCAACTTCTTTAGTACGCCTTCAAGCGTAACCAACGATCTGGCAAAAAGGAAAAAATGAGTCGGTACTTTCAGGCCGTGATCGATAATAATGTCCTTAAGTTCAAGTAAAATAGTACTCATTTCATTCTTATGAAATGACCGTATATAGTGCTTTTCAACAAACTCATTAATGTCGAATTCCAGTTGACGGATATCTTCAATTGGCGAATCATTCGAGAGAGATTGAAGTGCTTTTATGATCTTATGAACATCCCTCTTGGTAATGGCAAGGAACAATTTTCCAAAGATCTCAATATCCCTGGGTAAAATACTGCCCATCATTCCAAAATCCAGGTAGCAAATATGACGATTCGGCACTACTAATAGATTACCAGGGTGCGGATCGGCATGGAAGAATCCGTATTCGAATATTTGTTTAAAATAGCTGATAGTCAGCCTTCTGGCAAGGACTTTAGTATCAAAACCATTTGTCTCAAGTTTCTTGATCCGGTCTATTTTAATACCCTTCATGAATTCCATCGCCAATATTTTGGTCGTGGTATATTCCTGGTAGACTTTAGGCGCTAAGGCAAATTGGTCGTGGCCGTCATCGGCCATGATATTGTTATAAAAACGTTGAATATTAATGGATTCGTTGATAAAATCCAGTTCCTGCATAATAGACTCCTCAAAATTCTGTACCAATCCGTTGAGGTCAAAACTTTTTAAAGAGGGAATACGTCGCTCGAAGGTATGAGCGAGTTTGTACATGACCTTTATGTCCTCAATAATAATATCCTTTATTTCAGGTCGCTGGACCTTCAAGGCTACACGTTTCCCACTGTGTAATGTTACCTTGTGCACTTGTGCCATTGAAGCTGAGGCGAAAGGAACAGGATCAAACCAGGCAAATAAATTTTCAACCGTATCCTCTAATTCTTCTTCCACAACTTCTCTGGCAATTTCTTCCGGCAATGGGGGTACATGGTCCTGAAGTTTTTCTAATTCCAGTGTGAGTTCAAGCGGGACCAGATCGGGGCGATTGCTCAATATTTGTCCGAATTTGATAAAAGTGGGACCCAGATCTTCACAAACCATGCGCATCCGTTCCCATTTAGAATATTCCAATGCGTGATTGCGAGACCCTTTAGGGATAAAACGCTGATAGAATGTGAAGCGCTTATTTTGTTCTATATACCGCACCAAGTCCTCAAACCCGTACTTTACCAGTACTTTTAAGATCTGGTTGTATCGGGTGACCGATTTGTATCTGCGCTCTATATTTAAGGTGAAAGCCATCTTATGTGATCTTGATATCGAGTTTATTTAGACGTGCTTCCAGCAGGGCTATGGCCATATCAGCATTGTCTACCTTTTCCTCTAGTGCCTTAATGTCATCTAAATGGGCCACATTGATCTTCTTATAGAATTTGATCACTAATTCTTCTATTTTTTCTTCAAATTCTTCCTTCAACTGACTGGTCTTATAAATGATCTTATCCATCAGCTCCAGGGGTTGTCCATCGTCGTCTAATATGGTTTCTGAGGCTACTTTATTGATGTTATCTTTCCCTTTTTCGGACATTTGGTTAATCCGCTCTAAAACCTCTGCATCCTTGGCCAAATGATAAATGCTTGAGGATAACATGACTAATTCTAATAAAGTCTTGGTCTTCATAACTTGAATATTTGAATATTTACCTGAAACAAAAAGTTAAGTTACAGTCTATTGCAATCATTTACTATGACTAAAATCAGTTTTCCTATGCGGTCATGTATTAAAAAAGTCAGGCCCGAGAAGCCAAACCCGTATCCTGCGGAAACATTGAAATGAGGTTTATCAGGCGTAAGAGATTCAAAAATCGGAGCAGAGTAATACTACTTAACTTAATGAGAAATTAGCCCCTGGTGGTGGCTTTGCCCTTAGCCTGATAGCAGCCCAATAATAGGAGGTATGCCCCCGAATGTCAAGGGGAATTACATAGCAAAAAATTGAATTTTTTGTATCTTAGAGGACTTGCCTGTATGCTGTATTTTTCAAGTTTACAATTTAACTTATTGCTATGCAGATACTTACAAAAAGATTGCTTCTTTGGTTCCTAGCTGTAGTCTTTCTTCTATTAATCCCTTTATTGGCCATGCAATTCACCTCCGAAGTGCAATGGGACTTTGTAGATTTTACCATCATGGGAGCTGTCCTTTTCGGCATTGGTCTGGCGTATGAGCTCATCGCAAGAAGATCGCAAAAAACCACCTATCGTTTGGCCTTTGGAATAGGCCTGCTGGGTGCCTTCCTCTTGTTTTGGGTCAATGCAGCGGTAGGCATTATTGGAAACGAAGGCCAAACTGCCAACTTATTATATGGAGCCGTGTTTGTGGTGGGTCTAGTCGGAGCTCTAGTATCTCGTTTTAAGGCGCGTGGTATGTATTATACCTTGATAGTAGCGGCAATAGTCCAAATGTTAGTGCCGGTTACAGCCCTATTTATCTGGCCCCCTCCTGCCACTTCCTGGTCGCCAAGCGTTATGGGTGTCTTTGTTCTAAGCGGATTTTTTGCTTTGATCTTTCTCCTTTCAGGATTGTTATTTAAGAAGGCTTCGATCAGGGAATAGAATGAGGGGAACATAGCAGGTGGTTATTAAGCTGATCTATCTCTCAGTATTTAAAATTTTAAATAGCCCTCTATATATTCTAGGCCCTCCCATAGGGAACACTTATTGTCAAACGCCCAAAAAATCCTATATTTAAATAAGTCATTCCCCCCGGAATGATTGAATTTCTCCCTCAAACCGATATTTAGTAGGTGTCAATGAACTTATAAAATAAAAGGATCGATTAAATAGTATCCTGAAGGTAAAAGCATTATGAGTTCAACAGTAATGCACCATCTAACTCATTGAACAGCAAAACGAAAGCAGAAGGAATATTCCTGTTGCAAAAGTTAGGCAGGGTATAAAATGTGAATGATAAATTATTCTTAAACAAAACCCTGAAACTATAACTAATAATGGTAGACTTCATGGAAAGAAACATTAAAAATCTAGCCTTAAAAGGCGGAGGCGTTAAAGGCATAGCGTATGTAGGTGCCCTTGAGGAATTACATAAGTTAGGTCATTACGAATCTATAAAAAGAGTTTCAGGCACCTCGGCTGGTGCATTAGTAGCTTTGATGATAGCCCTGAAATTATCCCCGGAGAAAATTAAGGAGCTCATGAAAGAGCTCGATTTTCGAAGATTTAAGCAGGGTTGGAGTCCCTTGCGGTTTTTCGGAAAATACGGATTATACAGCGGAAAGGAGATCTTTACTTTCATTTATGAATGTTATGATGCTTCTCCCTTACGACCGGATAGAAATACGACGTTTAAGGAATTACAAAAAGCAGGTGGGCTTGATCTCATTGTATTTGCCTCAAATTTGAACAAGAATACAATAAATGAATTCTCCGAATACCAGACTCCCCATTGTATCGTGGCTGAAGCAATAAGGGCATCCATGTCCATCCCCTTCTTTTTCGAAAGCTGGAAATTCTCGAATAATATACCCAATGACCATATCTATGTGGATGGGGGGGTGACTTTTAATTATCCTTTGTCGTTTTTTGACAAAAGGCGATTCAATGACGATCCATGGGCACCCAATGAAGAGACCTTGGGTCTTTTTCTTGAACAACAAAAGGTCTATGAAATGTTCCAGATCGATCCTTTGGAATCGGAAAAACGGCAAGAACACAGGCAGCAATCGATCGCGCAGCATCTTAACAAATTCAAGTACTATAAATGGATCACCAGTTATGTAAAACACCTGTTCAACACCTTAATGAATTCTCAGAACATAGCAATTTTTGAAGAGAGTTATTTGGTGCGCAGAACCGTATTTATAGATGATTTGGGCATCTCTGCCACAAAATTTGATCTGACAGATCAAGAAAAGGAGGATTTGATGACAGCAGGACGAGTCGGAGTTCATCGATATTTTGATTATCTTAAAACTTTAGAAGCAAAAAGGACCAAACTCCAACAAGTATAACAGCATGAGCCGTCAAAATCCACTGACCGTGATCACGCCTATAAGGCCTGATAAACTAGAAGAGTTACGCGAAATATTAGATTACATGAAATATACCCTTGAGAATATCCAGGGGTTTGAGGAGCGTTCTAAATTCAAGGATCTATATGAGGAAGTACACTATTTGCGTTGGATCATAATTGATGATAAAGAATCTGAATTCTTCAAGCATAAAAAAAATGCGGATTCATTAAAACCCAAGTTAGTCTTCTCCTCTAATTTTGATAAAAGTGTCGGGCATCATTTGGATGATCTTTCTACAGATAAATTGGCATCCATTCAGAAAATGGACGGTATGGCCGTGTATTCAGATGGTCATACTTTGACAGACCAGATATATAGTTGTTGCATTGGTTACCCAGAATCCAGTAATAGAACTCATAAAACACGAAAAGACTATTTACGTGATCATATAGTCAAAGTTTCAGCCTTTTATAGGGGTAGCCCACGGCGCAGTGTAACCCAAATCAAAGAAGAGAATGAACTAAGGGTGCGCTTGCGTAAAGAGTTGGATGATAACAAGGATAAATGGAAAGATCTGTCTGCAAAAGAAATTCATCGAAAGTTAAAATTGCTGATTTCAAATGATCACAATATTACCATTACGGATACTAAGTATCGCATGCCAAAGAACAGTGTATTTAAACTATGCTTGCTCGTACTTGTAATTGTCTTATTGCTGCCAGTAATCATTATTTGGCTTTTTATCGTACAGTTTGGTCATGAGAAATATGACAAATATTTTACTACTTACCGGAGTGATATCCCTCGGAAAAATACAGAAATACTTGAGGAATACGAGGATCTTACAGATGGAGAACGACCCGAACCTGTTCAAGGATTTGCAGTTGATATAGCAACTACACAACCAAAAAAAGACATGGTTATCAATTATCAGAACCAATTCAGTCAACTCGTAGATATGAAGCCGGGAAAAGTACGCCTCATCACCTTCAAAGCGATGATGTTATTTGCCAGAGTAATAATTCCGATCTGGTACGTCGAGGGAAAACTTCTAAATATTCCTACCATACATTTTGCACGCTGGGTCTTGTTTGATGATAATAAGCGCGTCTTATTCTTTTCCAATTTTGATGGAAGTTGGCAACAGTATTTAGGCGATTTTATCGATCAGAGCGGATGGGGATTATCAGCCATTTTTTCGAATACTACTTTTTTTCCAAAGACCAATTGGCTGGGTTCGACCGGATTTTTCTCTATGAAAAATATTCTTCCCAAATCAAAGATGTTCTTTCCGGGCGGGGCCTATGACGAAGAACATTTCCTGGCATGGAGCCGGTCTACTGAATTACCTACAAATATTTGGTATTCCGCGTATCCTGATCTATCCATCAAGAACGTAAACAATAATTCAAGGATCCGTGTCTTGCTCGCCAAAAACCTGAGTGAAAAAAAGGCAAAGAAATTTTTCGAACTTATCTAACAACCCATGTATACCATAGAATTAGAAGATGTCCAGGGCTATGTCCTAAGAGAATACGGAAATATGAAATTTTCCCGTTTTGTCTTGCTAAAGATCACCGAAGATTCCCAGGCCAAGAAATGGATAAAGACCATTTGTGACCAATTGACCAATGCCGTCAAAGTAAACAAAGACGAATTGCCCGATAGAGGACTCAATATCGCATTTGCCAAAGACGGATTAACCGCTTTGGGATTAGATAAGAAAAACCTGGATTCATTTTCACCTCCCTTTAAGGAAGGCATGGTCACAGACCACAGGCACCGGCTTTTAGGTGATATTGATAGCAGCCATCCGGATAGTTGGGAGTGGGGCGGCAAGAATAATGAAGCTGTAGAGATCATACTGTTGGTTTTCGGCAAGGACAAAAACACATGTATGGCCTATTACCAGGAGCTAAAATCAGATTTTGAAGCTAGCGGACTCTGGGAAGTTCGCAAACTGGATGGATTAACTCTCCCAGATAATAAGGAGCATTTCGGATTTAGGGATGGCATTGCACAACCTATTGTTAAAGGAAGCGGGAGAACAGGACCGGATTACAACTGTGTGAATCCCGGGGAGTTTATTCTGGGATACGAGAATAATTACTTTGTCTTTCCGGATTCTCCCGCCATATTTAAAGAACAGGGTGATGTTAACTTACTGCCTCCAAGTGGGGCGCGTCCAGGGTCTAGAGACCTGGGTAAAAATGGCACTTATCTGATCATACGTCAAATGCAGGAGCATGTAGACCGGTTTTGGGATTTTATGAATGAAGAGACCAAAAATACCGATGATTCCATCAATGAGGAAGCCAGTATAAAATTAGCTTCCCAAATGTTTGGCAGGTGGCCTAGTGGTGCACCGCTGAGCAAATTCCCGGACAAAGACCCAGGGGGTGCCAGTGACGACAATGATTTTCTGTATTATGACGATGACAGGACCGGAGCCAAATGTCCGTTTGGATCCCATTTAAGGCGCATGAATCCCAGGGACAACTTTGAACACGATTCAAAAGAAAAGTCCATCATCCTGAGTAACAGGCATCGTTTAATACGAAGGGCGCGATTATATGGTGAACCGATCATCAGTTCTCCGACCAACCATGATCCGGAAGGAGAAGTTGGCTTGTATTTTACATGCTTTGGCGCTGATATCAGTCGGCAATTTGAATTCCTGCAATACACCTGGTCTAATTACCCTAAGATCAAACAACTCTATATTGATCCGGACCCAATTATTGGTGTAGTGGAGAAACCGGAAGAGGGGCAACAACAGCAATTTACAATTCAAGGTGAGCCCTATAATAAGACAGTGAAAGATCTAAAACGCTTTGTGACAATTCGGGGAGGGGCGTATTTCTTTTTCCCATCTATTACGAGTGTACGCTACCTGTGTACACTACCCCCTAAGAAAGACAATTAGTCTCCGTTTTCAATGTAATCCTTGGCGTTCTCGAGGCTCTCTTCCATGAATTCCTCATACTTGATCAAGCGCAATATAAACTTGAGTAAGAAGCGTGCGATGAAGTTTTTTGCTGTATAAATATAATTCCATGTTATACGCGTCTGATCATCCATGGTGTCAAACCATACCTGACTATAGGCCTCATCCGAAAACTTCTTTAGCACATTGGTGAACTTGCTGGCCTTATAGGAATAATTGGCAAACGGATTAAATGTGAGTAATTCTTCATGTACCGATTCTCCGCCGTCAAAATAAACGATGCGCTGATCGCCGCTTTTGTTATAAGTCTTACCCAAGTTTTCTGCATTTAGGGCAGCAGGTATCTTTCCCACTTTTTTTAGCCAATTGGGAAGTTCTGCACCACTCGTAATGAAGTTAAAGGCGATCTCCTTACTACAGTCCACAATAACCTGGGCCTGCATTTCTATTACCCCTTTAGTGGGGATCTTAGGCGGGATAGTGCTGCCTTCCGGGATATGGGTACCGTCTAAAAAATCGGCAGAATCCCTGGGCTCCTTATCGGGTGTTCCATTGTACTCATGGCGAAATTTGGACATGGCCACATAGGCCCGTTTTCTTGCCCGGTTAAAATTGCCAAGTGGCCTGTGCTCCGGAAGTGCATGCCAGGCGTTGAAAGACAGGTTTTCACCGTATTCCATTTGTTCCGTGCTATCAAATTGCTGGGCAGGAATGACTAAAGTGCCCACTTGTACAAACTCAGAATCCCATGGAACGGTAGGATCTTCTATGGGCATTGTAACAGGATCATTTTGGAATTGCACATAGAATTCAAACTCTTGTGCATGAACACTGAGCGTTTGTGCCATATTGATCCGTAGATAGGAATATTCATTTACATCCTCATTGAGGATCTCATTCTCTTTGGAAGGTTCAAGATAGTATTTCACTGCCGTGTCCTGGTCACCAAAACGATAGGGCTGTGTACTCCAATAGGGAATATTTAGGGGGTTATCGCATGCAACTCGCGACTTCACCAGTCGCATGATCACCTTCAAATGGGTAAGTGCATATTTTAGCACCAGTTTTTTACTATTCTCTGCCGTTGCAGCCCTTAACAGCGGGCTGAATTCCTTTATATTCTTAGAAAAGAAGGTCTCACTGCTCATCAGCAAGAAATCTTGGGTCTTTTCATTCTGTTTGCCGTTCAATATCTTATCACCCTCAACTCCCATAAGTTTAATAGCGATGCCTCGAATATCCTTTTTCTTGTCGCTTTCCGGTGGAAGGTTGGCATTGGAAAATCGCACCCAACAATTGTATTCTTTACGCTCTTTGAAGACGCCTACTCTGTATTTCGCGTCAAGATTTGGCTCCACCTTGAAGATCCCTTTTACACAGCCATGGCTTTTAGTATGCACTTGTCGCGGCATATGCTTGTCATCATCGGCATACATTCGCAGCATTTGATCCTCCATCTCGTTCACCATTTCCTGGATGATGGCATCTTCATTGGACAGTAAGTATTCACGTCCTAATTCTGGAGTACTATTACCTGATTTGCTCATGTTGGTGGGTTAATGGATTAATACAGAACGCTATTGAAAAACAGTTTCCGGAAAACCTATTCGCTCGAGGAGGGCATCAAATCGAGGATCTGATCGGAGCGGTTTGTATTCCGGGCCATGTTTAAGAGAAACAAGCCAAATATCTTTGTATTCTATTGCAATGTCCAAATACGCAAAGGCATTGTCAAGATCGTTGAGATAGGCATAGATCAGCGCAATTCCCAAGGGAGAAACATTCACTTTTTCCTGAGAAGCCTCCAATCTTACAAGGATCTCCCTGGCTTCTGCTGCCTGGCCGTTTTTTGCCAGGGCAATGCTATAGGTAATCTGCGCCCAGCCAAGTCCCTGGGCCATCTCCACAGCTTTTTTGCCTTCTTTAACGGCTCTTTCATTATCCCCTTCAATAAAGCTGTTATAGGCCAGTAAGCGTTGGGCCTCAGAGTAATTTGGAATTAACTTCAATAAGTTGTTGAGTACTTCCCGGGCTTTTTCATGATACTGACCCCAGGTAAAATAATAACCTAACAACACTTGATTGTAAAAGGACAGCGGATCAGTTTCTATGATCTTCATTGTGTTGATGATAGCTGTTTCATAATCCCCATATGCAAATGCATTATACCAGGGATCTAAGGTTACCCCTGTAAAATAATATGGCACACGGGCATTGGCCGCATTTTCATAGTGTTCCTTTGCCTGATCAAAATCCCAGTCGAACCAAAAAGCCGATTGCCCAAGCACAAAATGTGCGCCTGCGATCTCCTTGTTGATGGATAGCGCCTTATTGGCAAAAGATTTAGTCTTTTTGAATCCTTCCTGAGGTGGAAGGAGTAAATGCATGGTTTGTAGGAAATGAATATTGGCCAGGGCAGCATATCCTTCCGCATAATCAGGATCCAGCTCAACTGCCTGGAAATAACAGCTCTGCGCCCTATCAAATCCCTCGATGAACATTTCTTCAAAATACCGGCCTTTTAGAAGCATTTCATAGGCTTCCAAACTAACGGGTTTAGCCCTGTCTGTATTCTTGACAAGGCTTACTTCAAGTTCATCGGAGATCTTTGCGGCAATGTCGTCTTGAATTTCAAATATATCATCAAGCTCACGGTCGTATCGCTTGGCCCAGATCTGGCTTTCTTCGCCCACACTGTATAACATGGCATTGATCCGTAATCTGTTACCCCTCCTTCGTATACTCCCCTGGAGAATATGATTTACATTCAATGTCCCGGCGATCTGTACTTCCGAATATTCGCTGTTTTTGAATTGGAAGGAGGAACTTCTTCCTACGACTTTCAGCTCCTTAATGTTCGAAAGTGTGATCAGAATTTCTTCAGCAATCCCATCGCAAAAATAATCCTGTTCTTTATCGCCCGTCATATTCGCAAAAGGAATAACTGCAATACTGTTTTTAGTTTCCAGGATCGATCTTTCCGTATAATCGCTGGTTCTGGATGCCAGATCCTTTATGAACTGTGCATTTACCTCAACAGAATAAATTTTGATCTCCTCGCTCAGATTCTTTAATTCGAAACCACCAACTAAGTCAATTTTTAAGCCTTTCTTATTTAAGAGATTGTCATATACTTCATGAGAAATATGGGTGCCACAAGTTGGCGCAGTGGGCTCTATCCGGGCAGCTATATTGACCCCATCTCCAAAAATGTCTCCTTTTTCCAAGATAATCTGGCTGTAATGCAAGCCGATCCTGAGATTAAGATCTTCATTGTTTTCTGCTGCTGCATGAATTTCACATGCCGCATATACCCCATCAGTAGCCGTATTGAAAATAGCCATGATACCATCCCCCATTTCCTTTAGCAATTCACCCCCGTATTTGCTGATAATGGTTTTATGGATATATCTGTTTTCATCTAAGGTTTGCAGGGCTTTACTTTCATTTTTACTCATCAATCGAGTATACCCCACAATGTCAGTAAACATGATGCACGCCAAGTGCCTTTGCTTTGGTGGACTATTCTGCATGTTAAAACCCGGTATTAATAAGGGAGATCTTTTTGGTTGTTTGATTTTAGTATGAACGTTCTTATTTATTATAATTGGGGCATGGTTTTGGCATGAGTTCATACTTTCTCACATGAGTAAATATACTAATTCTTATCAAATCTCAGGGTGTCTTCCAATCAAGGCTCAGTGCCTGCCATAATTAGCCTTAAAAGGCTGTGAGAATCTTTCCGGATCCAGGTTCGAATAGCAGACCCATACTCATTCTTAAAACCATACTCCGGGCTACCTATTATTCATGTTTCCACAGTCGATCCTAATATCGCAGATGTATGCGGAGACAGATGAATATTTTGTATTTTCCATATTCTAAATTGACATACCTTTCTAAAAGACCTTGATTCCAATGGGGAACAGAAGTAGTATCGCTAAAAATTATTTGAAATTCCTCCAAAATGGCGATATATCGCAACTCTTGAATCTATTCAGTCAGGATGCCATTGTAGATTCTCCGATTTATGGTCTTAAAAAAGCTTCCGATTTTTATCGTGAGCTGCAGGCTGATACGAAAGCCTCTAAGCTCGAGCTCCTAGGGATCTTTGAAGAAGAAAATCGTTCAGATATTGCCTTGTATTTTACCTACAAATGGACGTTAAAGACTCAGGAAATAGTGTCTTTTGACGTGGTGGATGTTATTGAATTCAACGATGCTAATAAAATTAAAAAGTTGAAAATAATTTACGATACAGTTTTAGCTCGTACGCTTGTAAACCAATTAAAAAACTAAACAAACAACATATGTATACTGGGAAGGTTTATAGATTCATCGACATGGTGAAATGGACGCGTTATGAAACATTATTATTTCTGTTCATTATTTTGTTTTGGGTTGCAGGCTATTATTTTCTGGATATGGAATGGCTTCGTATTCCCTGGACACCTATGGCACTGATCGGTACGGCCGTAGCCTTTATCATTGGATTTCAAAACAACGCAGTATATGACCGTATATGGGAAGCGCGTAAAATATGGGGGGGTATTGTAAATACGTCCCGTACTTTTGGTGTCTTTGTACAAGACATGGTCTCATCTGAGCATGCCGAGGAAGATGTCTCTTCTGAAAAGCTCAAAATAGAGATAAAGACCCTAACCTACAGACATATTGCCTGGATGACAGCTTTACGTCATGCAATGCGCAATAAAAAAAACTGGGAGACGGCCATCTTGCATAAAACCAATAGAGAGTTTGGTGTACGACCTCCGGAAGAGAAAGCAGCGCTCGAAGATGACCTCAAACCGTATTTATCTGCTGAGGATTTGGAGTATGTTCTGAACCACGATAATCATCAAACTGCTGTTCTCTATTTGCAATCTCATCACCTTCGGAGATTAAAAGAGATAGGGCTTGTCTGGGAATTTTCATTTCTGGAACTGGAAGGTATTATTCAGGAACTTTTCACATTACAAGGGCAGACAGAACGCATTAAGAATTTTCCGTACCCGCGTCAATATGCAACTTTAAACCACTATTTTATGTGGCTTTTACTCTTACTCCTCCCTTTGGCATTAGCTCCCCAATTTGTTGATATAGGCAAAGAGATTATCGAGAATTACGGTCCCTTAGGGAAAAACTTCATATGGTTTTCCATTCCTGTTTATATGGCGGTGGCCTGGATGTTCCATACGATGGAACGAATAGGTCGTACCGGAGAAAATCCATTTGAAGGTACAGCAAATGATGTTCCCATATCCACCATATCAAGGGGTATTGAAATTGATTTGCGTCAAAATCTCGGGGAAGATAAAACAGAAATACCCGGGCAGTTTCCTACACAACTTGGTGTCCAATTTTAAAGAGTCTTTCATAGCCAGAAATTTAATTAATCAAGTTGCGCCACATGTTATCACTTGCAAATACAAAACCTAGTTCAATGAAAAACTTTATGCTTTTACCCATCGTGTGTTGTATCTTTTCTATGACAATTAATGCGCAAAATTCTAATGATATGTTTCCTACTAAAGTGCAGTCCTTAGATAGTACACTTTTCACACTTTATGACGTTATCTCAGGTGAAAAAGGAGAAGAAAGGAATTGGGAATTATTTACCTACCTGTTTCATCCGGAAGCCAGGCTCATCCCAACGGGAAAAAACGAAGAAGGTTTGCACATAGCTCGGTTTTTAACGCCTGAAGGATACATAGACAGATCCGGGAAATGGCTTGTCGAGAATGGTTTTTTTGAAAAGGAGATCAATAGAATCGTTCATACTTTTGGGAATATTACACAGGTATTCAGTACTTATGAATCCTATAGAAGTGAGGCAGATGAATCCCCTTTTATGAGAGGCATAAACAGTATTCAACTAATGAACGATGGTGAACGATGGTGGATTATCAATATCTATTGGATGCAGGAATCTGAGGAGAATCCAATTCCGATTGACTTTTTACCTCCAAACTAAATTCTCAATCTACTGATGAGCGCTAAGGTAACCCTGCATATGGTATCTAGTCTGGATGGTTTTATCGCCAGGAAGGATGGGAGTGTAGCCTGGATGCACTCTGAGGATACGTATGAAAGAGGGGTAAGCCTGAGTGAAGATGAAGTTGCTGAATTCCTTAAAAAGATCGATTGCTATGTCATGGGTTCCCGTACCTATGAACACGCCATACAACTCGGTTGGCCTTATGGAAATACCCCGGTCGTTGTTGTAACCTCCAGGAATTTTAATTCAGATAAACCAGGTGTTTCTTTCTACTCAGGAGATTTGTCAAAACTGGTGAACGATCAATTAAAATCCAGATATAATAATATATGGCTTGTAGGAGGGGCGATGCTTAGCAAAGAGTTTCTAAGGCAAGATCTAGTTGATGATATCATCATATCTATTATGCCTGTGATCCTGGGCGATGGTACGCTGTTTTTTGATTATATCGGAAAAGAACAAGCCTTGCACCTTAAAGAAATTACACCTTACAAAGACGGAATGGTGGAACTGTGGTATGAATTGAAATAAAAAATACCGAACTCAAATGTCGCATGAAAATGTTTATCCAGAAAAACTACTAGCCTGTTGGCATCCGGTATGCTATAGTGCTGAACTCTCTGAGTCGCCTTTTGGTACTTTTTTGCTGGACCAGGCTGTTGTGGTGTGGAGAAGTTCTGACGGAAAAGTACACGCCATGAAGGATCTGTGCATTCACAGGGGCACCGCCCTGTCTTTAGGCTGGGTAAAAAATGACTGCATTGTTTGTCCCTATCATGCATGGGAATACAATCGTCTGGGTGAGTGTGTCCTGATACCTCAGGCCCCAGATACGCCCATACCTTCCAAAGCTAAAACCCCGGTCTATCACTGCCAGGAAAAGTATGGCCTGGTTTGGGTGGCGCTGGAGGAACCGGTCTATGATCTACCCGACATCCCGGAATTTGAAAAACCAGAATGGAAATTTGTTAATACTGGTCCTTTTCAATGGAACAGCGATGCCTCCAGGCAGGTTGAAAACTTCACTGATTTTGGCCATTTTCCATGGGTACATCCTGGATTACTGGGGGAACCGGAACGACCTGAAGTCCCGGATTGTAAAGTAGAAGTGAAAGGGCCTGTGCTACACTACTCTGTTGTACGACCAGAATCTACCAATTCGGAGGACTTCCCCATCTTCGCCAATAAAGAAAATATCGATCCGGAAAGAAGAAGTGATTATAGACTGCATTTGCCCTATACCATCGTACTCCATGTAGGTTGGGGCGGCACAGAAGGAATGGTGTACCTATTTGTATCTCAACCGATTTCGGCCAATAAATGTCGGGGCTATTGCATCGTTGGACGCAATTATAAATTAGATGAATCGGATTCGCTGTATCAGGACTTTGAAGGAGTTATTTTTGGACAGGATCAACGCATAGTAGAATCACAACGACCCGAACAGGTGCCTTTTGATTTTGCCGAAGAATTGCACTTAAAATTTGATGCCGTAGCCATAAATTACAGGAGGGCCATGAAGAAGGAAGGGTTGACTTTATAAACCTTAGGAAATGAAAAACACACATATTAATTATGTTGAATTCAAGGCACATGACCTGGAAAAGACAAAGAATTTTTATACCCAACTTTTCGGATGGAAGTTTACAGATTATGGTCCTGCCTATATGTCTTTCGAAGAAAGTGGTCTTGCCGGTGGATTCGAAAAAACGGAGGCGGCTATCATGAATGGGGCATTGGTAGTTCTTTATCATAACGATCTTGAAAAACTCAAAGGGGAGATCGAAAATGCCGGAGGACGGATCGCAAAAGACATTTTCTCCTTTCCTGGTGGCAGACGATTTCATTACCTGGATCCAAGCGGGAACGAATTAGCTGTTTGGTCTGATACATAATTTAAAACAATGAAGTCGAAATTACTAAATGCAGGGCTGGTCCTTTCATCCTTACTTGGCTATCTAGAGTGGGGCGGTGATAATTCCATGTACCTCTTCCAGATGGAAAAAGATATCCTTTCTAAATTATTCAGTGATCCGGCTTCTATGATCCATCCACTTATTGTATTGCCTCTCTTGGGTCAGATACTCTTGATCATTACTCTTTTTCAAAAGCAACCCAAGAAACTCCTAACCTATCTGGGAATCGCAGGTATTGGCCTTTTATTATTCCTAATGTTGTTCATCGGTTTACTGCAAATGAATGCTAGGATTGTATTGTCAACACTGCCCTTTTTGGGTATTTCAATTCTGACATTGCGACACTATTATCTAAAAAGAAGTCCTTTGAGCTAGTAGATTTCCCTGCAATTTTTAAGCGCATATTTCGAGCATCAAGAACTCATACGGTCACTTACCGACCAAAGTCCGGAAAAATTCGACAAGTGGATTCATATGACGTCGATTTGTCCTTTTATTTAGAGCAAAATATCCTAATTTGCAATGAGTTACGGCACAATCTCTGGAAATGAAGATTAAAGCTTTGCCCTTTCATATTATATGCCTCTTCCTTCTGATCGGAAGTTCTGATCTGATGGCCCAAGACTCTGTAGCCCTGCCATCAACAAATGAATTAAAAATTCGGGAACGTACGGTTCTTGGTCAATTTGAATCCAATTTGGTGCTTTCTGCCGATGAGCGTTTGAAAAAGAAACTCGAACGAAGAGACCTCATTGCAAAGCGACGAGCTATCATAGATACGCTGGACATTTCCGAACGGCGTCGTAAACGTCTTCTGAAAGAACTTTATAACAGCCCTTTTACCACCCGATGGGACAAAGTTCTAGCCTCTATGGACTTTGAAGAATATCCGGATCAGCATTAGATCACCATGTGTATTCCGGAGGGTCTATCCCATTCATACGCAGGTATAAATTTGCCTTGGCCCTGTGATTAGTAAGGTGGTCCTGCACATAAAAAAAAGCAAAAGCTCTGCTCACAGTATTTCCACTGTGATACATAACACAGGTTTCATCTAATTGTGACTGTTCAATTGTATAAATAACTTCAGTTGTATAGCTAAAACCACTTTCCAGTAATTCCAGGATCTCTTCTTTAGTCATCTCATTGGCATCCGGCGTATCCGGCACCACTTCCATGCCTCGTACATATCGTTTTGTGAGCAATTCTATGGTATAACCAATATGAACCATTTGTTCCCCGAATGTCTTGCTAACCTCCGTGGGCTTGTATGAATACAGCTCCTCAGGCATGGCTTTGGCAATTTCCAGGCAATGATCCCTGGCCTCTTCCCAGACTGGTAGATACATTTGGGTGAATGGGGTTCTGGGGATATCTGCTGACTGTCCGGAAATAATAAATATACATCCCAATAATACAGCAGTAGTGATCAATTTTTTCATTTTGGAAGAATTAAATGAGACCAAAAGATAGGGATTCAGCTGGAATTCAATAATACATAAGTACAGCCCCTTCTCACGAACATTGTTCCTGATCCAAAAGCAGTAAGGCGACAAAGATGCGATGTTTAATTTGCTATATTAGAGTACACTAAAAGCAGCTTGCTAAAAAGGTTAACATGAAGTGGATGGCTGCTATTTTAAAACTGACCCATATTCATGTTCAAATTCTTTCGAAACATCCGCAGATCACTTCTCGCCGAAGGCAGGGCTACAAGATATCTTGCTTACGCAGTGGGTGAGATCGTACTGGTTGTAGTCGGAATTTTGATCGCCTTGCAACTCAATAATTGGAATCAGAACAGAATAACACTCCAAGAGGAGAAAAAAATATTTGAAAAAGTTCTTGGGGATTTGGACCTGGCGCGTACCAATGTACGATCAGATGCAGATCGATTTACTGAACATCAGCTTCTTCATAGACATCTATATCAGGAAATAAGGGGGGAGGAAAGCTACAACGATGAAACTAACTATCATTTACTCCGATTGACCCGGTACTACAATCCGATCATTACAGAAAACCATTTAGACAAAATGGCTACGATCACTAACGACGAGGTTCGGGAAGCTTTAAATGATTACATAAAAGAAGAAAAAGAGACCCAAGCAAGCTTTGGAGGTTTTAATAAGATTAAAATGGAAATGGTTCGACCCTTTTCCGAAAAACACGGTATGATGAATGCCGATGTTGTCTTCCGGGAAGTTGATATGAATTGGGCTAATGTCCGGGATACGGTCATCAATGTGATCCAATACGACAAGTTAAAGGCGCAATTCGGTTCGGAAGAATTGGATCAAATCCTAGCGTCATTATGGTTAAACACCGGTCATGCACTCTATCGATGTGAGGTTCAGATAGAACAGATCCAAAAATTAGAAGCCTGCCTGGAGAAAGCCTTGAACAATGAATAGATGTTTCAGATAAATAAGGAAGTTTTCATTTTTTCCCTATCCGTATGCTGATTTAACAACGCTCAAAAGACACTAAGAATTGACATTGTTCTATAAACATTACAAATGAAACCCTGGAAAAAAACGGCGCTTATCACAACCCTTATATTGGCGCTCCTGCTTATTGGGGTCTTTTACATTTTTAATTGGAAGATCGCCAAAACATCTCCTGCAGACATTCAATTTTCCCCTCAGGCAGAATCGCAAGCTTTGCAGTTAGACAGTATTCCTTCTCAACCAAAGAATATCATCTTTTTTATTGCCGATGGTATGGGTTTCAGCCATCTATCCCTGGCAATGATGTCCCAAAATGAAACAGGCGCACAATCGGTATGGCAACGATTTGATGTCCGGGCCTGGCATGATACACGCTCTACCTATGGGCCCATCACCGATTCTGGTGCCTCGGCAACGGCTATGGCTACCGGAACACCCACCTTCTTTGACGTCATTGGTATGGATGCTGAAGGGAATAGCGTGGCCAATGTATTTGAGGTGGCCAGCTCTAATGGCTATAACACCGCTATAGTAACCGATTCCTATGTGTGGGATGCCACACCTGCAGCTTTTGTAGCACACACCAAATCCAGGGATAATGCCAGGGATATCCTGGAACAAACAGCTTCCAGCGAGCTCGATATTCTCTTTGGGGAACTGGAAGATATTGGTGAAGGGGAAGTCCCTGAATTGGAAGAAACCATGGAAATCTTAAAACAGCGATTTCATTTTCTTGACAAAAGCCTGACTTTACCCTCCCAGTCAAATCCATTACAGCCTATTGCGGCTATCTATAGTGAAGATGAGTTACAGGATCTGGGATCTACACCCAATCTTCCTGAATTGACTACCCTGGCCTTAACCTATTTGACAAAAGAAGATACCCCTTTTGCTCTTATGGTTGAATGCGAAGAAATTGATTCCGGTTCTCATAGGAATGATTCCAAACGCGTCTTAAAAGGCCTGAAAGCCATTGAAGAAACACTTCGCCTCATCCTCGATTTTGCCGAAAAACAAGGCAATACTTTGGTTGTTTTTACTGCCGATCATGAGACTGGCGGAATGGCAGCAGGTGTAGATTTCGACGAATACCCCAACATGCAGATCATCTGGGGCTCACAAGATCATACAGCCACGGTAGTTCCCTTATTAGCTAAAGGCCCGGGAGCTGAATATTTTGTGGATGTCGACCGAAATTGGCAGATCGGGCAAATCCTTAAAAGCCTCATTAAGACAGAATAACAAAAAAATTAGTCGACCCATGGAGAAAAATTCAAAAAGCTGGAAGCTTATAAGCTGGGCCTTTGGCCTCCTTTTCCTGTTGATAGGAATATTGAACTTGATCCTTATACATCCTGTACCCGGAATTTTCTATTTAGTGGTTTCACTATTTTATCTTCCGCCAATCAGTATGGCAATTGAAAAACGACTAGGATTCTCGATCCCGGTATGGCTAAAGATCGCTTTTGCCTTATTGTTACTTTGGGCCACTTTAGCCGTTGGAGATCTGATGGAATATCTCGAGAACTATATTTAAGACTTTTGAACTATGAATAGAATTCTAATACTCCTTTTGCTCTTGTCAGCTATACTCTCCTGTAAGTCAGACCAGGAAGATAAAGCAACAAGCAAGCTGGCATCAGAAAACATTGAGATCCCATTTGACAAAGACAAATGGGCACTAAAGGAAGGAAAGGATTATGTCTATAGGGAGCAGATGTATGAAGCGGTCTTGTACAATGACACTATTCGATCCCTGACCGAAGTACAACTTTTAGAAGCACTGGGAGATCCTGACTATCATGAAGAAGGTCATTTATATTACCGGATTTCAGAAACAAGATTGATGAACTGGACTGTAAAAACCAAGACTATGGTAGTCAAATTAAATCAAGACGGATCTATTGAATGGATTAAAGTGCATGAATGAGCACCAGAAAAACCAACAAAACCTATAACTGTGAGATATGTAAAACTTGTCCCCATTTTATTGCTCTGTCTTTTCAGTTGTAAAAAATTGGCAGAGCAGGAAGCGTATGATGGACATTCATGGGAGGAAAACCCTTATTTCCAAACCTGGTCACACTACCTGGGCGATCCCCACCGATCGCATTTCTCGACACTGGATCAGATCAATACAGAGAATGTAGATCAGCTTAAAATCGCATGGACATACCAGAGCGATGGCCTTAACCAGGACTCCAATTCTCAGATCCAAAATAACCCTATGGTCATTGGCGACAAACTTTTTGGTGTAAATGCATCCAATGTACTCTTTGCTGTCAACGCGGCCACAGGAAAAAAACTATGGGAATTCACACCCGGAAACACTGATGAAACCGGCCTGGGATTATGTCGTGGTTTTGCATACTGGCCTTCTGATAGCGATGCAAAAAGCCGACTCTTCTTTAGTTCCGGAAGCTTCCTCCATGCCATTGATATTGAATCGGGGCTAGTGATTTCTTCTTTCGGAAAGGATGGAGCAATAGACCTTCGGGAAAACCTCGGAAGGGATCCCGAAAAATTACCTGTTGTTATGACTACCCCCGGGGTCATTTACAAGAATTTATACATCATTGGTTTTCGCACTTCAGAATCCCCGGGCGCGGCACCAGGCCATATCCGGGCTTATGATGTACTTTCCGGAGAATTAGAATGGATCTTCCATACCATACCATATCCCGAGGAATACGGCTATGAAACCTGGCCCGAGAATGCCTATCAGGATCCACGAATTGGGGGTGCCAATAATTGGGCCGGTATGGCATTGGATGAAGAAAATAGCATCGTATATGTGCCTACAGGCTCATCTGCCTTTGATTGGTACGGGGGTGCTCGTATCGGGGACAACTTATTTGCCAATTCCCTAATCGCTTTAAATGCAGATACCGGAGAACGGATCTGGCATTTTCAATTCGTCCATCACGATGTATGGGACAGGGACTTACCTGCCCCGCCGAATCTGCTTGATGTGGAACGAGACGGACAAAAAATACCAGCTGTTGCCCAGGTAACTAAAAGCGGTCACGTTTTTGTGTTTAATCGACTTACAGGAGAGGCGCTATACCCAATTGAAGAACAACCCTATCCACAAACTACACTTATTGGAGATACTGCTGCAACTACTCAGCCGCTACCTTTGAAACCAGCACCTTTTGCCAGACAATTACTAAAGGAAGAAGATCTTTATAAGCCAGATGAAGCTGCTTTCGTTGACGACTTTATTGACCAGGCACAGAATGAGAAAGGATTTAGCGTAAGGGATAGATTTAAACAGGTCACTTCGAAAGGCCAATTTATTCCGCCGGACACACTGGGCACCATCTTATACCCCGGCGCAGACGGAGGTGCCGAATGGGGAGGAGCGGCAGTAGACCCACGGGATGGGACCATGTATGTCAATAGCAATGAAATGGCCTGGATCGTCCGCATGGCCAAAGTCGGTTCGGCTTCCAGCGGGAAGGGCCTCACACAAATTCACTGTGCCCGATGCCATGGAGGAAATCTGCAAGGCCTTGGGGCTATTCCGGAACTTCAGCAGGTTAGCTCAAGATTGTCACCGGAGGAAATAGGTCAGACTATGGTTCTGGGAAAAGGGGCCATGCCAGCTTTGCCGAATTTAACCCTGGACGAAGTGGCAAATATTACGGCCTTTCTTAGTGGATTGGAAGAGGAAATTGAAACGGACCATAGGGCAGAAAAAACGGATGGCACTCCTTATGCCATGGTAGGATTTGGACGCTTTAAGGATCAAACCGGCTATCCGGTCGTAAAACCCCCATGGGGCACACTGAATGCCATTGACCTCAATACAGGGGAGTATAAATGGACCATTCCGCTGGGACATGAGGAGGGCCTGAAAGATCCCGACCATCCGGTAACAGGAACAGAAAATTATGGCGGCCCTGTGATCACTGCCGGAGGCATCATATTCATAGCCGCAACCAAGGATGAAAAATTGAGGGTATTTCATATGGAGACAGGGAAACTTTTATGGGAAACCGAGCTTCCTGCAGGAGGATATGCCACTCCAGCCACTTATGAGGTAAATGGAAAACAGTACCTTGTAATTGCCTGTGGTGGAGGCAAAATGGGAACATCCTCAGGAGATACTTACATGGCTTTTTCTCTCTGAAGACACTGTTGTTGACTTAATATGAATTTAGGATCTGAATGCGTCAAATTTTTAGGTACATCTTACTTGGAATCCTGTCCGGCCTAATCTCGGGCACGCTGATACTTGGAATTGGGGGTCGTTTGATGATGAGAGCTATGGCAATCATAGGTGGCTTGACAGGTGGTTTTAGTTGGGACGGTAGTCTTGAAGTAGTGACTCTTGGAGCTCTGATCGGGCTCTGTTCCGGTGCCTTTATGGGGATCAGCTTTCCATTTTCCTATCAGAATAAGCTTATATGGGGATTGCTTCATGGAATACTTGCCTACTTGATGATCTTAATCCTGCCAATAGATGGCAAAGGAGCGGCACAGGGATTTCCTGATCTACAGTTAACTATCCATATCTTATTTGGCGGACTTTTTTTACTTTATGGAATTGGGATGGCTTTTCTTTTCCATAGCTTGCAATCTAAGTGGCATTAAAAATAGAATTCTATTATTCGTTTAATTATTCAAATACCCATGCAGAGAATATCCTTGAATGTTATCCAAATATTTTTATGGCTTGCCGTAGCTGCTGTCTTGGCACAGGACCACACACTGATGAGTAGTAATCGACTTATTCTGGGAACCTACAAAGAACGGTCTGCCTCTGTAGCATCTGGTGATATTGATGGAGATGGGGATATTGACCTCATTGTGGCCAACGGAAGACACTGGCCCGGACAGAATCGCATCTTCATAAATGATGGTAGAGGGATCTTCACTGTAGAATATGATCTTGGGACACGAAGATCTACTACCTATGCCGCAGAATTAGCGGATCTGGACAATGATGGGGATCTGGACATTGCCGTGGCCAATGATATGGCACCAAATTATGTGTTTATCAATGACAGCAAGGGTTTGTTTAGCCAGGGCGAATCCTTCGGGGAGGCTTATGCGCCGAGCCGAAATCTTACCCTGGCAGATCTGGATCAGGATGGCTATGTAGATATTTTAATTACCAACAGGGGTCAGCCTAACGAAATCTGTATTAATAACGGTGAGGGGCTCTTCACAAAATCCTTGAATTTCGGTTCCGAAGAAGATTCCACCATCGATGTAGAAGCAGCCGATATGGACAATGATGGTGACCTTGACCTTGTTCTTGCTAATAGGGACAAGCAACCTAATTATGTCTATTTGAATAATGGCGCGTTGGGGTTCACAGAGAAAATCCCGTTTGGTACCGGTACGGATAATACGCGCTCTGTTGCAGTGGCCGATGTGAATGATGATGGCCATTTGGATATAATTACAGCGAATATTGATGAGGCCAATGCGATCTACATGGGGAGTGCTTCTGATCCATATACACAATCTATCATCTTTGACCCATCGTCTACTAAAAGCTATACTGTAGCTGCTGCCGATCTGAATTTAGATGGAAATACGGACATTCTCATAGGGAATGCCGGGGAGAATAATGTAATATTCATCAATAATGGCAATGGAAGTAAGTGGCAACGAGCTCCTTTATCGGTTGAATCTTTCAGAACCTATGATATCATTTCATCAGACCTCAACAACGACGGTTTTCCGGATATCATCGAAGCGAATTCAGATGAGATTAATCGCTACTATTTCAATATCAAAAAGAAATAACAAAAACCAAGTTCCATGAAAACCTTCTCACAAAGCAAGATTTCCTTTGATCCTATCCATTTCCTGGCTCTCGCATCAATACTATTTTTATTGAATTCTTCGATCGTGACTGCACAAAATGATCCGATTAAATTGAAATACCTGGGTACTGCCGGTTGGCAGATCAGTGATGGTCAGATCTCTGTTTTGATAGATCCCTATATCTCCAGGGTGAAACTGGGTACCGGTCCGGGCATCAGTCCGGATGACAACAGGCAAACCGTCAAGCGTTCTGATTATTTTGTTTCCGATACCGTTAGTATCGACAGCCTGGTGCAAAAAACCGACTTTATCCTGGTGCACCATTCCCATTTCGATCACCTGTCCGATGTCCCTTATATAGCCAAAAAAACCGGGGCCAAAGTAATAGGAACCGAAACGACCTGTAATATTCTGCGAGCCTATGGTATCCCTAATGAGCAGTTATATCCAGTTAAGGGAGGTGAAGACTATCAGTTTGAGAACTTTGCCGTGAAAGTGATCCCTTCGATCCATTCTGCTTTAAATGACAAACATTACCTGGATTCAAGAACATATACAGAAGTACCCGAGGCACCTCTTAGAGTTTCTGAATTCATTGAAGGCGGTTCCTTGATGTTTCTTGCCAGATTCACCAAGCATGAAGTGCTTACCATGGGTTCCATGAATTTTGTGGAAAGGGAATTGGTCGGACTCCAACCGGACATTCTGCTTGCCGGAGTGAACCGTTCACAACTGGGTCTTTACAAGTATAATGAACGGCTATTGGCAGTGACAAATAACCCGAAATGGATCATACCCACCCACTGGGATAATTTCCGTTTGCCCTATGGCTTTTCCCAGCAAGATGCGGTTGAACAAAAGCTCCTTCCTTTTGTAGAGGATGTTATAAAGTTATCCCCTAAAACCAAAGTCCTGATCCCGAAACATCTAGGCATCCTAACGATCGATTAATTGCAAATAAACAATGATCGGCATGAGCTGTCTGGTATTTTGTAATCGGTAAGACGACGGAATTTTTTAAATTGATTAAACAATAACTGGCCAAGGTTAATATCTTAAGAGAATGTCCATCAGGGATTATTTAAATGCGCCATTTCCCAGGCCCAAACGAAGTCGTAAAAACTTGTTATGGGTGATATTGGTAGGAATTGCCTCGAGTCTGTTTATCCTGCTGTATCAACCTTTTGGCATCGAGAACACCACAGGCGAATTGCTGGTTGATCTGGTTATTCTCAGTCTGGGTGTACTGTTCATATTCTCTGTACTATTCATGGAATGGCTGATCCCCTCTCTCTTTCCAAAACTCTTCCGTAACTGGACGCTGGGCAAAGCACTGCTGTGGTATGCTCTCGTCATATTGTTCATTGGGGCGA
>CAMYJF010000007.1:0-59517 GCA_947258555.1 uncultured Eudoraea sp. | reverse complement strand
ATGCAATTTCTATACAAGAGTTATTGGAGCAGTTTTCGGGAGTTTACATGGACTGATTTTTTAGGGGTTTTGGCCCGAACTCTCGGAATTGGGATCACCGTGTCATTCTTCGTTACAGGGATCTGGCAATACTTGAATCGCAGGCGACTTTCCCTTATCACTTCGGCTGAGACCTATACCGTCACCTCACAAACCGGTAAAACCCTTTCACTCAACCTAAAGGATATCCTTTACATCAGCAGTGATGACAATTATGTGGACATTCACTATGAGGTCGATGGAGAACGAAAAAAACTGGTCTTTCGATCCAGTATGAAGAATGTTGAAAAGCAGATCGTTAATCCCTTGTCGCCGATCTTGCGATGCCATCGCCGCTTTCTGATCAACACTGAGCATTTCGTAATTGATAATCCAAGCAATCGAAGCATGACTGTGAAGCTGAACACCCATGGCGATTCCGTCCCTGTTTCCGGCCAATACACCACAGTCGTCAAAGCCCGCTTGCAGATTCGCCCCTAAATTGGGCGTATTCTCCACAAACTCCTTTAAATAACAGAGCTTTCCGTACAAAATATATTCCTTTGGTTTCGTCGATCGACAGTTTGTGATCTGACATGAAACGTAAAAATATATTCATTAAAATTTAGAACAGATGAAAACGAACAGTATTCTATGGATTATGCTGAGCATCATATGCATGTCTTTTGGGCATGCTCAAAATGATGCCTCTGAATCAGCGCTGGATATCCCTGCAATTATTGAGTCCTATATCACGGATTATAAACAAGACCGCTTTGCAGCAACGCCGATGACATTTGGGATCGAAGTACCCGGATCGGGGACCTGGAATGTTCAGATTACGGGAACGCAAACCGAGGAGGGATGGGAAGTAAACTATTCTGAGGGACTACCCTCCACTCCAACCTTTTATTACTCCATCGAGGCCGAGACGCTACGGGCGATACATGAAGGGAAGATCAACGCCTTAACGGCCCAGGGGAAGGCCTTTGCAGGAGATTACACCCCGATGAGTGTGGCGATGATGGAGGGGTTTAAGCCTTCAATGGAAGAATATGGGAAGATCAATCCCTTTTCTTTTCACTTCTGGACCAGGGGCTTCCCGGAGATCATTCCCTTCGGCGAAGGTATGACGAGAAGAGCCCATGGATCCAATTTCACAGTGTTCTATTATGAGCCAGGGTTGCGAACCGCCTGGTACCGGGTATTGCCGGAAGAGCGCGTACGGGACGACGCCCGTGAACAAGCCATGCCCTTCCCCATGATGGTCGTCGCCATCAAGGGAACTACAGAAGGAGAAGTAGATGGGGAACGGGTGTCTTTGTCCGCAGGAAATACCATTTTTATTCCATCAAACGTAATGCATAAATGGTGGAATGAAACCGACTCCGCTACAGAAGCAATTCTCATCATGTTCGGGGAAGGTGCCTAGGCCACCCCTGTAATTGGATCTTTTTTGGTAATTTGACTAATCCTGCAAGGGTATGCTCCCCTGGCAGGATTATACTTTAAATGCTTGACATGATCAGATCATTTTCTTTTTCCGCTTACTATCTCCTCTTAGTAGGACTACTATTCAGTCAAGTAGCTGCAGCGCAGGATTTTGAAACAAAAATTGAAACCTATATCCAATCGTATGGCAAGACCAACGATTTTAGCGGTTGCATTCTCATCACTGCGAAGGACAGTACACTTTACGATTCCTGTTTTGGCTATGCCGATCTGGAAAAAGGAAGGTTGAATTCTCCCAATACGAAATTCAAGATTGGATCGATCTCAAAACAGTTCACTGCAGCAGCAATTCTAAGATTAGAGGAAATGGGCAAACTGACTACCGGCGATACCTTGTCCAAATATTTTCCAGAAAATAAGATAGCCAATGATATTACCCTGGAACATTTGCTGACTCACACTTCAGGCGTTCAGGATATCTATTCAATCCCAGGTTTTAATACCTTATCAGATAAGGATCTTTCTATTTCCGAACTGACTTCACGGGTTTTAGATTTGCCGTTGGCCTTTACACCCGGAAGCCGCTATCAATATTCGAATGGGGGTTATGCACTTCTTGCCGTCATCATCGAAAAAGTAAGTGGAATGGACTATGGTGCATTTTTGAAACAAGAACTTTTCGATACCCTGGAAATGAAGGATACAGGTCATGGGGAAGCCAATGACTTGGCCACTGGATATGAACCCCTTGATTATGAGGACCTAAAAGTGACTGACTTTTTGGATCTGGAATTGTTAAAAGGTTCGGGTTCTCTGTACAGTACGACAAGCGACCTTCTAAAATGGATCGTATCGATAAAAACACGTTCGTTACTTTCGAAATATTCATATGCTAAATTCATGAAAGATTATGGGAATAATTATGGTCTGGGAATTTCCGTCTACCAGTCTTTTGATCATTCTGTCTTTGGGCATGATGGTCGCATTAATGGATTTATAGCGGACTACCTGCATTATCAGGAACCGGATATATCCATCATTATTACGGGAAATATCCAAACCGGTGTAGCTGATTTTCTAAGGCGTGACCTGGCCGCTATTGTCTTTGAAAAGAACTATACGAGCCGTGCGAAATCCGGCAAGCCCGAAACCGATAGCAAACGTAAGATGGCTGATATTTCAGGTACCTATGCCTTTGGCCCCAACTTTAAGGTTTATATAACGCTACAAGACGGCAGATATATGGCCCGTGCTAATGAAGGGGGTTCATCGGAAATGGTACTGCTTCAAGATGGTAGCTATTTTAGCCGGACACTGTATGCCACTATTCGTTTTAAACGAAGTGATTCGGATCAGAGTACCAAAATGATCTGGATCAACAATGATGGCGGTCAGTTCGAAGGATTAAAGGAATAAGGAAATACAGCTATGAAAGCCCTCTTTTACGAACATTTCCAGGGACCATTAATGGTGACCCAGGTATCTGATCCCAGCCCTAAGCCACATGGAGTTGTAGTCAAAGTTACAGCTACAGGACTATGTCGGTCTGACTGGCATGGGTGGATGGGACATGATCATGATATTGTACTACCTCATGTACCAGGACATGAGCTGGCAGGTATTGTGGAAGCGATCGGGAAAGATGTCAAAAAATTTGCTGTTGGAGATCGGGTAACCGTGCCTTTTGTTTGTGCCTGTGGATCTTGTGAACAATGCGATTCCGGAAATCAGCAGGTGTGTGACAATCAAACCCAGCCAGGCTTTGCACATTGGGGATCCTTTGCAGAATATGTGGCTTTGGATCATGCAGATGTCAACCTGGTCAAACTCCCGGAAGAGATCGATTCTGTGACTGCTGCCCTATTGGGATGTAGGTTTACAACCTCATACCGCGCTATTAAAGACCAGGGAAAAGTAAAAGAAGGTCAATTTGTAGTAGTGTACGGTTGTGGGGGTGTGGGCTTATCAGCGATCATGATCGCGCAGGCCTTAGGAGCACAGGTCATTGCCGTTGATATTAATGACAAAGCACTGGAATTGGCCAAGGATCTTGGGGCGTCCTCACTCGTAAATGCCTCACTTAGTTCTAATGTCGTTGATGAGATCAGATCGATCACAGAGGGTGGCGCACATGTTTCCCTCGATGCCCTAGGGAGTCAGCAAACCTCTTATAACTCGATCGCCGGACTTAGAAAACGAGGCAAACATGTACAGGTAGGGCTCATGACCGGAGATCATAGCCATCCGAAGATACCAATGGACCAGGTTGTTGCCAACGAACTTGAGATCCTGGGAAGTCACGGTATACAAGCATTTAAGTATCCCGAAGTATTTGAACTGATCCGGTCAAGGGATCTCAAACTTAAAAGGTTCATCCACAAAACCATTTCCCTGGAAGAGGCCGCTACTGCCCTGCCCAATATGAACAAGAATCACAATTCAGGGGTGCTAGTAATTGATACGTTTTGAAGTCGATTAATTAACTCCTATTCTTCTATAGATTAAGATTAAGCTAAATCAAACCGATCCAGGTTCATGACCTTATCCCAGGCGGCTACAAAATCTGATACGAATTTCTTTTGCGAATCTTCACAGGCATATACCTCAGCAAGTGCCCGGAGTTCAGAGTTAGAACCGAATATCAAATCGACGCGGGTACCGGTCCATTTTACCTGGCCTGTAATTCTGTCCCTTCCTTCAAATACTTCCTGATCATCTGAAGTTGCCTGCCAGCTAATACCCATATCCAACAGATTCACAAAGAAATCATGGGTTAAAGAACCCGGATTATCTGTAAATACGCCATGTTGAGAACCATCATAATTAGCATTAAGAGCTCGCATTCCACCTAATAATACGGTCATTTCGGGTGTCGTCAGCGTCAACAATTGTGCTTTATCTACCAATAATTCTTCCGATTTAACCGAAAAATTAGTTTTAAGGTAATTCCTGAACCCGTCTGCTACAGGTTCGAGATGTTCAAATGACTCGGTATCTGTCATATCCTCTGTAGCGTCAGTCCGACCCGGTGTAAAGGGAACCGTAACATCATGGCCTGCGGACTTTGCTGCTTGCTCGACTGCTGCGCAGCCACCTAACACAATCAGATCTGCCATGGAAACTTTCTTATTCGCATTTTGTGCATCATTGAATTCCTCCTGGATCTGACTATATGTATCCAGCACACGTCCTAATTGACCGGGATTATTTACCTCCCAATCATTTTGTGGTGCCATACGTATCCTTGATCCATTTGCACCTCCGCGATTATCGGACCCTCTGAATGTAGATGCGGAAGCCCACGCAGTGGAGACCAACTCGGAAATGGTGAGTCCATATTCCAGGATCTTATTCTTTAGATCCTGAATATCTTTCGCATCGATCAATTCATGATCTATTGCCGGAACAGGATCTTGCCAGATCAGATCTTCTTTGGGAACTTCTGGTCCTAAATAACGCGATTTTGGTCCCATATCGCGATGGAGAAGCTTGAACCAGGCTTTTTGATAAGCCTCTTTGAATTCTTCCGGATTCTCTAAGAAATGTCGTGATATTTTCTCATAAGCCGGATCCATTCGTAAGGAAAGGTCTGTTACTAACATAAACGGATCGCGTTTTACATTTGGATCATGCGCATCCGGGAATGTTCCCGCCCCGGCTTCGTCTTTTGGTTTGTACTGCCATGCCCCGCCCGGACTTTTGGTCAATTCCCATTCATAACCAAAAAGATTTTCAAAATATCTATGACTCCATTTGGTCGGGGTTTCCGTCCAGGCTCCTTCCAGACCACTGGTAATAGCATCTGAGCCTATCCCGGATTTAAAATTATTTTTCCATCCTAAGCTCTGCATTTCAATGGATGCGCCAGCAGGTTCTGCTTCGACAAACTCTGCATCACTGGCCGCTCCATGTGTCTTTCCAAAGGTATGTCCGCCTGCGATCAGGGCAACTGTCTCATAGTCATTCATAGCCATTCGTCCAAAGGTCTCCCGGATAACATGTGCAGCAGCTATGGGATCAGGATTTCCATCCGGACCTTCAGGATTCACATAGATCAATCCCATATGAGCAGCACCCATTTGCTTTTCCAATTCCCCCTTTTCATTATAGCGGTCTTTATTTCCCAGCCATTCGGCTTCAGAACCCCAGTAAATATCTTCTTCGGGTTGCCATATATCTTCCCGACCTCCACCAAAGCCGTACATGGGTAAACCCATGGATTCATGTGCGACATTCCCAGCGAGGATCAAAAGATCTGCCCAGGATAGTTTTTTTCCGTATTTCTTTTTTATCGGCCATAGAAGCATTCGGGCCTTGTCTAAGTTTGCGTTATCCGGCCAGCTGTTGAGCGGAGCGAATCGCTGAGATCCTGTTCCGCCACCTCCGCGGCCATCCGCGATCCGATAGGTTCCGGCAGCATGCCATGTCATTCGGATAAATAAAGGCCCATAGTGTCCGTAATCGGCAGGCCACCAATCCTGACTATCGGTCATCAGGTTGGTAAGATCTTTTTTTACCGTCGCCAGATCAAGGCTTTCAAATTCTTTCTTATAGTCAAAATCCGTACCCATGGGGTCGGCCAGTTCAGAGTGCTGTCTGAGGATGCTCAAATTCAGTGCATTTGGCCACCAATCACGGTTGGTAGTTCCCCCACCAGCCGCTTGTTTTAATTCCCCGCTCAGAAAAGGGCATTTGCTTTCTGAATTTTCATTTTGCGATGTGTCTGAGTGTCCTGTATTTTGCATTGTTCTTTATTTTGATCGTTGAATAGAATAAATGTACTATAAATTCAATTTATGATTAGGGAATATCAATAAGAAATAATTATGGTTGAATAGTCAAAATTTAAGCGTGTAAAATATACCTATTGGATGAAACAAATATGCTTGTTAATTCGTAGTAGGGAATTGACTGATTACTTTCTATAACTCACCAAAATTGCTACTTTTAAGAAATCAGGCGTTGCCTTTTCTTTGGAAGAACTTTAAAATTTGACAACGCTGCTAAATTAGTCATCTATCATGAATCGCAAACTAATTCTGGGTACTTTATTATTCTTTTTTCTGTGTTTAACGGATACTCTTCAGGCCCAATCCGAAGATGAAAAGATAACCGAAGAATTCTTCAGGCAATATGTCCTCGATCCCATGAAAGCGTTTGACTATGCTTTTTCAACCAATAAATGGATGGAGCGGAACCAGGATGCAGTGGAGAACCTCAAGAATCAATATAATAATCTTCTTCCACTGATCGGATCGTATTATGGGTATGATCTGATAATAGAAAAAAGTATGGGCGACCATTTGAAGGTCAACAGTTTTATTTTAAGGTATGACCGGCAACCTATCCGACTCACATTCATCTTTTACAAACCCAAGGATCGCTGGCAAGTTCAGAATTTAAAATATGATGATACGCTACCTGAGGAATTAGAAGAAGCTTCAAAAATCAAGCAATAATTTAATACATCTTGGTACAGGCTATTGGAACATAATATTGACAAGTATGACGGATTATACCACCAAGCTTGAAATACCAAACTCAAGACATGCAATTTTCATGGCTATTTCCGGAGAACTAGGCAAATGGTGGGGAGAACAAGACCGACTTATCGAGAAGAAAGATACTGTCTTTAAAGTTTCATGGGGAGAGCCCTGGTATCAATTTAAAGTTACTGAATACAAGGAAAATGAACTCATGATCTGGGAATGCATCGATGCGAATCAATTAATACCTGGCTTGACCGGAGTGGAAAAAGAATGGGTTGGCACTAAAATCCTTTGGAATCTGACTGAAATCTCATCTAATGCTACCTTACTGCTGTTTAAACACCAAGGTCTTACACCCGATTTCCTCTGTTTTGACTTTTGCTCAAGTTCCTGGGAACACTTTTTAAAAGATCGCTTAGTTGCTTATTTGGCAATGAACCATTGAAGGCCTGACCCTATTTATCACTATATACAATTTTGATTATTCCGATTCATTTTCGTTGATTATTCCGATATTTAGAAAACAAAAATTCAATACATTATGATCATTTTTGGAGCAAGAGCCAGCAATATTGGTTCTGTTTTAGTGAACGGTTCCAGCTGTACCTATTGTCAAAATGAGGGCACAGAGAATATTACCCAATTTGGAAAATACTTCCATATATTCTGGATCCCGATGTTTCCCATTGGCAGAAAGACATTTGCAGAATGCACCCATTGCAAACACACCATCAGCAAAAAAGAATTTACTCCAAAACTAAAGGAGGTCTTTGCCAATGAGAAGTCGGCAATTAAAAGACCAGTCTGGCATTGGAGTGGTCTTATTCTAGTAATATTGTTGATCCTTGCTGTTTATTTAATGTTGGCATCTGCTTAAATAAATATTTTACAATACAATGGGGTTACATAAGAACTTAATACTTACAATACTTCTGGCCCTGAGCTGCTGCCAACCTAAAGATAGAAAAACTACCGATCCGGACACTACTATGCATCAGTCTTCAGATCTGGAAACATTGCGATATCTAAAGGAAGTGGAGTGGCCACAAGCGTATAAGGAGCAAGATACATTGTTGCTCGATCGAATATTAGGTGACGATTTCCAAATGATAACTGCTGATGGGGAATGGTCAAACAAGGCTTTGCAAATGGAACGGATCAAAACTTCGCCTATGGACCATGATCACTTCAGCTATGAGATCAAAAGATTAGAGGTCCTTGAAAACGGGACAGCCATTATAGCAGGTACCGGTCATATTATCAATAATTCTGTAGAAACGAATTATGAATCCAGTAACATCCTTATCAAACGAGAAGGAAACTGGAAGGCTGTACTTTCCCATGTTTCCGGCATTATTCAATTAGAGGCCATGCACGAGCATGGTAACGTTAAATTGCCTTCGGAAGGCGACTTTTCATACCTGCTGGGTTCCTGGAAACGGACGAATGAAAAAGCCGGGAAAGAGACTTTCGAACATTGGAAAAAGATCAACGAAGAGCTGTATGTAGGCTTGGGATATACCTTGAAAGAATTAGATACAGTCTGGAAAGAGGACATAAAACTTCGCCGTTCCGAAAACCATTGGCATTATGAAGTATTGGGGCAAGGTGATACAATTGCCACTCCTTTTAAAGTTACTAAAGTGTGGGAAAATGGATTTGAGTGCTTCAACCCAATAAATGAATTTCCGAAAACGATACGCTATTTAAAAGAGAGGGATACCCTATTTGCCAACATTTCAGACGGGAATACAGAAATCGATTTTACTTTTGTTAATGTAACGCGGTAGTATATGAAACTATTAGGTCGACTTATTATTTTTCTCTTTATCAACTTCGGTGCTCTTGCCATAGGGAGTTTATTTACCAATACGGGTGTAGCCTCTGAATGGTACTCCGAATTATCCAAAGCCCCCTGGACGCCTGCGGGATGGGTATTCGGTGCAGCATGGACAACGATCATGGTCTGTTTCTCTGTTTATATGGCTATCCTCTGGCCCAAAGCCGGGAACAGGCTGATGCTGATCGGTTTATTTACCCTACAATGGATACTGAATGTGTCCTGGAACCCTACATTTTTCGAGTACCGCGATGTAGTTTCTGCCCTTTTCATTATTACAGCTCTTACGCTGTTGGTTGGTTACTTTTTGTACAGGTATTGGCCTAAACTCAAATGGAAGTCTGCCTTTCTCTTTCCTTATTTTATCTGGCTTTTGATCGCCACCTCCCTGAATGCCTTTATCTGGTTGACTAATTAATAATGGCCAAAAGGGAATACCACATCTATGTGGTAGAACTCAATAAAAGAGTATATACGGACAATTGGCGATTTCGTTCGGCCAACCCACAATTCAATGGCGTATTGGAATGCCTTTATGTGGGTATGACAAGCAAATCTCCAAAGGAACGCTTCCAACAACATAAAACCGGGGCAAAAAGTAAAAAAGGCTATGATCTCTCTTCCTATTATGTTAAGAAATATGGCACATATTTACGGCCAAGCTTATACAACCACATAAGACCACTGACTACCCGGGCAGAAGCCTTAAAAATGGAAAGGCTACTGGCCTTAGAATTACGTCGAAAGCGGTATGCGGTGTGGTTTAATTGAGTAACTTTATATAGTTTCAAAAGCGCAAAACATGAAATATATCGTCTATCTTTTTGGAGTGTTCCTTATAGTAGCTGGCGTGATATTATTTATAGATGAAAATATCGTGCTGGGCTATATCACATCGAATCAAGAATCTTCCTGGCTCTATTTCTTTGCCGTTGTGATGCGACTAGTTATGGGAACAGCTTTGATAAGAACAGCTTCGATATCCCGCTTTCCTTTAGTCTTCAAGATCATAGGATATATAGCCCTGGCAGCGGCCTTTATCTTTTTGATTATCGGACACGACCGATTTATAAGCGTCATGTCTACACTAGTACCTTACTTCGAAAACACCGGTGGATGGGTGGGCATTTTCGCCCTGGCATTTGGAGTTTTCCTGATCTATGGCCTAAAAAAGTAAACGAAAGCAAAATTCGCGTAAAACTATTTCGAGGATGAAGAGAATAAGGAAACTTCAGATCTTCCCCTTTGCCCTATTTCAGGGCACGCTTACCGGCCTTATCGGTGTGGTGTGCGGAATACTCTATTCTTTTGGCGGATTTCTCGTCGATGCAGGAGTAAGCCTTGGTTGGCTTTCCGGAGAATTCTGGGATACCCCGGGCTTGAGCTATGGTACTCTCCTTGCCTTTGGCGCATTGATAGGAATGCCTTTGATCTTTGCTGCTGTTGGCTTTACTGCCGGAATTATAGAGGCCGTTTTGTTTAATATGATAGCCAAATGGTTTGGCGGATTGAAACCCAATTTTTATAATACAGATTAATCTACCATAGAAAATGTTACGCCCTGTCATCTTCTTTCTGTTCTTTACCATAGGGTATTTTACCTATAGTCAGGAGTTGTCAAAAGAAGTCGCCTGGGCCATCAAATATGGACATACCGAATACTTAGATGAGTGGATCCCTACTGAAAATGTCAATGCCTGCCTGGAAGTAGGAAGTCGTAAAACATACAACTACTTGGTCATAAGCATAAAACTTAAATCTTTAAAAGCCCTGGAGTATTTTGTGGAGCGAGGTGCCGATATTGAATCCGTTTGTGAAGTAAAAACACCTTTGATGTTCGCTGCAAAATATGGTCAATTGGAAATGATCAAATATCTTCTGGATAAAGGAGCTGATCCATCAATAAAGATCAGGGGTTATTCGGCCTTGTATTATGCGAGGAAATTCAAGCATTATGATTGCTACAGTTGGCTAAGAAATTATACCTCCAATTAAATACTCGTCACTTTTTAGTAAAAATAATGGAGAAGAAGGAAGTAAGGAAACAACTAGACAGGCTTTATAATTGGGCACTAGGCCTGGCCATCATAACAGTGGTTTACAACATTGCAGAAGGTTTGGTGGCCACTTATTTCGGGATCCAGGACGAGACACTAACCCTTTTTGGCTTTGGTCTGGATAGCTTTGTGGAAACCGTTTCAGCTCTTGGAGTTACCCAAATGTTTTTGCGCATCAAAAATAACCCAGGTTCGAACAAGGGCCCTTTCGAGATCCGGGCCCTGCAAATTACCGGATGGTGTTTTTATGTCCTGGTAGTAATTTTATCGGCATCTGCAATCTACAATGTCATAAAAGGGCACCAGCCCACTTCTACAACAGCAGGCGTCATAATTGGGTTGATCTCTATTCTCACCATGTGGCTCCTTATTAGGGCTAAAATATCCGTCGGTACAAAATTGAACTCCGCACCTATTATCGCTGATGCGAAATGCAATCAGGTATGCCTCTATATGTCCGTCATTTTATTAGTTGCAAGTGGTTTATGGGAACTTTGGGAGATCCCTTATATAGATATTGTGGGTACGGCAGGGATTGTATATTTTTCCATTAAAGAAGGGAGAGAAGCTTTCCAAAAGTCAAGAGGCATCGACTGTGACGACTGTTCGGTTTGATCTACATTTGAGGAGGTGTTAAATACAGTTCATCTGCATGAATCACACATTGAGTACATGCTATTTTGTATTTATCTCGAATTAACCCAAGTTTGACTCGAAACTTAAGACAAAGGACATGAAGATCATACTTATAGGCGGCACGGGTAAGACAGGCAAACAGATCATCAAACAAGCCTTAGAAAGTGGTCATGACGTAACTGTCCTGGTTCGGAATCCTAAGAAGATCAAGATCGCAGACCCAAAATTGGCAGTCGTTAAGGGCGACGTATTGGTGCCGGAAACTTTAGAACAAGCTTTTTCCGGACATGACATCGTGATCTCCGCACTCGGACATAAGAAGTTCTTTATTAAAACATCAATATTGTCAAGAGGCACTCAGCAAATCATCCGGGCAATGCAGAAAAATCAAATCCGTAGATTCATTTGTATTACTTCGTTGGGAATAAATGACAGTCGGTTTAAACTAGGCCTCTACTATACTCTATTCGTAATTCCCTTTATTATCCTCTTTTATTTTCTGGATAAAGAAAAGCAGGAACGAATTATACAACAGAGCGATCTGGACTGGACGATCGTACGCCCCGGACAATTGACCAATGGCCGTAAAAGAGGTCATTATAAACATGGAAAAGGGCTTGGCAGCTACATCCTGACCAAAATGATCTCCAGAGCAGATGTTGCCCACTTTATTCTAAACGAAATGGATAAGAATATCTATGTCCGAAAAGTGGTAGAGCTTACATATTAAGACGTTGGAGGCAGCCTCAGGCCTGAAATTTGCCATGGATTACATCCCTTTTTTTCCTGTATATTTAACTTACCAATAACAGGAATGGGTGTAAATGATTGCATTCCTATTAGTAACCAATCCATGAAATCGATTCACTTCATACCTTTCATCTGTCTCCTCATTTTAAGTTGCAAAAAAGAACCAAAACCTGCGGCGATCTTTGTTCATGATATCGAAAACGGACCAACTCCATGGACACAAGATGTATTTGAGGAAACAGAAGCAGATTTCACTTTTGCCCTGATATCCGACTTGAATGGTGGTGAACGTGAAGGCGTTTATAGTCGGGCTGTTAGGCAACTAAACAGGCTGGATCCGACATTTGTTTTGAGTGTTGGCGATCTGATTGATGGGGGAACTTCTGATACTATGCAACTGGCCAAGGAATGGAACAGTTTTGATGAACGTACGTCCAAACTCAATATGCCCTTTTTCTATTTGGGCGGCAACCATGACCTCACCCATCCGGTGATGCGGGACTTTTGGAAGAATAGATATGGGCCCAGGTATTACCACTTCCGCTACAGAGATGTCCTTTTCTTAATGATGGATTCCGAAGATTTTGAAGAGGCGCGAATGATGGAGATCTTTCAGGCCCGTGATTCAGCACTGAGGATCATACGCGGGGAAATAGTAGGTGACTATGAAGAATCTGAATACTACCACATGCCTGAACGAAGGGTAGGTGCGATGGGCGCTGATCAACTCGAATATTTCAGAGGTGTATTGGAAGAATATCCAGAGGTAAAATGGACTTTCGTGCTCATGCATAAGCCGCTCTGGATGCGTGAAGATGAGAAAGGACTCGGGCCAATGGAAACATTACTGGCAGACAGACCTTATACGGTGATCAATGGGCATTTGCATACGCTCTCGCATCGAAAGAGACTTGGGCGGGATTATCTGATCCTGGGAACGACCGGAGGGAGCCAGCAAGCGCAAGATTCCATGTCCCTGGATCATGTTACGCTGATCAGGATGCTAAAAGAACCGGAGATAACCCATTTGAAAATGGATGGTATTCTAAACAAAGAACTCAATAAAAAATGATCAAAAATCTCATATCGTTTGTAGTAACAGTTTTCCTATTTGTATCCGCAAATTCGAACGCCCAACAAAAACGCGTCAGGGATCATGGGATTGAGATCGGCGTCCTAAAACCCGGAACTTTAAATGCTATAACAGATGTAGAAGGTGTCTTAGTCGGACATGCCACCTTGATCAATGGGGATCACATTCGCACCGGGGTAACCGCTATACTACCCCATTCCGGGAATATTTTCCAGGAAAAAGTCCCTGCGGCCATTTACCTGGGCAATGGCTTCGGGAAACTAGCCGGATACAGCCAGGTGAAAGAACTTGGGAATCTTGAAACACCCATAATTTTGACCAACACTTTAGGCGTTCCCGTAGCTTCCAATGCGCTTATTAGTTATACGTTGGAGCAAACGGGAAATCAAAATGTTCGATCCGTTAATGCCGTTGTGGGAGAAACTAATGATGGCTATCTGAATGATATAAGAGGGAGGCATGTCACTGAATCGCACGTACTAAAAGCGATCGAAAATGCCAAAGAAGGACCTGTGGAAGAAGGGAGTGTAGGCGCCGGTACCGGCACCATCTGCTTTCAATACAAAGGTGGAATTGGGACGGCATCTCGTGTCATTCCAAAAGATCATGGTGGTTATACAGTTGGTGTCCTGGTTCAGACCAATTTTGGCGGGGTCTTTGAACTCAATGGCGTACCCATTGCTAAAGAAATGGACAATTATCCCAGGCAATTCACCTATGATGTAGACGGCTCATGTATGATCATTGTGGCTACAGATGCACCTGTTTTGTCACGCAATTTGGAGCGACTCGCCAAACGCGCAATAATGGGCTTGGCAAAAACCGGCGGGATCGCTTCGAACGGAAGTGGCGACTATGTGATCGCTTTTTCCACATCAGAAGAAAACCGAATACCTTATTCAAGTGATAATAAAACAAATAGACAGGAGATCCTGCGTAATGAAGCCATGACTCCTTTATTTTTGGCAACAATAGAGGCCACTGAAGAAGCCATTTTGAATTCTCTTTTTGCCGCAGAAACAATGAAAGGCAGGGATGGGCATGAGGTAAAAGCCTTGCCAATCGAAGAGGTCATACAGGTCATGAAAAAATATAATCGGATCAAAGCGGATTAAACCATTGACAAAAAAACATAACTTTTTATTTTCTCAATATAAACCGGTCTTGGATTGTAAGACTCAAAGCCGGGTGACTCTTTCATCTTCTTTCAACAATGCCAATAATACTCCATTTGTCCAGCCAAACCCATCTTGTACAGGGTATTCCCCTCCGCCAGAGAGTTTTGTAAGGTCCATAACATCGTATTTTTCCAGCAATTTCCCAGTCTGTTTGTAAACCTTCGTATTCAAAGCGATCCAGCGCTCTTTCAGGGTATTGGCCAATTCCCCATAACCGTAATTCCGCAATCCTTGAATAGCGATCCACTGTAAAGGTGCCCACCCATTGGGCGCGTCCCATTGCTGTCCGCTATTCACATTTGTTGTAACGAGGCCCCCTTCTTTTACTAACTCTTTCTTAATGATATTCGCTATTTGTGCTGCCTGGTCTCTGTTTGCCAATGAAAAGTATAATGGGAAGGCACAGGCAGCGGTAATTGTTCCTGTTGATTTATTTTCTACGAAATTAAAATCCGTATATACCCCCAGCGTTTCATCCCAAAAATATTCCTGGATAAGTTGCTTCCTTGCTTTGGCTTTCGACCTGAATTTCTTTGCTTTTTTCTTTTGTCCATCAATCTTGAGTCCCCTGGCTATCATACGCTCCAAATGATACATCAGGCAATTCAGATCAACTGGAAGTATTTGAGTAGTTTGTATTGTTTCCAGTTTTAAAGGATCGGCAAACCAGCGACTGCTGAAATCCCAGCCGGATTCGCAGGCTGACCTAATATCACCATAAAGTTTTCTGGCTTTTCTCCCCGACTGTTCCTGTAATTCCACATCATCACCGTACATCTCTGCCCGTGGATCACGAAAATCGTCCCAGTACCTATTGAGAATTCCCTGCTTAACACTGACGACATGTTTGGATGCCAATTTCTTTTTACCCAACTTATTTTTGCCCTTCATCCAAAACTTGTATTCCAATATAAGCGCTGGCAGGTATTTTTTGAAAACTTTTTTCCCTTTGTGTTCCGCAAGTAATTGGACCATACAGGCAAAAAAAGGCGGTTGTGAACGGCCGGAATAATAAGTCCTATTCCCATTGGGTATATGCCCGATCGATTGGATCAAATGGGCAAAATTCTTTACCATGGATTCAACAATATCGAGTCGTTCACTAGCTACCAGACCCAGCATCGTAAAATAACTATCCCAATAATAGATCTCCTGGAAACGGCCACCGGGCACAATATACGAATGCGGCAAAGGGATCAGAGATGAACCTTTTACCGGTTTGTCGGCCTCGCGCAGTAAGTAGGGCCATAGTGATTCAATATGCGCTTCCACACTTTTACTTGTATCGCTTTTGAAATCCGAATTTCGAGCTGTTGTATAGTCAAAATTTGATTCTACAAAAGATCTAAGGTCAAAATCGGCAGCATCTTTTTCTTCTTTATATGCCTTGAGGATCTTTTTAGGTTTCTTCTTTGGGATCAGATCAGCGATCTGTTTGCCATCTTCCCACAAGCCGCTCCGGTGCATATCCCGAAAGAGATCGCCATAGATATCCTCTGGAGTATTCAGTTTAGCCATCTTGTTTTGCTTTTTTTGTCAATCTTTTCAATGCAAAGAGTGCGATCAATAAAAGTACCATCGGGATCAAGGTATAGAAAAAGGCAGAACCTGCCCCAACGTTCTTAAATAACCATCCAATGATACGTGAGCCCAATGTACCGCCTAATGCAGAGAAGATCACGATCAAGCCCGTCATTGGGCTGTGTAATTTCCTCGGCAGGGCACTTAATACTGCCGAATTTAATAAGGGATAAATGGGTGCTATGAACAGGCCCACAATAGGGAAGGCATAACCTATTAGCGGGATATCTGAAAAGGTATTGATTATTCCAACTTCGGCCTCAACCGTTTTGGGCAGCACGAAGGTGACCAAGGCCATCGCCCCGATTAGACAAATGGCAAGGATCCATACCCAATCAAATTTTTGAGCAAGCCAGCCCGCTATGAGTCGGCCAACTCCCAATGATACCGCCAGGATACTGGCCATCATGATGCTGATATTCTCTGGTAATTCCAGTACGCGCTCGTTAAAAGTAGGTAGCCAGGTCATGATCCCCTGTTCTATCATTACAAAAAGAAAGGCGCTGATAACAAATACCAACACCAGGATACGAGTCAGAAGTTTCAACATTTGGCGCATATCATCGGCAAGGTCAGTTCCCGGTATTTCATGGCCTTCATCAAACTTGGTAAAATACAGGAAGAGGAAGGAAATGGCAGATAGTGCCGCCAGCAGCCAATATACCCTAAGCCATGCGTCTGAAGAACCTTCCGTATTAAATGCGGGAAAAAGGAAATAGGCCAGGGCTATTCCAAACATAAAGACCCCCTCTATACTACTCATCATCTTATTATGGGCCTTTTCACCCTCCGTGACCAATCCGATAACAGAATAAACCGATACTTTTATCAGGGCAAAGGAAACTCCAACGCACATGAATAGGATCTGGGCAGAAGAGAAGGAATTTCCAAAATACATATAAATGCAAGCTACGGTCACGATAGCCAGCCCCGCCAGCATGGATTTCTTATAGCCGATCCTGGGTAGAAAGGAGGCGATCAGAAATGAAACGAAAACAATGGGCAGATCTTTAAATAATTCCAAGGTACTCGCCTGTACCTCATCGACGCCATAGTTGTTGATCGACTTTAGAATGACAATACCCACACTGTTGAGCAGGATGGCAAAGACAAAATAATTGATATACAGGGAAAGCTTAATTCCTGAGTTTTTCATTGGCTTGGTTCTTAGCCTACAATGTAATAAATATTAAAAATGTAGAACTTGCATCATATTAGTAGACATGGATTATCTATTAGAACTTAATATCAATCGAGTCTTTGATTTTCTCGGGACCTTTGCTTTCGCACTGAGCGGGATCCGCTTGGCTTCTGCCAAGCAATTCGACTGGTTCGGGGCCTATGTAATAGGTTTTGTAACCGCCATAGGTGGAGGTACTGTCCGCGATCTCTTGCTGGATGTGACTCCTTTTTGGATGATAGATCCGGCTTACTTAGTCCTTACCGGAATAGCGTTGCTGGCTTCCTTGCTATTCAAACATCAATTGTTCTCATTTGGTAAAACACTCTTTCTTTTTGACACTATAGGACTGGGCCTCTTCACCATGGTAGGGTTGGAAAAAAGCCTGGATGCGGGTTTACCTTTCTGGACCTGTATTATCATGGGAGCTATTACCGGAGCGCTGGGAGGGGTAATTCGGGATACCCTGATAAATGAGATACCATTGCTTTTCCGGAAGGATATTTATGCCCTGGCCAGTATTGCCGGGGGGATTGTATATTTTGTGTGTTTAGAATTGGGGGTAGTTGATGCCTGGGCCTTCCCGGTAGCGGCGGTTTCGGTAATAGCCATTCGTGCCCTGGCTGTAAGATTTCATATCCATCTCCCTAACATTCAAAATTTGGATTCAAAAGCCAAATAGCTTACATTTTGTGTTGCTGGTTAACTTATTTTTCATTTATGAAAGGCAATTTGATCTTTAAAACGTCTATCGAAATAAAAGCTCCCCAAGCTAAAGTCTGGGATGCCCTTATCAACCCGGAAATCACAAAACAATATATGTTTGGTTGTGTTCCGGTCACTGACTGGAAGGTAGGAAGCCCCCTGTTTTGGCGTGGATTGGCAGATGGGGTGGATTATGTCATAGGAGAAGTAGTCCGTTTTGAACCCGAATCCTTGCTAGCCACAACAACTTTCAATCCGCATATGGGCCATGAAGATATCAAAGAAAATTATTTAACTGGCGAATATCATCTATCGCATGCGAATGGCGTTACGACCCTTATTATTGTACAAGGTGATTTTGCCAAAGTGAAAGACGGTCTAAAGCGCTATGAAGAAGCTGAAGAATCATGGCATTTCGCCCTCAAACAACTTAAAAAATTAGCTGAAGCTTCATAGATTACTACCCAGTCAAATGAATGTTAGACTAAAGGAATTAGGATGACATAGTATACCTCAAAACCTAAGAAATTGCCTTTGATAAGCCATCTACTCTTTGGTTATCAACTTCAGGCAGGATGATAATTATCATAGTAAGCTTCTTTACCTACCAATAACTTCGTTGTGAATTATAAATATCTAAAAATGATTACCCAACCATCAAATAAAGGAAGCTGGGCCATAGGCGGTATGACACTAGTTGGTATTGGTACAGGCTTCATCTTTTTGCAAACTTCAGTATTCATTTTTGTCGCTTGTATACTGATCGGAATAGGACTTGGATTAGTAATGGCGGCTCTAATTGATAAATCAAAAGGGTAATAGAAAATGATCCGATTTTTCAGGAAGACCCGAAAAGGACTTATGGATACCAATCAAATTTGGAAATATAGCAAATATGCTATCGGAGAGATATTCTTAGTGGTAGTGGGGATTTTGATCGCACTACAAATAAATAATTGGAATAATAAGCGATTAGAAAACAAAGAAGCACAAACTATATATCATAACATAAAGCAGCAGATCCAGGAAGACAGGTCTGAATTAAACAAGGAGCAACAGGTCAACGTTTATCTTTCAAAAACATACGCCTATGCCAATAACATCATTAGATCCAACAACAGAAAGAAGGCCGATACGCTTGCTATGATAGCCATGACGCTATCGCAATATTCTGATTTTCATAAAAGTGGAAATTTATACGAAACCCTGGTCACTAGCGGAGATTTAAAATTGATCAAAAATTCAGACTTAATTAGAAGACTCCAGCGCCTTGAAATGACGTATACGTTTGTCAATAATTTGGAAGATATTCATTGGGATATTATTATAAATGAACTGTCACCGTTACTGAGAGGCGTGATCAATTATGATACATTTAAACCGGTTCAACCCGATCGCCTCTACGAAGTTGAAATTCAAAATTTTTTAGTAGAAACGTTATATCTCACCGGGTATAAAAGCTCGCAATATCAGCAGGCCATATCAGAGATCGACACAATCCTGACAATGATCGATAGGCAGATCGAAGTTTATTAAGCAGATCCTTACCTGTATTCAAAAGATGCATCCAATGTGCAAGATATTACAATCCGGCTTCCTTATTAGTTTTATGTTATTAGGTTTACCATTGGTCCAAACCTTACAAGCTCAGGACGATCAAGTGGATCAAATTGAATTTTATGGGGATTTTCGCTTTCGTATAGAGCATGATTGGAATTCCTTGCAGTCTGACGGCTCTTTTAGGGAAGATCGGTCCCGTTTGCGTTATAGGGGGCGGGTTGGATTGAATTATACGGGCATTGACAATGTTCTGTTTGGTGCGCGCCTGCGAACAGGTAATCCCAAAAAACAACAGGACCCGCAGTTGACTTTGGGAGATAACTTTGCCGAATTTAATACACTTCCGATCGGACTGGAATTGCTTTTTGCCCAATTTGAATTCGATTCGTTTACAGCCTGGGTGGGCAAAAATTCCTTCCCATTTAAAAAGCAGAATGAATTGTTCTGGAGTGATAATGTCTTCCCCGAGGGAATATCAGCATCCCATTTCATTACATTTGAGAATGGGTTCCTGGATGGTATAGATATTCATGCCGGACATTTTATCATCCGGTCGGAACAAAGCACTTTTAGTGCGGATAGTTATTTCCAGGGCTTACAAATCGTGACAAATGTGAGTGATAAAGCCCTTTTGATCTATCCATCTCTATATATTTTCAATAATGTTCCTGATATACCTGATGGAAATGAAACATATACTTTAGACTATACCATACTCCATTTGGGAGCTCAAACCAGATTGATGCAAAGCCCCCTGCTCCTCTTCGGTGTGGATTACTATAAAAATACACAGGGTCTGGGGGATAATGGTTCCGTCCCAGAGCCACTGAGAGACCAAAAGACAGGATTCACTGCCCAGCTTAGCATAGGCGAACTAACACACAAAGGAAATTGGAAAGGACAACTGACCTATGCCTATTTTGAGCGCTTTGCCGCCGTTGACTTTCTAGCTCAAAATGACTGGGCGAGGTGGGATTATAGTTCTCAAGGTTCCCCGGATGGACGATTGACGAACATGAAAGGGATCGAACTGGTGGCCGGCTATGCCTTAAATGAGCATATGGATCTCATACTCAAGGTGTACAGTGTGAAACAGATCATTCCTCTTGGCATTGAAAAAGAAACCGGCGACCGGATCCGGCTGGACTTGAATATTCGATTCTGACCTTTTACAACACTTGACAATATCCGATCATTTATAGTATAGTTGGATTAGCCTGAAATTGAATTTTGTAACTTTCCCGTGTTTAGAACTACAAATAGGTATGAAAAAGCTAATACTGATCAACGCGATAATTTGGGCCTTTATTATCCTGCTCTCAGCATGGTTGTTTAAAGGAGACGAAAATTATCAATATCTATTCGGTGCATTGGTTATAGGCGCAGGACTAATGAATGCACTTATTTACGGTGAGAGTCGCAAAGAAAAAGCGAGAAACTGCTTAAAATAGATGCCAAATACATAAGCCATGAAACCAAATGGCTTGCATATTTCCCCGATTAAACCCGCTGATTTTGAGACTTGGGTCAACTTCTCCTTGGCGTTGTTTCCTGAATCTTCACAAAAGGAAATGGAAGACGATCTTCGCCGGATCTCGAAGTTGCATAAATACCAAATTTTTATAGCCAGGAAGGATGGCAGTGCAATTGGATTTGCAACTGTAACGCTGCGTACAGATCATGTTGAAGGTGCTAAAAGTTCACCCGTGGGTTACCTGGAAGCCATTTATGTCCAACCCGAGTACCGAAACCACGGGGTTGCGCGAGCACTGTTCCTTCAAGGCCAGGCCTGGTGTAAGGAAAAGGGTTGCTCAGAAATGGGATCGGATACCTGGCATTGGAACAAAGATGCTCAGGCATTTCACCAGAAACTTGGTTTTAAAGAAGAAGATATCCTTGTACATTTTTATAAAAAAATTGATCCATGAGCCTCTTTGTTTCAAAGCGAGAAAGAAGACTTTGGTATTGGACAATAGCAGCCAGCGTGGCCATATTTTCAGGTATATGGTTATCCGGTAGTTTAGCTGAATTTCTAAGAGATCGCGGATGGCTCACCACTGCTTTTTGGATCGCTATGATGTTGGTAATGCTCTCAATAATAATATACGGGATAAAAACAAGGCCTTCAGGCATGGAGGTGGTCATATGGGTCGGTCTGGCTGCCATATATCTAATGGTCGCCTTGCGCATATACGCCCCTGAAGAACGCTCACACCTGATCGAATATAGTGTTCTGGCCTTATTTATACTTGAGACACTTAGAGAACGAAGAAAGCATATAGGGAAACCAAAATATGCAGCCTTGGCTGCCCTGGGCCTCACAACCGCCATTGGAATTTTGGACGAAGTAGTTCAATTTTTTGTTCCAGATCGGGTTTTCGACCTAATTGACATCGCTTTCGATTTTTTGGCCGCTGCAATAGCTATAGTAGGTAGTGTCGTACTTGAATGGGTGCGTTCTAAGATCCAAAACTTGATAGACAATAAGAAGTAAATACCTTTTTGTCGCCCTTGAACTTGCCAGGAATAATTCCGAAATTGGTTGTAACTAATTGCCCTTTCGATCATGTCACAATCCTTTAGGCTAAAAGAGATCGCAACCCTGTTTTTTAAATTGGGGCTTATCGCCTTCGGAGGACCCGCAGCCCATATTGCTATGATGGAAGATGAAGTGGTCACTAAACGCAAATGGATGAGCAGGGAACATTTTCTTGACCTCATCGGCGCAACAAACCTTATTCCCGGGCCTAATTCTACAGAAATGGTCATGCACTGCGGACATGAACGCGCTGGATGGCGTGGTCTTGTAGTCGCAGGGGCCAGTTTTATATTTCCCGCCGTCGTATTGACCGGTTTCCTGGCATGGCTTTATGAAAAATATGGTCAGCTTCCGGAGGTAGAGCCTTTTATTTATGGGATCAAACCTGCCGTGATCGCCATTATCCTTATGGCGGCGTACCGACTTGGAAAAAAAGCACTAAAAAACGCAACACTGGCAATTCTCGGGCTTCTTACACTTTTAGCATGCTTGCTCGGTGTCCATGAGATCATTGCCCTGGCAGCCTGCGGGTTGGCCGGACTCTTGCTTTACATTTTGCGATCTTCAAGAACAACGCTTAAAAGTATGGCTCCGCTCTTTTTACTGCAGCTGATAGATCCAATAAAAATCGGAGGCACTAAGATCTTCCTGGTCTTTCTCAAAGTTGGCGCTATTCTATATGGCAGTGGATATGTGCTTTTTGCATTTCTGGACGCCGAATTGGTTTCCAGAGGATGGCTTAGTCGGGAGGCATTGGTAGAAGCCGTGGCCGTAGGTCAGATCACCCCGGGACCCGTCTTATCTACATCAACCTTTATCGGCTGGCAGTTGAACGGACTGGAAGGGGCCATTGCCGCTACTATTGGGATCTTTCTACCCTCCTTTATCTTTGTGCTGATCCTGAATCCCTTGATCCCAAAAATGCGAAAATCACCCTATATCAGAGCATTTTTGGATGCTGTCAATATTGCTGCCGTAGCATTGATCGTCGCAGTTTGCTTTACGATGGGGAGAGATACACTTACTGACTGGCGGACAATTGTAATCGGAATGCTGAGCTTGGTGGTCGTCTTCGTTTTTAGAAAGTTAAATAGTGCCTATATTGTTTTAGGCGGGGCGATTCTGGGAGCCGTATTAATGCTATTCTAATCTTAATCTTTTTGTTTGTAGATACCTAAAGTTGTACCTTAAACTATCTAAAAACAACCTTTCATGCGTGCCTGTATTCTATTTATAAGTATTTCTTTGATTAGCGTTGCCGCCATTTTTGGCCAACCTATTGAAGATCTCAACACCCGCTCCAAGGATTTGTTGGCTAAAGAAAAATATGAAAAGGCCTGGCCCATTCTAAAACAGGCAGCTACGTTAGGGCATCCGGAAGCCCAGTACAATCTGGGAAATGCCTATGAAACCGGCGACTTTATTCGAAAAAGTCAATCCAGTAGTATTGAGTGGTATACACTCTCTGCAGAACAGGGATGGCCAGATGCTGTCTATAAAATGATGTTGGCATATGGGAATGGCTTGGGTGTGGAAAAGAATAAAGATCGTGCTTTTACCTATGCCTTGCAATGCGCTGAAGATGGTAATATCACATGTATGAATCATTTAGTGGGATGCTATAAAGAAGGTTGGGCAACGACCAGGGATGTACAAAAAATGCTGGAATGGTCTATTGAACTAGCCAAGCAGGAAGACACGGCCGATTTTAAAGAAAGCGGCTTTGTCACCAATACCCGACTAAATCTGGCATATATGTATAGGGATGGAGATCTTATCGGACAGGATCTCTATTCCAGCTATGTATGGTTCCTGATCTACAATGAATCCAAACGTGACCTCTCCTTTTTCCGGCAACAACATGTGATCAAGGAAATGAAAGAAGTGGCGGAGCAATTAACTGATGAGGAGAAAGAAATGGCCAAGACCGAGGCCGAAAAGATCCTGGAAAGATCTCTGGAAAATTTCGATCAATTATATGATGCGGAATTCTAGTACTTACCACATTCCCTCTTTGCCATGATCTACATACAGGGTATAGCCTACGATGATAAATCTTCCTATCAAAAAGGGGCTAAGCTCGCACCCCTTCTGATCAGAAAAGCACTTTACAGCGAATCGTCCAATTTGTTTGCAGAAAACGGCGTGTCACTTTCCTCACTGGATATGGTGGACAAGGGCGACTTCTCAATTCCGGATTATTTTGACATAGAGACGATTACAAAAGATAATATGGAGGGTAAGACCCGCATTTTCACGCTTGGCGGAGACCATTCCATTACCTATCCGGTAATAAGAGCCATTAGTGTGTACTATCCACAGATAGACATTCTGCACATAGATGCCCATGCCGATCTGTATGATGAATTCGAAGGAGACAAATATTCTCATGCATGTCCGTTTGCACGCATTATGGAAGAAGGCCTGGCCAAAAACCTCGTTCAGGTAGGGATAAGAACCTTAAGCAACCATCAACGGGAACAGGCTGAAAGATTCGGCGTTGAGACGCACGAACTACGGGATTGGGACATATCCAGATTATCGACTTTTGAAAACCCCTTGTATGTCTCCCTGGATATGGATGCATTTGACCCTGCCTTTGCCCCTGGGGTTTCGCATTATGAACCCGGAGGATTCACGGCAAGACAAGTGCTTCAGATCATTCAGCAATTGAAGGGGAATATTGTAGGCGCCGATATAGTAGAGTATAATCCAATCAAAGACCATCACGACATGACTGCCTTCCTGGCCGCAAAAATGATGAAGGAAATTTTGGTGCGTATGGCCTGATACTCCTTTCAGCAATTCAGAACGAATTTACCTATTGAACAGGTAATGCATCTTAAATTTTTGTATCTTAACATTCTTGCCCCGCAATACTAACTTTAAATTATTCAAAATGAAATTAAAATTATTAGGCTTCGCCTTATTGGCCGTGGCCATCCTATTCGGGTGTAAAGAAACTGGTGAATCTGCAGTAGCGGTGGCGGATGAAGCCATGGCTGTTAACGATGATGATTTCAATACCAAAGTTGCCGTAGTTCAGGCGCTATTCAAGGCGCACGAAGAGGAAGATCTTGTCAAAATGGACGCGCTTCTTTCAGATTCATTAGTCTACAGTCCACCGCGTTGGAATGATAATCAGTGGCTTGGAAAAGCAGAATTTCTGGAGGGGATAAAGGCAACACATGAAAATGCTGAAAATCTGAAATTCACACCTGGAATTGTGCTGCCAGATACCACAGCAGGAGCCTATTTTGCGGGAAGAAATCATCCGATACAACAAACGGAACCAACAAACGTAGGGATTATCCGTGCATATGGTTCTTGGAGTTCCACGAATGCAGCGACTGGGGATTCTGGCAGTGTGAAATGGTATGGTTTGTTTGTTGTAAATGATGATGGCAAAATTGCACTCATATCAGGATACTTTGACGCCCTTGATTCCGGAGGGCAGACCGGAGAAGAATAAACTTTACATTTGAACGAAATAAAATGGCCCGTCTAGACGGGCCATTTTGCTTCGCCTAATTCATGGCCTTTCAAGCGTCATTTAGGAATGCTTCTATTGTATTAAAAAGACCATACATATGCTAAATTTTGTATCTTAACATAATTCCCTCTCAGTAATAACCTTAAAACATTTAATAATGAAAGTAAAATTATTAGGCCTGGCCTTATTGGCTGTGGCAACCCTCTTTGGGTGTAAAGAAACAGCAGAAGCAGAATCTGAAGTGGCGGTGGAAGAAGCGGAAGGACCTGATAATGCTGATTTTGACCGTAAAGTAGCAGTGATCGCTGCCTTTTACGAAGCACATTCTAACGAAGATCTCGGGGCCGTGACCGAAATGCTTTCGGACACCATGCAATGGAGTCCGCCAGGGTATAATGGCAATGAAATGCTAGGGAAGGAAGATCTTGTTGCCGCCTTAAAGGCTTATCAAGACGGCTTTGAGGATATTAAATATACGTCCGGGATTGTTGACGGAGATGAAATGGTAACTGGGTATTGGTCAGGTTCTGTTTTTCCCGAATCAGATGCCAGCAATGTAGCTGATGTTATTCGGGTATATGGGACATGGCATGCGAAATATACAGAGACAGGTAATGAAATAGGATTGAAATTCTTTAGTCTTGTTGGAGTAAATGAAGATGGAAAAATTGTTTCCGCTTCTGATTATTTTGACGTTGGAGGCCTCATGGATCAGGCCATGACAAAAGAATAAATTAAAACACACGAATTAAAACCGGGATCTTTCCCGGTTTTTTTTGTTTAGATTCCAAGGTGCGTACACAAATTCTATGGACTATGTAGGGAATTTATTATATTACATTTCCCTTTCTTGCCTTTTTAAAAATTGATCCATATTCATGCCTGTAAAAGCACGTTGGGAAAATCACGGAATATATTATACCACATTAGGTGTGGTAACCGCTGATGAAGTTAGCAAAGCTCAAAAGTTAGCCCTTTCCCCTCCTGAAGGTATAAGACCACAATACCAAATTATCGATGCCCGTAATATGGAAAAATTTGATTTTGATCAAATGGAAATATTCAATGTATCGGCAGATGATGTAACCTTAGGTAGAAAATTTCCAGATCTCAAAATTGCTTTTGTTACCGCTATTGAACATGTGGAAGCTACTTTTATGGATCATCTCAAGATCTCCTGGTCTTTGAATACGAATGCTGAAATTCGCATGTTCAAAACCCTGGAAGCTGCCAGGCAATGGATCAACCTGCCATATCCCAAAAGTGATGAGGGTCCCGATTCAACAAAAGGCGACTCAGGAACTAAATTATCACTACCCTAAAATATCCCCGTCTAATGCCAATTTCTCTTATCATAGAACCAAGTGGTCAGCATTGGAAATGTAGCGGTCTTGTGACCACCGCTGAAATCCACTCAACCAATAAAGCTGCTATGGAAGCTTTGGAAGAATATGATCATTCGTATCAGCTAATTGATCTTTTGGACGTTGAAGTATTTGAAATTAATGATCTTGAAATTGTAGATGTCTCAATAGACGATGCTTCCTTCAGCCGAAAACATCAGAATTTAAAAATGGCCTTGGTGGTCAACAATCCAATTATAAAGGAGCAGATTATGAAATACCTTATGGTATCGTGGGCGCTGAATTCTAATTGGGAGTTTCGGGTGTATGATACTGTTGAAGCCGCCCGGGATTGGTTCAATGTAGAGGACCCTGAAAATTAAACCTTCGAATATCAGGATACATCGAATAAACCTGACATGAATTACATTCTTAGCCGACTACCTATGAACCAAGAACTAGGAACTAGCAACTATGAACCATGAACTAGGAACTAGGAACTAGGAACTAGGAACTAGGAACTAAGAACTAAGAACCATCAACCTTCATCTAAATTCCTTATCTTAAAAGCTACTTTTTAAACAACATCTAACATATACTATCATGAGAACACTTTTTACATTGCTTTTTGGATTTCTGCTTTTTAGCGGAACGGCCCAAAACAGCATTATCGATGCCCTTGTAGTTGATTTTGAACGAGGTAAAACACTTTCCCTGGCCTATATTGAGGCGATGCCGGAAGATAAATTTGATTTTAGTCCGGATGATGAAGCCCAGTCCTTTGCAACTCAGATGCTGCATATGGCCCAGGGTACGGTCGGACTCAGTGCAAACGGTACGGGTGCCGAATCCCCTTTTGGACAGACAAACCTGGCGGAGGATACAGCGAATCATACCAAAGCACGCATCACAGAGATCACCACAGAAGCCTTTGATTTTGTGATCAGTAGTGTAAAGGAAATGGACCCTGCCACTTTTGACGAAGTTGTAGAACGCGGGCCTTTTAAGGTGACCCGGTTAGGCTGGGTAAATAAAGCTAAGGAACACCTCAACCACCATCGGGGGCAAACTGCAGTATACCTAAGGCTCAATGGTGTAAAACCGCCGCAGTATAATTTGTTCTGATCAGCGAGACAATTTCGCATTTAAATTCATTAGTATCTTTAGCTGTCTATGAACAGCAAGAGTTTTAAGAAACATCTCTTTGGCAAATGGGAACCCTACCTGGGCGAATTTGTCTATGGCGGTATTGATGGTTGTGTAACCACTTTTGCTGTTGTAGCCGGATCTGTAGGAGCGGGCCTGGACAGTGCCGTGATCATCATACTTGGTTTTGCCAATCTCCTGGCAGATGGATTTGCCATGTCTGTTGGAGCCTACCTGTCCACTAAAACCGAAAAAGACAACTACCGCAAATACAAAAACCGGGAACTTGAATCGGACAAGCAGGATCCGAATTACAAGAAAGTGCGAATCAGCCAGGTCTTTAAATCCCTTGGTTATAAAGAACAGGCCCTCAACGTAGTTGTTGACCAGGTCACTAAAGACTCCGATCGATGGATCGATATAGTTCTGAAAGAAGAGATGAAAATAATACCTGAGAATAAGTCGCCCCTCAAAATTGGTGGCGTTACCTATTTCTCTTTTATTCTAATTGGGATCATCCCATTATTAATCTATGTAATTGATTTTATATTTCCGATAAAAGGAAACCTCTTTATTATTGCCTCTGTCTTAACTGGTCTTGGATTTTTGATCATCGGATGGCTAAAGGCCTATGTCAACAATACCCGCATCCCCAAGGGAATAATAGAAACGTTGGCCCTGGGGGCAATTGCCGCGATTGTAGCTTATTTTATTGGAGATTTTCTTGAATCTATTATTGTATAAAAAAGTTAGAATTCTGCCCTATATTTAGTGTAATGCTAAAGAATCGAATTATACTTGGAGTCCTTGAAATGATTGTCGCGCTAGGCGCCATACCAACAGGCATATCAATGATAATAAGTCCTGACGGTTCAGGCATCGGTCTGGACCTGGCCTGGCTTGAAAGCTCTCCTTTTGAGTCCTTCCTTATACCGGGTATTTTCCTGCTATTCTTTAACGGGATCTTACAACTAACAGGCGCATGGCTGACCTTCCGCAAAAGCACAGTTGCTGGTCATTTTGGAATGGCCGTAGGCATGATCCTTATTTTTTGGCTCCTCGCCCAGATCTACTACCTGGAACTAACCCATTTCCTTCAGGTAGTGTTTTTTGTAATCGGATTATTTGAAGTTTACCTGGGTAGGAAGTTGCCCTAACTGTACACATTACAGTAAAATTAGAACGATAACAAAAATAAAAAAACCCCGGTATCATATTGAACCGGGGCCTGCTTTGTTTTCTACTGTGCCAGATTACACTTCCAATACGGCGTTTTCCGTACCCGCATAATCGTTCCACTGAAACCTGTCGGCTTCAGTATCATTCAAGTAGTAGTCATCTACCAAATACCGGAATTCGAATGTATTCTCAGTAGGTAGATCCAGAGTTCCTTTAAATGTTCCGTTCTTAAGCTTTTTCAATGAACCTTTTTTAGGGTTCCAATTATTGAAATCGCCAACGACAGCAACTTTGTTTGCTTCTTCGGCCGGTAGACTGAAAGTCACCTTGCAGACCGGCTTGCTTTTGAGGTATTGTTTCTTAATAGCCATTATAGGTTATTTTAAATTCTTGACAAAATTCCGTCAAAAGTCCCTATTAGACAATGAGTTAACGCATTTTTATCGATTTGGTAAAATGTAGTTACTCCTTTTATCAGCTTGTGAATTCTCAGGCATAAAAAATACCATTTTTACATTGCAGTCCCCTTGATTTTCCCACATCAGCACATGTACATTTGCGTTATCTTTGTGCAAAAGATCGCCTGAAGATGTCCACAAAGAAGTCTGCTCCCTTAAATGAAGCGCAACACGAGCAAATGGAGTATGCCCAAAAACGTATCAATCAGAAGAAAAAATTGTACTACCATTTTGTCCTCTTCTTAATTGGTAGTGTCTTCCTTATTTTACTGAATAAGGTATTCAAGTATGGGGCCGATTACAATTGGTTTAAATGGGCCATTCTGTTCTGGGCTTTCCTGTTCGCAATACACATATTCAATGTCTTTGTAACCTACAAGTTTATGGGCCGTGATTGGGAACGCAGCCAACGCGATAAACTCGTGCAAAAACAACAAGATAGGATCGCTGAAATATCCAAAGAAGTTCAGCAGAAAGAAGCATTGGATGGCGCCATTAAAAAAAAAAGCGCATGGGAGAATTGATCATGATCGCAGCAGCAGGCGAAAAGAATGAGCTGGGAAAAGACAATTCTCTACTATGGCACCTCCCGGACGATTTTAAGCGATTTAAGAAGCTTACAACAGGCCACAAGATCATCATGGGGAGAAAGACGTTTGAAAGTTTTCCAAAACCCCTGGTAGACCGTAAACACATAGTGATAAGTCGAAATCCGGAATTTACAATAGATCATGCAGACTGTGTCGTTGTCACCTCGCTGGAGGAGGCTTTTGGTTTTGTCCATGAAGAAGAGACCGTCTTTGTAATTGGAGGCGGACAGATATACAAACAGGCACTCCCTTTTTGTGACAAGGTAGAACTAACCCGGGTGCATGCCCAATTTGATGCCGATACATTTTTCCCTGAACTCGCATCCAGTGAATGGGAACTAATAGCAGAGGAATACCATTCTTATGATGAAAAACACGATTTCCCATTTACCTATCTCACCTTTAGGAAAATCCACTCTTAAAAATCCAGATAAGCAAGATCGAAATTAGGCCTCCTGTGAGGTAAGAATTTAGCTAAGAGGTCTATATCTCCATTAGTGTAGAACTGGTGTTGAGGCTGGTTATCTGATGTATTCTCAAGTCCGTTTTGAAGTAAGATAGCCGCCGTTTGTCGGGCTACAGCCGGGCTGCAATCTACTATATGCACTGTCTTGGGCAGAATTCTTTCCAGGCAAGGGATCAGGAAAGGATAATGCGTACAACCCAGGACCAATTGATCAATTCCTTGGTCTACCATAGATTGCACCAATTCCTTCAAATGGGCCTCCATATCCGGGCCTTCCACTTCTCCGGACTCTACCCGCTCTACAAGGCCTGTTCCTTCCCGCTCGAAGATCTCCACCCCTGCCGCATGCAGGTTGGTTGTACTGTGAAATAAAGAACTGGCCAAAGTTCCTTTGGTTGCTAATACCCCGACTTTCTTCGTTTTTGTGTTGAGGGCCGCCGGTTTGATCGCAGGTTCGATGCCAATAAAGGGGACACTGTAGGTATTTCGCAAGTGTGAAATAGCCTGTGTAGTAGCTGTATTACAGGCCACAATGATCAGTTTACAGTTTTTAGCAAGAAGGTATTCCGTGTTTTTCTCTGCCAGGCTTATGATCTCACTTTTTGTCTTTTCTCCATAGGGTGCATGTTTACTGTCTGCCAGATACAGTGTACTTTCACGAGGAAGCATGGCGTGGATTGCCTGCCAAATACTAATGCCGCCTAAACCGGAGTCAAATAATCCAATGGGGTTCGATGAAGATGTCAAAGTGTGTATGATCTTATAATACAAAAATAAAAAACCGCCCTGACAATATATGTCAGGGCGGTCTAAACGTATTGTTATTGTGTTTAGAATCCAAGTTCTTGCTTCACTTCAGGAAGCAAGTCCTTTCCTTTTGCAACTATAACCCCTAATCCCGGGCTGGCGTCAACCACATAGTCAAATCCTTGTGCGGCTGCGACTTTTTCGATCGCTGCTTTTGCCTTTATTGAAATGGGCTCGAATAATTCGGCCTGTTTTTTAGAAAGTTCTTGTTGAGCTGCCTGTTGGGCATCTGAAATATTTTTCTCAAATCCTTGTAATTCCTGAGCACGTTTTTGGTTCTCTTCTTCAGATTTGGATTCAGCTTCATTGGAATATTGCTGGTACTTATTTTTAAGCTCCGTCATAGAACTTTCAATGTCGGCCCGATAGGTCTCCTGCAATTTCTTCAATTCTGCCTGGGCGGACTTCATATCCGGCATTTCCGCCAACAACTCGGTCACATTAATGTGTGCCATTTTACTTTGTGCCTGTGTAAACTGTGTCAGTGCAAAGACAAACACTAGGGCAATGGCAACTTTTTTCACTTGTTTCATGATGTAATAATTATTTGAGTGATAAGGTTATCAATTACTATTTAGTTTATGGTATCTTTTTCTTTCTCCATTATCTCCTTACGATCTTCTTCTTTGGCTTTTTTGCGGGCTTCCCTTTCTTCCAGGAGTTTCTTTCTTCGCTCTTCATAAGCCTTCTTTCTATCTTCTCTCAGTTTTAACTGTTCTGCTCTTTTCTCATCTACCGATTTTGCTCTCGCATCTGCAGCTTCTGCTGCTCTGTCTTGTCGCTCCTGCAATGCATCGCTAATGGGCTCAACTGTTTCTCCTTCGAACTCCTCTAGCTTACTTCGTTGGATTTCCTTCTTTTTCGGCTTGCTGATCTTTCGGGTTCTTCCGATCTCCCGTAGCACCAGTTCACTGATATCGTGTCTTTTTTCGGAGTACAACATTACGACATCCGCAGATTTATCAAAAATGAAATCATACTTGCGGTTCGCACCAATCTTCTGCACTTCGTTGAACACCTGGTCTTGAATAGGCTGGATCAACTGTCGTTTTTGAAGCACCAGGTCTCCCTGAGGCCCAAATCTATCTTGTTGATATTGCAGCATTTCCTTTTCCAGGATATCGATCTCCTCTTCGCGTTCTTCGATCAACTCATCTGTTAACAATACTTTCTCTGCAAGGAGGTCGTCGCGCATTTGATCAACAGCGCTTTTTTTCTGTTCTACCTCAATCTTCCATTTTTGCACCTTGCTATCCAGTTGCTCACTGGCTACCCGGTACTCCTCTACATTCTCGAGGATATATTCCATGTCAACATATGCAATCCGAACGCCTCGCTGGCCTAAGACCGTTGTGCTAAGGCAGATCGTCAATATAAGTAAAAGAACGTTGGTCTTCATTTTAAAATCTGTTTGTTTCATAGAAAATATCGTGCCAAAATTACTAAAACTTTTAAAATGAGCGGTTTACCAATTGGCGTTTCAGGAAAGTACGTGTGCGATTAGAACTGTTGTCCGATGATAAAATGTGTTTGCCATCCGCTTGGGCCATTGCCGGCCGACTGCGGTCTTAGATCTTCATCAAACCCATAACCGAAATCTATTCCCAAAAGACCAAACGCAGGCATAAATATGCGAAGCCCCACTCCGGCTGATCTTTTTATTTGAAACGGATTAAACTCCTGAAAATTGTTGAACGAATTCCCTGCCTCTGCAAATACAAGTGCATAAATAGAGGCTGAAGGCTTCAAAGTCAATGGATATCGAAGCTCCATGGAATATTTATTATATACGACCCCGCCTTCTTGTTGTCCTGTAATTGGATCTACCGGGGTTAATGAATTATTTTCATATCCGCGTAATTGAATCGTTTCCCTGCCGTCCAGGGTGAAATTCCTTCCGAGACCGTCACCACCTAGGAAAAAGCGTTCAAATGGTACTTTACCCACATCCTGGTTATAACTACCCAGGAAACCAAATTCCAGGTTGGTACGCAAGACTAGTTTGTCTACCAGGCGTGTATACCAATCGCCTTTGAATTTAATCTTATAGTATTCTAACCAGCGAAAACGCTCCTGATCCACTTCTTCAAGTCGCATTTGCTCTGCTTCTGTCAGGGATTGCCCAATCAATGCCCGGTCTGCACGTAACTGGTTTAATTCTTCACTTTCCTCTTTTAATCCAGCATGGTCAATGTCATTGAAGATAGAGTAAGGTGGCGTAAACTTTCCGGAAACTTCAAATATAGATCCCGTTAATGGGAATATTCTACCCGGACCGGCTGAACTTCTTGAGAGTCCGATCGTATATGCCAGGGAATTAGATTGGCCGTTTCCAAAGTTAAATAGACCCGTTCGGTAATTCTGAAAATCATATAGCTGATAACTAACCGCATGTGAGATCGTAAAGAAATCATCGGGCCATTGAACCCGTTTTGCTAATCCTGCAGAGATCCCACTGATGGCAAATTGCTGATTCTTATTTACCTGAACCCGACCACTGGTATCAAAAGAGGCCAGGAATTGTTGTGTTCGTGATAATGAGAGATTAAAGCGGACAGGTTTCTTCCCCCCTAGCCAGGGTTCTGAAAAATTCAGACTATACACCCTGAACGTCCTACTTGCCTGTAAACGTAGCGAAAATACTTGACCATCGCCCATGGGAACCGGTTTGTACGCTTCGCCATTAAAAAGGTTTTGAATGGAAAAGTTGCTAAAAGACAGCCCTAACGTTCCAATAAATCCGCCACCGCCATAGCCCCCCTGAAGTTCTATCTGGCTCGAACCCGATTCAACCAGGCTGTATTGAAGATCCACAGTTCCCGCATTTGGGTCCGGATTTAAAATATCCGGCTTGATCTGTTCGGCATCGAAAAAGCCCAATTGGCCTAATTCCCTCACACTCCTCACAATATTTTCTTTACTGTATCGCTGACCAGGCCTGGTGCGCAATTCCCGGAAGATCACATGGTCGTTGGTCTTATCATTACCAACAACTTCTACATGATCCAGGAAAGTTTCCTTGCCTTCAATGATCCTAATCTCAAAATTGATGGTATCGTTAACTGCAGAAACCTCAACAGGGTTTATCTGCGAGAATAAATAGCCATTATTTTGATATAAGTTGGTGAGATCATCTGCATCCGGCTTAGAGTTGTCGGCGATACGCTCACGCAGTAATACACCATTATAGGTGGACCCATTTCTGATCCCTAGTTTTTGTTGTAATTGCCTGTCTGTATACACAGAATTCCCGACAAAATTAATATCTCCAAAATAATATTTCCGGCCTTCCTCTACGGCAATTCGAACATTGACCCTGTTATCGTCAATTCGTTCTATCGTATCGGACAATACCCTGGCATCCCGATAACCGCGTTCTGTATATTTATCGATCAGTTTGTCAAGATCTTCTTCAAAATCTTCCTTGATGTATTTAGATTTTTTCCAAAACCTTCCCGGTCTTTTGACCTTGGTGTTTTTGAGCGCTTTTCTGAGCTTACCATCTGCTATTTGCTCATTCCCATCAAATAAGATATTCTTGATCTTAACCTTATCCCCCTTATCTACATTGATCACCATCCTTTCGGTATTGGTACCCACAGTGTCTTTTGAGGTCGCAATGGCCACTTTTGTATTCAGATAGCCTTGCTTCTTGTATTTATTCTGGAGGAAGTTCTTTGTATTGGCAATTAAGCTTTCGGTGATCTTTTTCCCTTTTTTCAGGTCTGTATCATTGACAATATCCTGAACCTTGCGTTTCTTCACACCATTAATAGTTACCACAGATAAGGAGGCGCGCTCAATAATGGCTAATTCCAGGTAGATCTCCTCCCCTTCTATCCGAGTAATATAAAAGGCGATATCGCTAAAAAGTTCGAGGCCCCACAGTTTTTTTAAGATCTCACTTATCTCATCCCCGGGAATCGTTACCGGTTGCCCTACCCTTAGGCCAGTATATGTTTTTACCGTTTGCTCATTGTAACTCTGAAGCCCGGAAACTTCAATTCCTGCCAAGATATATTTCTTACCGTTCTGATAAGACACATCCTGTGCAAAGCCCGGGGAACTTAGTAGGAATAAGCTGAGGAGTAGGAAGACGTATAAAGTAGGGTACTTTTTTATGCCCCTAGTTGAGTTGTTCACTAGTTTTTCCAAATCTACGTTCTCTGTTTTGGTAATTTATTAAGGCCTCTACCAAATGATGCGCTCTAAAATCCGGCCAAAGTACATCGGTAAAATATAATTCGGCATATGCTATTTGCCAAAGTAAAAAATTGCTGATCCTGTGTTCACCACTGGTTCGGATCAGCAAGTCCACATCGGGCAAATTTTGCGTGTAAAGATGACTATTTATAACGGTATCATCAATATCATCGGGTGAAATTATGTTATTTTTAACTTTGGCTGCAATACTCTTTATAGCTTGCTTAAGTTCTTCTCTTGAACCGTAGGAAAGTGCTAATGTTAAGGTAATTCGCCTATTATTTTTGGTGGCATCCATCACCTCCATCAATTCTGCGTGTGCCTTTTTTGGTAAGGTGTCTATGCGACCAATGGCATTAAGGCGGATATCGTTTTTTTGCATAGTTCCCAATTCCTTCTTTAAAACGGCAACTAATAACTTCATCAAACTATCTACCTCAAGTTTTGGGCGGTTCCAATTTTCTGTGGAAAAGGCATACAAGGTAAGGTATGGGATACCTAGTTTTGCACAGGATTCTACAGTATCCCTGACCGCTTCGATGGCATTTTCATGTCCAAAGACGCGTAATTTGTTCCTTTTACGGGCCCAACGGCCGTTGCCATCCATGATAACAGCTAAATGGTTGGGTAATCTCCCGTCCTTAATATCTTCAAGAGTATGCATATCGCTACTTATTCAAAGCAATCATCACACGGTTTTCTACCAAACGTATAAGTTAAGGTAAAACCGGAGAAGACGTACCAGTCATCGCTAAAAACATTCCCGAACTGAAATTGTTCGAAGTTGGATCCCTCCGGATTACTCGCATCCAGATTATCCGTAAAGGTGTAGCGGGCACCTATTTCGGCGCCAAAAATAAGAAATTGATTTAAACGAAGTTTCATGCCCACCGTCATTGGTATGGCAAATGCACCATCTCTTTGTCCGGTGAACCGTACAGACCCGGCATCGAAGTAGTTGTAGTCGAATCTAAAATAAGTAAGACCTGTATATAAATAAGGGGTAAAAGCAGGACCCAACTTGTGCAGATTGTAGTCGGTAAAATTTAACTCCAGGCCGGCAGAAGTTTCCAGAATTGTATTATCCATGGTAAATCCACGTTGCCTTCTGCCTCGTATATCCGAATTGGCATCATCCAGGGTGAACTGTCCATAGATCATTGAAGCTCTCCAGGCATAGCGTTTACTCTTATTCCATTTAAAAATGGCCCCACCCGCTAAGCCCGTAGGCATTATGTAATTCATCTTGCCCACATCTCCTATGGCATTGGTACCCCCTCCAAACAAGCCTATTTCGAACATTTGTCCGCGTGCACTACTCACCATGCCCAGCGTTAAAACCAGAATGGCCGTATATGTTATAATGCTATATTTTGAAGGCTTACCCATACCTCAAATCTCTATCTAATGGAATGAACTCTCTGAGTTCTCCATAGTTTAACAACTTTTGACCCTATTTATTGCGTGAAATGCTAATTCCTGCGGTCCTGCCCCCACAGTAATTTTTTGCGTATCGTTTTAAAGAAGCTTCCTTTTGGAAAGGCCACCATTTTAATAACAAAATCAGCCTTCGTAATTATGATTTCCTGGCCATGCTTGAGGGTAGCTACTCTGGAGTCGAGCGATACCAGGTGAAAGTCTTCCCTTCCTGAGACTTTGAGGCGGATCTCAGTATCATCGGAGATAACCAGGGGCCTCGCATTAAGATTATGGGGTGCAATGGGTGTGATCACCAAAGATTTTACTGTAGGCATCAAGACCGGACCCCCACAACTCAGGCTATATCCTGTTGAACCGGTCGGTGTGGCTACTATGAGTCCGTCCGACCAATACGAAGTTAGATACTCCCCATTGAGATGGGTTTCCACGGTGATCATGGACGTAGTATCTTTCCGGCTAACAGTAACTTCATTCAAGGCGTAATACCTTCCATCGAATTCAGGGATTTCACCTTCTGTTCGTAACTGAACCAGGCTTCTTTCCACAATAGAATAATTCCCGGAAATAAAATCCTGGACAAGGTCCTTGACTTCATTCTTTTTTATGATCGAAAGAAAACCTAGTCTTCCAGTGTTAACACCAACTACCGGTATACCTAAATTTCCTATATAAGTAACGGCTCTAAGAATGGTTCCGTCGCCCCCTATACTGATGAAAAGGTCAAAACTGGGATCCAATCCTTCTTTATGCGTAAATATTGCAAACTCTTTACAATTCTCCTGATTTTTAAGGGTTTCTAAGAAAGAGCGTTCTACTGCGATCTGGACCTGGTTCTTTTCCAGTTCATGAAGCAGTTCCATTATGTTAGACCCCGCTTCCTGGGGGTATTGCTGGCCATAGATGGCTACTTTCATCGCGTACTAAACGTTAAGGTATTTGTTCAGATAATCCGAACGCTGTTTTAAGTCTTTGAGGAACTGATCGTCTTTGCTTCCAAAGAGAATGCTGTAATCATATCTGCGGAATGTCTGAACAACCTCGTTCAAATTCCCGGTACCCAGCTTAACAGTTATCTGGACCACCTCTTCCCTGGCGTCCGTAATAAAGGCACCTATCAGCTTGGTGTTATTGCTTTCAACGATCTGGGCGATCTCACTGAAACTGTAATCGCTTGCCTTCTTGGCAACAACAAGGATGGCCCCTTGCTCCGTAAAAAACGGTATCTCAATAAACATTGCCACTATATCTGTCAGATCATAATAGCCAATTACACTGCCTTCTTCATCTAATACGGGCAGTATATTGGCCTCATTACGGGCAAATAGTTCCAGTACATCCATCCAGGTAGAATCGAACGGACTGGATATCACTTCCATAGCATGACGGGAGTCTTCAATCTTCTTATCTGCTTCAAAAGTTTCCATATCGCGCTCAGCCAGAACACCGACAAATTTTCCATGTTCGGCAATGGCTACATGCGAATAGGTAGTGTATTTGAAAAACTGGATAACCCCTTCTAAGGTTTCCTTAATTTCAAAAACCGGCAGTGTGTTTACTATGTAGGATTGAATTCTCATATTATAACAAAACGCAAAATACTAATTTTAAATATCAAAAGGTGTGCCTAATTTGTAATTTTGTGCCCGCTTCATAGACCCTATGCACATGACGAAACTAAGTGTTAACATTAATAAATTGGCAACTTTGCGCAATGCCAGAGGTGGAATTATTCCCAATATTCTTCAAGCTGCCAGGGATATTGAATCATTTGGGGCCGATGGGATCACCGTGCATCCCAGGCCGGATGAGCGGCATATAACATACCAAGATGCCAGAGATTTGGTAGCTATTGTTACTACGGAATACAATATAGAAGGGAATCCCATTCCCGCATTTACAGAGCTGGTCCTGGAAATAAAGCCAACACAGGTTACCCTTGTGCCAGATGCCGAAGATGCGATCACTTCCAATGCAGGTTGGGATACGCATACACATAAAGATTTCCTAAAAGATGTTATCAGCAATTTTCAGGAAGCCGGTATCCGGACGTCAATATTCGTGGATCCGGATCCGCGCATGGTAGAAGGGGCTAAGGCTACGGGAACGGATAGGATTGAACTCTATACAGAAAGCTATGCTCACGCCTATGCACAGGGAAATAATAAACAGGGTATCGATCCTTTTATAGAAGCCGCGCTGGTAGCACATCAATGTGGGCTGGGAATCAATGCCGGACATGATCTGAGCCTGGACAATATCCGATTCTTTAAAGAAAACATTCCCCATTTGCTGGAAGTCTCTATAGGTCATGCCCTTATTTGTGAATCGATTTACCTGGGATTGGAAAATGTTGTGAGGATGTATAAGCACAGGCTGGGTTTATGAGAATTTTACACTCCCAAATACAAGGCGATGGTCCTGATCTACTAATACTGCACGGTTTCCTCGGCATGGGTGATAACTGGAAAAGCCATGGAAAAAAATTAGTGCAAACAGGATATCGTGTACACCTGGTCGATCAGCGAAATCACGGCCGAAGTTTCTGGGATGATGAATTTACCTATGAGCTCCTGACCGAAGACCTGATCAATTATATGGATCATCACAAGATCAAACAGGCGATATTTCTGGGTCATTCTATGGGGGGTAAGACAGTCATGCATTTTGCCTGTGCCTACCCGGAACGTTGTCATAAAATGATCGTCGCCGATATTGCCCCCAGGTATTATCCCCCTCATCACCAACATATCATCGACGGACTTCAAGCATTAACTCCTGCAGATCTTAGATCCCGAAGCGAAGCAGACCAGGCATTAGCAAGCCAATTCGAGGAAGTGGGTCTACGCGCCTTCCTCTTAAAGAATTTATATCGAAAGACCCCTGAAGAACTGGCATTTCGTTTCAATTTGAAAGCGCTGAGCATGTCCCTGGATATGATCGGTGAACCCTTGGCAGGAACTGAGCAGTATAACGGACCTACCCTATTTCTAAGAGGGGAATATTCCGAATATGTTACCCAATCTGATCATGCCGGTATTCATACCCATTTTCCCATGGCACAGATAAAGACCGTTTCTGGCACCGGACATTGGCTTCATGCCGAAAACCCTGAAGGCTTTCAAAATGAGTTACTTGCCTTTTTAAATCAGGGGTAAATCCTCAATATTATGCATGCATGATTATTTGAGCCTTCCATTGGGTGTTTCATTATTTTGGCTAAATTTGGGAGCTAGGCACTATTAGCGCCTGCCTTAACTAACTCAAATTTTAGAATATGAAGAAGTTATATGCATTGCTCTTTCTATCAGGGCTATTATTCGTTTCTTGTTTTGATGACGATACGGCTGTTATGCCGGACACTACCCCCGATCCGGATCCGATCAATTATACCAGTGGATCCGCTGATTTCTCAAACTATGTAGCAGTCGGAAATTCCTTGACTGCCGGAGTTTCTGACCAGGCTTTATTTATAGATGGGCAAACTGCCTCTTTTCCAAATATGCTGGCTTCCAATTTTGCCCTTGCCGGCGGAGGAAATTTTAGCATTCCATTAATGGCCGACAACCTTGGTGGAACTACATTGGGCGGCATGCCGTTAACACCGAACCGACTTATCCTTGATTTTTCCACTGGCTCACCGCTCCCAGTCCCAGTTGAAGGGCAAGCTAGCACTGAGATCAGTAATATACTAAGCGGTCCTTTTAATAATATGGGAGTTCCCAGTGCGAAAAGCTATCATTTGCTGGCCCCTGGCTACGGTAATCTGGCCGGAGTCCAATTAGGTCTTGCGAATCCATTTTACGTGCGCTTTGCCAGCTCTCCTACTGCTTCTGTTTTGCAGGATGCAGCATCGCAAAACCCAAGTTTTTTCACCTTGTGGATCGGTCACAATGATGTTCTGGCATATGCCGTTTCGGGCGGTTCTGGTGTAGACCAGGCAGGTAATTTTGATCCAAGCACCTATGGAGGATCTGATATTAGTGATCCTAACGTGGTGGCAGGTTCTATCGACGGAATTCTGGCTACATTGACTGCCGGTGGTGCCGATGGCGCAATTGCCAATATTCCTGATATAATTACAATACCCTATTTCACAACTGTTCCCCATAATCCAGTGCCACTGGACGCGGGAACTGCAGCCCTTTTAAATGGCGCATTCGCTGCCTATAATGGCGGATTGGCACAATTACAAGGACTTGGATTAATCAGTGCTGAAGAATTGGCACAACGCACGGTTTCCTTTGCTGCGGGCGCGGAAAATGCCGTTTTGATCCTGGATGAAGATCTAACAGATCTTACTTCATTTAATCCGGCATTGCTAAATATGCGACAAGCTACTGCAGCAGATCTTATAGTTCTTCCTGCGTTATCTTTCATTGGTACAGTGGTTGGTGGTGATCCTACTCTGCTTAATGGTGTCTCAGTTCCCTTGGCAGATAATTGGGTACTAACACCCCAGGAACAAGAACTCGTAAATAATGCCATTGCTGCCTATAATCCGACTATTGAAGCCCTGGCTGCCCAATACGATCTGGCCCTGGTTGATGCGAATGGTTTTCTAGCTTCAGTAATTGCCACAGGCGTTCCATTGGCTGATGGAAGTACTGTGACAGGTGATTTTGGAACCGGAGGTGGTTTCTCACTGGACGGAGTTCATCCTTCCCCAAGAGGCTATGCCCTAATCGCTAATTTGTTTGTCGAAGCAATTAATGCCAAATACGGATCTAACCTGCCAGGTGTGAATCCGCTGGATTTTACAGGCTTATATGTTAATTAAGGGCCTTTAGCATAGCCCTGTAGCTCGTGCTACAGGGTTTTATTTCCCACCACTATGAAAATGATCTTTCGAATGTTATTAAGTGCTTTGGCCGTTGTCATACTTGCTAAAGTATTACCAGGGGTCTCGGTAGATAACTATGTTACAGCCCTGATCGTTGCCGTGGTTTTAAGTATTTTAAATCTGCTGGTGAAACCGGTCCTAATCTTGCTTACTCTTCCTGTGACACTGATCACATTCGGACTCTTCTTACTGGTCATAAATGCCCTTATCATTTTATTAGCAGATTCCTTGATCGGCGGCTTCGATGTCAGCAATTTCTGGTGGGCCCTTCTTTTTAGCTTACTTCTTTCCCTTCTTCAATCCATTTTCTATTCAATTTTAAAAGAAGATCGCAAGAAAAAGAAGACTGCATAACTATAGTCGAATAAACTTGGATGAACAGGCAAAATCCACTACTTTTGCTACCCATTTTTAGTCCCCTTAATGTTGTGAAATAATGAACATCACCAAAGAACAAATCGATGAACTGAATGCCGTTATTACGGTGGCAATTTCAAAAGACGATTACAAGGACCAAGTAGAAAAGATCCTAAAAGATTACAGAAGACAGGCAAATATCCCTGGCTTTCGTAAAGGTCAGGTCCCAATGGGCCTGATCGAGAAGCAATACGGGAAAGCCGTATTGGTCGATGAAGTCAACAAACTTATTCAAGATAACCTGGGCAAATACCTCAACGAGGAGAAACTCGATGTCCTGGGCAATCCGTTACCCAGGCAACAAGATAACTTCAATTGGGATGACGATGATTTCGCCTTTGAATTCGATCTGGGTTTAGCACCTTCGTTTGAGGTCCCTCTCAAATTAAAAAAGACGATTACACATTATAAGATCACTGCAGATAAAAAGATGTTGGATGAGCAGATAGATCGGATCCAGAAGCAATATGGCAAGCTGATCTCTCAGTCCAAAGTGGAAAAGAGCAGTGAAGTGAGCGGTACGTTCAGCAATGAAGAAGAAGAGATCGATAATAAGGCCATTGTAGAGATGGATAAGGTCAAAAGCAAAAAAATGCTTGGGCTTCTTCTCGGAAAATCTGTGAATGATGTAGTAACCTTAAAAACAAAAGGCCTTTTTAAAGAAGAATATATTTTAGCCGGCTCTCTAGGCATAAACAAGGAAAAGGCAGAAGGACTGAATATCGATGTAAGCTTTACGATCGAAGAAATAAATGAGCGCCAGCCCGCTGAGTTAAACCAGGAGCTATTTGACAAGCTTTACGGCAAAGACGGGGTGACCTCAAAAAAAGAATTAAGAGATCGCATTAAAGCCGAAGGGGAAGAGCAATTCGTTCAGCAGTCAGATCAAAAGCTATTGAATGATGTCACAGAACGCTTGATAGAAAACGTCTCCTTTGAACTCCCAAAAGAGTTTTTGACCAAATGGATCAAAACCACCGGGGAAAAACCATTGAGCGATGCAGAGGCACAGGAAGAATTTGAACGCACTGAAAAAGGACTACGATATCAACTTATAGAAGGCAAACTCATAAAAGATCACGGTATTGAACTTCAATACGATGAATTAAAGGAATTTGCCAAAGGTTTTATTAAATCCCAAATGGCCCAATATGGCCAACTTGATCCCAAGGAAGAAGACCTGGAAAATATAGCAGGTCGGGTCTTGAGTAATCAGGATGAAGTAAAGCGGCTTTCCGAGCAATTGATGAGTCAGAAGTTATTAAACCTGTACAAAGAGAAGGTTAATCTCAAAGTAAAAGAGGTTAGCTATGAAAATTTTGTGAAAGAGGTTTACAGCTAAGTTTTGACAATATAATATGTATATTTACGGTGCCGGAATTCTTGCTTTCGGCACCTTTTTTTTGTTGAACATACGTTCCGAAATGCATGGACTATACTAAAGAGTTTAAAGATTTTGCCATAAAGGATCAGGGTATTAACAGCCTTTATTACGATAAGATCCTTCACAGTATGTACCCGGTAGGGATGACTCCTAATATTATTGAGGAAAGACAACTGAATGCCATCGCTATGGATGTCTTCTCGCGTTTGATGATGGATCGGATCATTTTCATGGGTACGGGCATAAATGACCAGGTTGCGAACATTATACAAGCGCAGTTATTATTCCTGGCAAGCGCAGATTCTTCAAAAGACATACAGATCTATATTAATTCTCCAGGTGGCAGCGTTTATGCTGGTCTGGGTATTTATGATACAATGCAATTCATAAAACCCGATGTAGCCACAATTTGTACGGGCATGGCTGCCTCTATGGCTGCCGTTCTATTATGCGCCGGAGAAAAAGGAAAGAGAAGTGGCTTAAAACATTCACGGGTTATGATCCACCAGCCTATGTCGGGGACACAAGGTCAGGCCAGTGATATAGAGATAGCGGCCAAGGAAATATTGAAGATAAAAGACGAACTCTACCATATTATTTCGAATCATTCAGGTCAGAAATTCGACAAGGTCTTTGAAGATAGTGATCGCGACTACTGGATGAAAGCCGAAGAAGCCATGGAATATGGCATGATTGATGAAATACTTGAAAGAGACAAGGATTAAGATCGACCGGTATGATCCGTTTATCGAAATGGTAAACCAAAACCCAGAATTGGTCGTTATACAATAAGTAAGGAACTTTAGTCATGGCGAAGGAAAATCTTGAATGTTCATTTTGCGGCCGGAAAAAGCCTGAAACCAATCTGCTCATCGCAGGGCTGGATGCCCATATATGTGATCGTTGTATTGATCAGGCCTACGGTATTGTTGCAGAAGAATCCAAGCAGTCCAAAACCAATGACCTCGCCTCTGAGCTTGTACTTAAAAAGCCCGTAGAGATCAAAGATTTCCTTGATACCTTCGTTATTGGCCAGGAACGGACAAAGAAAGTAATGTCCGTTGCTGTATATAATCACTATAAAAGGCTGTTGCAGCCCACTTCCAAGGAAGACGATGTTGAGATCCAAAAGAGCAACATAGTCATGGTAGGGCAAACCGGTACAGGGAAAACACTTATGGCTAAGACTATTGCACGAATGTTAAACGTGCCTTTAGCCATTGTAGATGCAACTGTCCTTACAGAAGCCGGTTATGTCGGAGAAGATGTTGAAAGTATCCTCACTCGCTTGTTGCAAGCTGCCGATTACAACCTGGAAAAAGCAGAGCGGGGAATTGTTTTTATAGATGAAATAGACAAAATTGCACGTAAAAGTGATAATCCTTCCATTACCCGTGATGTATCTGGTGAAGGTGTACAACAGGGATTATTAAAATTACTCGAGGGAACGGTTGTAAATGTACCCCCTAAAGGAGGTCGCAAGCACCCGGATCAAAAATTCATAGAAGTTAATACTGAAAATATCCTCTTCATTGCAGGAGGTGCTTTTGACGGTATAGAACGGATCATTTCCAAACGCCTGAATATGCAGGCCATTGGATACAGTGCGTCTAAGAAGGAAGAAAGTATCAGTGAAGCTAACGTGCTGCAATACATTATTCCAAAAGATCTAAAAGATTTCGGACTTATACCTGAGATCATAGGGCGTTTACCTGTATTAACCCATATGAATCCTTTGGACAAGAAAACGCTGAGAGCCATTTTGACCGAACCTAAGAATGCCATAATCAAGCAGTATGAAAAACTTTTTGCTATGGACGGTATTCAATTTAAGATTACTGAACAGGCTCTTGATTACATCGTTGAACAGGCAATTGAGTATAAATTAGGTGCCAGGGGTTTGAGATCCCTCTGTGAAGCTGTCTTTACAGATGCCATGTTTGAAATGCCTTCCACAGGAGAAAAGGATTTTAAGGTAACAAAACCTTATGCCGAAGCTAAACTATCCTACGAGACAGTTAAAAAGTTGAAGGCAGTATCCTAAGCCTGGTGTAGCTCTTTTAGGAAATTTTCCAGAATATCCTGACATATCTTACTGATGATCTTTTCATCGGAGTAAAGCTCGTGCCCATACCTGGAAATATGCTCCATTTTCAATCCCAATTTATCTGCCCATAGGAAATCGGGAACATCTTCATCATCTTTCCCGAAAATTAGCGTTACCGGGCAATCTGGTTTCTCGGAATAATCCATCAGATCAATTGGGGAAACCGCATACAAAGATTTCATGGGCATTCCCTTAAGACCAGCCTCCCAGGCAATTGTACCCCCAGCACAAAAGGTGAGGAAATGGGCTGGTGATTTTTCTTTTATTAGCAAATGGCGTACAGCAAGGTCCATACCTCCATTTTTAAATGCCTTGTAAACGTTTTCCTGGGTGTTTACAGGTACATCAATATTTGCCAATTGTCGGCAATCATGGAATTCAATATCAAAATAAGGTTGCAGATATGCCAGGTAAGACATTATCCAAAGGCCTTTTTTAGCCCCCCACATATCAGATAAGATTACTAGTCGTTCAGCCATAGGTAAATTTTAAGATTGGTGCGTATAAAGCTCTAATATGAGCAATTAGTGAGGCAAAACCTTATTTTTTGGTTGATTTGGGCTATATACTCGATGATATCAGATATTTCAAACTTCGGTTATTCCATTCTACTTGTCTCAGAAAGCGATACTATTCAAACCTCTGACAAGATCAAAAAGAATAGCCTGAATCAAGTAAATCAATGTACTTATGGGCAAGAAAACTGTGTGAATAGAGGAATGGACAGGTATTCTCCTTATTTATTCATTTGAAGAAGTTCGTCAATATAATCCCTTGTATTGGACAATCTGGGGATCTTATGCTGGCCTCCCAGCTTGTTTTTGGATTTTAACCAGTTGTAGAATAAATTCTCCTGAGCGACATGGACAATGGGGATATTCAATGTCATGTTCTTATATCGCTTGGCCTCGTAGTCAGAATTCAGGGATTTTAAATTAGTATCCAGCAATTGGGTAAAATCGTCTAATCTATTGGGTGCCTTCTTGAATTCGATCACCCATTCATGTGCGCCTTTTTCCTTGCCTGACATGTAAACGGGTGCAACTGTAAAATCCTTTACGGCTGCCCCTGTAAGTTGACAAGATTTTTCGATTGCGCGTTCTGCGTTCTCTATGATCAATTCTTCCCCAAAAACATTAATATGGTGTTTGGTCCTGCCCGTGATCTTAATCCGATAAGGATCTGTTGAAGTAAATCGTAAAGTGTCACCTATTTTATAACGCCATAATCCAGCGTTCGTCGTAATAACCAACGCATAGTTCACACCTGTTTCAACTTCCCATAAGGGAATGGCTTTAGGACTCTCAGTGCCATAAGCATCCATAGGGATGAATTCATAAAAGATCCCGTAATCAAGCATCAAGAGCAAATCATCCGCATGATTCCTATCCTGTATGGCAAAGAAGCCTTCTGATGCATTATAGATCTCGTAATAGTTGAAATTTTTCCGGGGTAAGATTGCCTGAAACTGATCCCTGTAAGGATTAAAACTTACCCCACCGTGAAAATAGACTTCTAAATTATTCCAAATCTCAAAGAGGTGATTTTTGCCCGTATCTTCAAGTGCCTTGTGCAGCAACACCAACATCCAGCTGGGTACACCAACTAAACTGGTAACATTTTGCTGAATGCTTTCATTTATGATCGCAGATAACTTAGTTTCCCACTCACCCATCAATGAGACCTTATTGCTTGGTGTACTGCTCATTTCGGCCCAAAAAGGCATATTGTCTATCAAGATCGCAGACAGGTCGCCAAAAAAGGAGCCATTATCCTCGTATAATTCTTTACTGCCTCCCAGTCGAAGACCTTTACCTGTGAATAGTTGGGAATTCTCATTATTATTCAGATATAAACACAGCATATCCTTGCCGGATTTATAATGGCAATCTTCCAGCGCCTCCGTGCTAACCGGTATAAATTTACTCTTCGAATTAGTCGTACCGCTACTTTTAGCAAACCACTTTATCGCTGTGGGCCAAAATATATTTTGTTCACCCCTGCGTGTTCGTTCTATCATGGGTTCGAACTCTTCATAGGATACAATGGGTATGCGTTCTGCAAATGCGTTATATGAATTAAGGCTGTCAAATTCATACTGCTTGCCAATTTCTGTATCACCTGCTAATTCTAATAATTGCTGCAATACCTCCTGTTGCACTTCACCGGGATATTTTAGAAAAAGCTCTATCTGGTGAAATCGCTTCTTTAAAAGCCAGGATGCAATAGAATTAAATAATGGTATTGGCATTTTGGATATCTTTATAGCGACTCTAAATTTAACTTTAAACAGGGTATTTACAAACAAATAACGATGAAATACACGGCATGAATTTTCGAGGTGTACTCCGCAAAATGTCTACAGAACATGGATCTCCCATACAGTATTACCTGGTATTTGAAGCCGATTTTCTCAATGTCAATCAAATACTGGACAAGCCACTGGCGATAAAGTTCTTATCGTATCAGTGCTTGAATTGTGGAGAAGAGAGGCCTATTTACAGACAAGGTTTTTGCCGTCAGTGCTTTTTTGACATTCCAGCAGCAGGAGATTGGATCATGCGTCCGGAATTAAGTAAAGCGCATTTGGATCAGGAGGATCGTGACCTCGCTTATGAAAAGAAAGTGCAACTTCAGCCTCATATCGTATATCTGGCCAATTCCAGCAACATCAAAGTAGGCGTCACTCGCAAAACACAAGTGCCCACAAGATGGATAGACCAGGGCGCCCATGAGGCGATCACTATCGTTGAAACTCCCAATAGATATTTAGCAGGGATCACGGAGGTAGCCTTAAAAGACCATCTTAGCGATAAAACCAATTGGCGGAAAATGCTGACTAATCAGGTCAAGGATGAAGATCTGAAAGAATGGCGTAAAAAACTAAGAAGTAACATTCCTGAAGAAGCTATATCATATTACGTAGCTGATAGTGATGAATTCCATATGGATTTTCCGGTCTTGCAATACCCCGAGAAAGTAAAAAGTTTAAACCTGAGTAAGACACCTTCGTATAAAGGCATCCTTAAAGGAATAAAAGGCCAGTATTTCATATTTGAAGATAGTACAGTCTTCAATATTCGCGGAAATGAAGGTACTGTAGTTGAGCTAACTATTGGTTAACCGAATCCTTTGGAGTGGTATCTTGTTTTTTCTTCTTAAATATTCCCCCTATGATATCCGTGGCAGTCTTTTCTATAGAAGGCGGTTTCTGAGCGGAAGAATCCGTAGTTGTTATTGTCGAATCTGCCGGCTTTGAGCCTTTGCTCAGGATATCCCCCAAAACGCCTTTCACAGATGGTTCTGAAACCGTATCCCTGTTCGTACTATCTTTTTGCCCTGAAGAGAAAATACCGCTGAGCAGATCCTTAACTTTTTCAGTGCCCTTCTCTTTCAATCTGGCTTTTTGTATCTCCACAAGTTTGCCTGTCAATGTACTTACGCTAGATTTAAGGTCTGTACTAATGGTTGGCGAAGCATAGGTGCCAGAGATCGATACATTAACAGGAACAGGTATCTCCTTTAATTCCGGATCCTCCAATGAATCTATCAGTGTATTTACTTCACTTCCCAGATAATAGGCTGGAACCTCCAATTGCATCTCATATTTCATATCCCCGGTGAACGTATGACTGCCATTTACCCCTATTTGGATATCCTCATAGTTGAAGGTAAACGGACTTACGGTAATATTACCATCCTGGAATTTCAGCACCGTTTTCAGGCCTTTTAAATCGAGGGATTCCCCATTTAAAAAATTGAGCTTTTGCCTTAGTCCACGAATGATGGATTGCTCGCCTAAAACTTTGTCCAGGGCTTTTAATTCTGTTTGTGCCTGGCCGGAAAGACTATTAAAGTCCAGCTCAAACCCATTGGCAAAGCTCCCTTGCATTCTAAACTTAGAATCCATTGTGCCCTGAAGCCCTTTCGCAATAGGAGCTAGTTTTTCGAAGAAAGTTGTCGCATTTAACAACTCCGATATACTGTTGTTTTGCAGTGCAAGCTGAATGTCAAAAGTGGGCTTGCCGTTGGCGACAAGTTTTCCATCGGCCAAAAGATTTCCTCCCAAAAATTTGGAGGAGACATCTGAAAAATTGGCGCCACCATCCTGTATTCTCAAGGCCCCTGAAATATCACTCAATACGATATCATCGTAGATCACCTCAGAAATATCAGCAGCAAATTCTGCATCTAAGAAATCTGGAATCTGCCAATACTCCACCTCGGGTTTAGTTTTTTCATCCTGTGAATCTACATCATCGCCCATAAAATCGTTCAGATCCAGTCGCCTGGAGCGAAGGATGAAATTCCCTTTCAAGGGTTCATCCCGCAAGGTATAGCCAAGCATATTGGTTATTTTACCTTTCAATGAAAAATCCGTATTTCCTGTAGTCCCTGACATTTGCTCTACAATCACAGCTTCAGGAGTGAACGTAAATGCCGCATCTTCTATAAAGGTGTCCGGAGCATCTTCCTGTCTATATCTAATTCCATCCAGTTTAATATCACCACTGGACCTGGTTTTCTCATAAGAACCCGTTTCAATATCGCTCATTGAAAAACTTGAAGTCACATCTGCCTGTAGTTTGCCTTCAACTGTTTTAAGACTCTCCAGCGGATAGGCTTCTTTCAGATTCTTGAGGTCCACATTGGCTTTTAAAGTACCGTTAACGTGCATATTCCCAGTTAATTCTGAGAGTACAGAACTGAGATGAACCTTATCGGAACCTATGGAAAATACGGCATTGTTGATGGCTATAAAAGTATCTTTTGGGAGTCCGGTTGTATTCTTTACCCCAATTTCAAATTGAATATTCTCCAGGGCTTTGCCCAGGTCAGGGTATTTTAGGTATCCATTTTTTGCTACTATATGAAAATCCAGCCTGGGGATATGTGTATCATCCCAATTACCCTCGAGTACACCTTCCAGTTCAAAAGTTCCACGGCTTGTTATTCCATCCGTATAACCTTTATATGCCTCCGGTAGCAGGGACAAGAAATTTTCAAAATCTGAATTCAGTGTTTTAAGGTTGACTGCCCATTTCTGGGACTCTTTCAAAATTTGAACAGCGCCAGAGAGTTCAACTGGCAAGTCTCTCAAAAACCCGGAATTATCCTTGAAGGTGTAGGTGTTACTTTCGAGATCAATTCCAATGATTGCCTTTAAATTAACCGGGATCTCGTCTAACCAGGTCACCTCCTCGGTTCGAAGGCTGATATTCGTTTGCGTTTGTGTATTTAAAAGGGCTTCTTCAAGAGAGAAAGTGCCTTCTCCCTCATGCTCAATATTACTCAGCGAAAAACTGAGTCCTGTGTCCAGATCTTCATAGTTCAATTTTGAATCCGAAATTTCATAGCTGCTTATCGCAAATTGAGCAGCTTCGTTTGAATCTGATGTAACAGTATCTTCTGCCGACTTTGAGATGTCGTAATTCGTTTGATCTTCAGTGTTCTCTTTTAAATGTAAGTTCGCTCCTTCAATGCCAAAAGAATGGATCGTTACGGCATCGTCTCCAAATAATTCTGTAACAGGCATTGTTAGGGAAATTTTCTTTGCCATAACCAGTGTATCCCCTTCAAAAGGAGCCGCATTAATAAGTAAAAGGTCATTGATAGTTACCGTTGCTTTGGGGAAATTACGAAACAGGCTTAACTGAGCACTTTCAATTGATAATGTCCCGTGAATGGCTTCATTTGTTTTCCGGACAAGAAGGGATTCCAATTTTGATTGGAATAAAATCGGAATTAGTAGCAATAGCACTATAAGGAATCCAAGGGTGGCTCCCGCTATTTTTAACCATTTCTTTTTCATACCGTGTCAGACTATGGGTAAAGAACTCAAAAACGTAGGAATTATTTTACGAATCCAGCTTAATTTCATCCCCGATCGCAAGACCAAAACGCTTTCTCAAAATATATACGAAAAGATAGAGAAGTGGGGTGTCCAGAAAGGCGATAAAAATCTTGAAGACAACCCCGCTGATCACTAAACCAGAGAATAAGCTCCAGGGGATCACCCCAAAGACACATAACAAGCCTACAACGGTAAAGGTGTCAATAATCTGCGATGAAAAAGTAGAGAAATTATTGCGCAACCACAGCATGCGACCCTTGGTTAGTCTTTTCCAAAAGTGGTATATAGCTATATCTACATACTGCGCGCATAAATAAGCGATCATAGACGCCAAAACAGCCAGAGGCGATAAGGCAAATACACTACTGAATACCTCATTTCCTACAGGCGACTCCGGGATTGCCGGAGCCATATCGGCTAACAGGACAATTCCCATTGAGAAGAAGGAAGCGAAAATACCAGCAGTCACCACCTGGTTTGCCTTCTTCTTACCAAAGATCTCGGAGATCAAATCTGTTATTAGAAAGGTAATGGGATAGGGTAAAACCCCAACTGATATCTCAAAAAGTGGCGCTCCGAAAATCTCAACGTCTCCAAAGGGATACCACGAAAAAAATTTCTGAAAGATCAGGTTGGATACTACCAGGGACGTAATGAACAAAGCCCCCAGATACAAGTAGATCTTATAAGCTAGTTTCTTATCAGCAGGTTTCATAATATACTAACGGATGCGAATAGTGTAAGGGAGTCTGGCCTGTATTCCCCTTTGCTGAACCAGGGTTTTTAATTCGGAAAATACGCTGAACAATTCCTGGCCCATTTCTGCCTGTAATTGAGCTTGCACTCCATCAGATTTCGCGCTGGCCATTTCCTCCATAAAGCGTTCAAATCCTGATTTATAACGGGGGTATTTGCGAATTCCAAACTCTTCGATCTCCGCCAGTTCGGCTGCTGCGAGGATGGCATCGTCCAAGCCGCCAAGCTCATCGACCAAGCCTAATTCTTGAGCCTCTACCCCACTCCAAACCCGACCTTGGGCAAGGCTATCTGCTCTCGCCAAACTAATATTTCTTCCTTCCGATACACGGCGAAGGAAAGTAGAATACACTTCTTCAATTCCTTCTTTTACATAGCCTCTGAATTGAGGGCTCATAGGCTCAAATAAGGAGTAGTCTACTGAATTTGTGTTTGTTCCTACCTGCTCTGCATTAATGCCAATTTTCTCAGCAAATTCACTGATGTTAGGTATTGTACCAAATACGCCAATTGAACCCGTTATTGTAGTAGGTTCTGCAAAGATCTTATCTGCGCCAACTGCAATGTAATAACCTCCTGATGCTGCTACATTTCCCATGGAAACCACCACGGGTAATTTTTCTTTTGTCAGCTCTACTTCGCGCCATATAATATCAGATGTTATGGCCGATCCGCCCGGAGAGTTTACTCGTAGAACCACAGCTTTTACCTGACTGTTCTCCCTTGCCTTCCGCAGGGCTTTAGTCATCAAACCCTGGCCAATTATATTAGGACCCCCTTCACCATACATTATATCTCCCTGTGCGTAAATAACGGCCACTTTGTCCTTACCACTATAGATCTTTCGCTTGGAAGAGCGTTTCATATAATCCTGAACACTGATGACCGGCTGTTTATCCTCAAAATCAGTACCTGTAGCAAATTTGAGTCGATTTTCATACTCATCCTCATAAAGAACACCATCAACCAGACCGGATGCATGTGCATATTCCGGAAGACGAGCCCCAAGGGTATCAGCTATATTATTAAGGGTTTCGGCCGATAAATCCCTTCCTTCTGAAATCTCAGTGACCATAGACGCCCAGACAGATTCTAATAAGGCAGCGATCTGTTCCCTGTTCTCAGGACTCATTTCATCGTCCAGAAAAGGTTCAACCGCGCTTTTATATTTACCGTGGCGAACCACTTCCATTTTAATACCGGTTTTATCCTGGATATCTTTAAAAAACAAAACTTCGGCAGCTAAACCTTTGAAATCCAATCCTCCAAGCGGATTTAAATAAATACTATCTGCAACGGTTGCCAGGTAATAGTCCTTTTGCATATAGAAATCCCCATAGGCATAGATGAATTTGCCAGTAGATTTAAAATCTTCTAGGGCTTTGCGTATTGCCTGGGTTTGTGAGATCCCCGCCATCAGGAAATTTTTATTCAAACTAATTCCCTTAATATCATCATCCTCTGCGGCGATATTTATTGCATGAATGATCTCATCCAGCCCCATTGTAGGTTCATAGAACAAATTGAAGGGATCATCATCAGTATTACCCGTATAATCCTGAACCGGATAAGGGATATTTAACTCCAAAACAGAATCATCCTTTACTGATACGCCTTCTTCAGTGCTTGCCAGGCTTGCGAATATGAGGAACATAAAAAAGACAATTCCAAAAGCAATTAAACAGCCTAAAACAGCGGCCAGAAGGTTCCGTAAGAATTTCATACAATTCAATATTTAAATGGTCATCAAAGATAACCAAAGTGACTTTCTTTTACGTAATTTGTCCGCTCATCATGTCAGATGTTACACTTACATATATTTCTTTTGGGAGCAATAAGGGCCACAGGCTCTATGCATTTCAAAAGGCTATCTATGCAATAGGCTCTCAAGTAGGTGATATTCAAGCTATTTCATCGGTTTACGAGACAGCTGCCTTAGGATTTGACGGGGCAGATTTTCTTAATATGTGTTTAGGCGTGACGACCTCGCTCAGGCCGGATGAATTGATGGAGGCCCTAATAAATATTGAAGAGAATATGGGGCGTATTCGAGATCCGGATTCGGGTTATCAATCACGTGTGATCGACCTCGATATTCTGTATTATGGCGACCAGGTAATACAAACAGACAAGGTAGCCATTCCCCATCCTGAAATTCAAAACCGGTTATTCGTTCTTAAACCCCTGGCAGATATTGCCCCGCAATTTTATCATCCGTTGCTGGGAAAGGACACGCGTAATTTGTTGCAGGAATGTCCGGACAGGTCGGCCATTACCAAAGTGCATTCCCCACTGTCTGCTGATCGTGCCTCTTTCTTTTCAGCGCTTAACTTTTTGGCTATTGAAGGCAACATAGGTGCTGGGAAAACTTCGCTTGCCAGAAGGATCTCTACAGATTTTAATGCCAAGATCGTCCTGGAGCGATTTGCGGATAATCCTTTCCTTCCGAAGTTCTACAAAGACCAAAGCAGGTATGCCTTTCCCCTGGAAATGTCATTTCTGGCAGACAGGTATCAGCAATTCACGGATGATACGTCACAATTCGATCTGTTTAAGAATTTTATGGTAAGCGATTATGACATTTATAAATCCCTCATTTTCGCCCAGGTGACCCTTCAAAAAGATGAATTCAATTTATACAGGAAGATCTTTAATTCCATGTATACGAATGTCAAAAAACCCGATCTGTATGTCTATCTCTATCAGAATACAGAGCGACTCCTGGAAAACATCCGCAGAAGAGGTAGAAGCTATGAGCAAGAAATTGAACCGCATTACCTTGAACATATTAATAAGGGATATCTGGATTTTATAAAGAGTCAGCAAGAACAAAAAACGGCTATCCTGGATATCAGCAACATGGATTTTATGGACCATGAAGCAGATTACCAAAGAATATTAGAAGAGATAGAGCGGCATTGGCTCCAATAAAATATAAATGTAGGTCTCTATTTACGCCATGAATTATATTTATAACCCTTCAATTTTAATGAAAATAATTTGCGTAGTTAGGTTGGAATCACTTAATTGCACGCACTTAAACAGTAACTGACTAACTCAAACACTATAGTAAGACCCTTGGCATTCTTGTCAGGGGTCTTCGTTTTCAGGGGGTTAGCCACGTGTTTTCGTGAAGATATCCCACAATGAAATCCCAACACTTACGGCGATATTAAAGGAATGTTTCGTGCCCTTTTGAGGTATTTCCACAACGGTATCGCAAAGATCGATCGCTTCTTGTTGAATACCTTTTACCTCGTTGCCAAATATCAGGGCCAGTCTATCTCGTTTTTCTGGTATAAAATCAGTCAATAGAACAGCATTCTCTGTCTGCTCAACAGCAACCAGTTTATGTGTAGCGTTTAAGTCTTTTAAGACCTTTAACACATCTTCGGCATATTCCCAGTCAACACTTTCTGTTGCGCCCAAAGCTGTTTTCTGAATATCGCGGTGGGGAGGTTGCGCAGTGATCCCGCACAGATAGATTCGTTCTACCCGGAAGGCATCGGCAGTACGAAATATAGACCCGATATTGTTCAAGCTCCGAATATTGTCAAGCACAAGTACAACAGGAAATTTGTCCGACGCTTTAAATTCCTCAATATCGAGTCGGTCTAATTCTTCATTGGCTAATTTTCGAAACTTCATATACCTGCTTAGATCTATATATTTCTAGTGGAAAAGTTATTCCCAAATATCAACATTGGTTTAGAATCCTTAACGAAATTAATACTTTAGATTCTTTGCTGGAAAAGTAGATGAAAGAAGCCAAAAAAGTTAAAAAAATAACGCCCTTGATGCGGCAATTTAACAGCATCAAAAGCAAACACCCGGATGCCTTGCTGCTATTCAGGGTGGGCGATTTCTATGAGACATTTGGCGAGGATGCCAAAAAAGCCGCAGAGGCCCTGGGAATTGTCTTGACACAGCGCAACAACGGAGGCGATAAAACAGCATTGGCTGGTTTTCCGCACCATGCCCTCCATACATATTTACCAAAACTGGTAAAAGCAGGATACAGAGTTGCCATTTGTGATCAATTGGAAGATCCCAAACAGACTAAAACGCTCGTAAAAAGGGGCGTAACAGAATTGGTAACTCCCGGTGTAGCTTTGAGTGATGATTTGCTGGAAGCTAAAGAGAATAATTTTCTCGCTGCTGTGTATCCCGGAAGGAATGGGTATGGCGTGAGTTTCCTGGATATTTCAACCGGGGAATTTCTGGTTAGTGAAGGTACATTGGCCCAGATTGAACGCTTGCTGGAAAATTTTCGGCCCAGTGAAATTCTACTGCCCAAATCCCAAAAGAAAGAACTTGAATCCTGGATCAGCAATGGGCACCTCTTCGTATTGGATGAGTGGATCTTCCAGGAGGATTATTCACAGGAACTTTTGGCAAGGCATTTTGGCACCGCTTCCCTTAAAGGTTTTGGCATAGCCCATTTGCCTTTGGGTATCATTGCTGCAGGGGCCGTCATGCACTACATTTCTGAAACCCAGCACACCCAAATAAAACATATATCAAGAATTCAGCGGATCGCATCTTCCGAGGCTGTTTGGCTAGATCATTTTACGGTCCGAAACTTGGAATTATTCAGGTCTACACACCCTCAAGGAGTTTCCCTTTTTGATATTATTGACAGAACTAGTACACCAATGGGGGGCAGGATGCTGCGGCGTTGGCTGGCATTGCCCCTATTAGACCTCAGCATCCTGAGGAACCGGCATGAGATAGTTGGCTACTGGCTGGAAAATCAGGAATTGAGGGATACCCTTCGTACTTCCCTTAAAAAAATAGGGGATCTGGAGCGGATACTCTCCAAAATTGCCACAGGAAAAGCCACACCAAGGGAAGTTGTGCACTTTGGTACGGCCCTGACTTACGTCGCACCAATTAAAGAGTTGTCTGCCCAAAAAGAATCAGAAGCGCTCAGTTTTATATCGAGTAATTTAGATACTTGCGACGGCCTTATTGATCGCATTAAGACTGTTTTAGATAGCAATGCAGTAGCCCAGGTAGGTAAGGGGCCTGTAATTGCCGAAGGCTATTCAGAGGAATTAGACGAATTGCGAAAACTCGCTTATTCTGGCAAGGAATATCTGGATGCTATGGTAGAAAGAGAGATGGGGAATACAGGGATAAGTTCCTTAAAAATATCGTCAAATAATGTATTTGGTTATTACCTGGAAGTGCGAAATACGCATAAGGATAAAGTTCCCGAATCATGGATCCGCAAGCAGACCCTGGTAAACGCAGAGCGATATATCACCGAAGAATTAAAAGAATATGAAGCGAAGATCCTGGGAGCTGAAGAACGCATCCTGGAATTGGAGCGGCACTTATTTGAACAATTGATCTTATGGATGCGAGATTTTATCCATCCGGTACAGGAGAATGCGCGCCTATTAGCCGAATTGGATTGTTTGAGTGCCTTTGGTCAGTTGGCAGAAGAGAATGTCTATGTAGCCCCTGAAATGCATACCGGTCTGGATATAGAGATCCGGGATGGGCGGCATCCGGTCATAGAAAAACAACTGCCTCCGGGGGAACCCTTTATCCCTAATGATGTCGTATTAAACACAGAAGAGCAGCAGATCTTGATGATCACAGGTCCGAATATGAGTGGGAAATCGGCCATACTCAGGCAAACCGCTCTGATCGTCTTGTTAGCGCAAATAGGCAGTTATGTGCCAGCGGCTTCAGCCAGGATAGGATATGTAGATAAGATCTTTACCCGTGTAGGTGCCAGTGACAATATCTCTGTTGGAGAAAGCACATTTATGGTTGAAATGAATGAAACGGCTTCCATCCTGAACAACCTTTCAGAACGAAGTTTGATCCTTTTAGACGAAATTGGAAGGGGCACCAGTACCTATGATGGTATATCCATTGCCTGGGCAATTTCAGAATTTATTCATGAACATCCGGCACGTGCCAAAACCTTATTCGCTACCCATTATCACGAACTCAATGAAATGAGTTCCCTTTTTGAACGGATCAAAAACTTCAATGTGGCCATCAAAGAAGTAAAGAACAAGGTATTATTCCTGCGCAAACTGGAACCTGGTGGTAGTGAGCATAGTTTTGGTATCCATGTGGCCAGAATGGCCGGGATGCCGCAACAAGTACTCAGAAAGGCCAATAAACTTTTAGCCAGATTAGAAAAATCGCACTCCAGCGAAGAGTTAGGAGATGATCTAAAAGAGGCTCATAGTGATTCGCAACTCAGCTTTTTTAAATTGGATGATCCCTTGCTGGAAGAGATAAGGGATGAGATCCTGCATCTTGATATAAATACACTTACCCCGGTTGAAGCACTTATGAAGCTCAACGAGATCAAACGCATGCTCACCAAAAGAAATAAGGCTACTTCGTAAATACGATTAAAGGCAACTATTTCTTTCATGGAATGTGCCTGACAATTGACAGAATTATTTTAAATTTGCGCTCCCCTGTAGTAGAAACAAGTTTCATTACCCTGAAGTAGAAATACGTTTCACCACAGGGCTCGCGCCAAGCTTTGTGCCATCACAGAAATTAAGTGCGAGTTATTAAACGCGAAAATAGCTTCCCGTACTACAGCTGAGCTGAGTACAGGAGTTAGAGCGCCATCCGCCTAAGGCTGATGAAGGTTGCGAATTGATAGAAAAGAAAAATGGGATTCGAACAAAATGCGAATCCAAAACAATGCGAAAATAGCTCAGTTGGTAGAGCGCCACCTTGCCAAGGTGGAGGTCGCGGGTTCGAATCCCGTTTTTCGCTCTCAGTTAATTGAAAAGTGTGATTCTAAGGTTAGGGTAATACCTATATTGCGACCTCGGTCGCGGCACTGACGATGCTACGCAAGTCAGCAGTGAACGTTCGAATCCCGTTTTTCGCTCAAAACAAGCGCTGATTGTCGGCGCTTTTTTTAAAGTCTCCTCCTTCGCCAAGGCTATGGAGGACAAGCTCGAGTG